>DLAC01000005.1 GCA_002493865.1 Caryophanales bacterium UBA7057
ACAGAATTATATCATGCCGAAGAGAAAGGAAAAGAAGAAGGAAAGGAAGAAGGTCTAGAGGAAGGAAAGAAGACAGAAAAAATAGAGATTGCGAAAGTGATGTTAAAAGAGGATGAACCATTAGAAAAAATATCGAAATATACAGGGTTATCGATTGAGGAAATTGATAAACTTGCTTCAATAGAAGAAGGATAGAAGTGTCTATTCTTTTTCTATTTCAATATATCTAGCATAATACTCATCAAAGGTAAGATTTAATTTTTTTATTTTTTTTGCTACTTCACAACCAACATATCGATAGTGCCACGATTCATAAGTATAACCAGTAATATTCTCTTTCCCCTCAGGGTATCTTAAAATAAAACCATAATCTGTTGCATGTTCCATCATCCAGTGAAATTCTTTTGTTTCTTCAAATCTTGTATAGGGTATTTCTTTGTTATCCACATCCACTACTAAACCAGTTTGGTGCTCTGAAAATCCTGGACGTGCAGAATAGGTATCCGCCTTTTCTTTTCCGTCTTGTTTTACATACTCTTGGTATAGGTTCTCTTGATATTGGTAGGAACGATATGCCGATATGGCACGAATAGAAAATCCTTCAAGAAGTGCATCCTCTGCCATTTTTTCAAAGGCAATCCTTGCTTCTTGTATAAGCATACGATTTCCACTAGAATACTTAGAATCAATCGTCTCTAAATGGTTTGGAACATAATTTGAATCCATATAAAAATACTTATTAGAAAGAATATATGGTGTATTGATATGTGGTGTCTTTTTGGTATTTGTATAGTATGGTTGGTCTAGTCCAATATTAACATAAGTAACAATTTTCTCCTCAGTAAGGGTAGGATTTTCTTGCCTATAGAGTAAATATCGTTCTTTTAAATTTTCATGGTAGTATGGAAGATTTTTCATTTCATTTACCTCTGTTTCTTGCATATTTTTTGTATTAGTACATCCTAGAGCCAAACACAATAGTAGTAACACCAAAAGACTTTTTTTCATTTGAATCACCTCAATGACATAGTTCAAAAAACATATGCGTTCGTATTTTAATGAATTTACGAAAGTTCTAGTTTTTATTTCATACTATTTAATAGGTGGTGGAAAAATGAAAAAAATATTACCTATCCTTTTTTGTAGCGTTCTACTTTTACCAATATTTGTAAGTGCAGAACAGGATGTCACGCCAAATGCAAAAAGTGCCATTTTAATTGAGGCATCTACTGGGAAGGTTTTATATGAAAAGAATAAACAGGAAAAAGTTGCGATTGCCTCTTTAACTAAAATGATGAGTCAGATTATTATTTTAGAACAAATAGAAGCAGGGAAAATCAAGTGGGATGACGTTGTAACCGCAAGTAGTAATGCAGCTGGATATGGAGGAACTCAAATTTATTTACAACCAGGAGAAAAAATGACAGTAGAAGATTTATTTAAAGGTGTTTCTATGGCGAGTGCCAATGATGCAGTTGTTGCTTTAGCAGAATATGTTGCGGGGAGTGAAGATGCCTTTGTAAAAATGATGATGGAAAAGGCAAAAGAACTTGGATTAAAAAATACGAATTTTGTAAATCCAACTGGATTAGACCAAGAAGGACATTATTCAACCGCAGAAGATTTGGCAATTATTTCCAGAGAATTAGTAATGAATTATCCTAAAATACTAGAATTCTCCTCTTTGTATGAGGACTATTTAAGAGAAAATACTGAAAACAAATTTTGGCTCGTAAACACCAATAAATTAATCCGTTTTTATGAAGGTGCTGATGGATTAAAAACAGGATTTACGGATGCGGCTAAATACTGTATGACAGTAACAGCTAAAAGAAGTAATATGCGTCTGATTGCCATTGTATTAGGTGAAGAAGTAAGTAAAGTTAGAAATGCAGAAACAACGGCTCTTTTAGATTATGGATTTCAATCCTATCAAGCAAAGCAAATGAAAGAAAAGGGAAGTGTAATTGATAAAATTACACTAGAAAGAAGTAATAAAAAAGAAGTGGAGTTAATATTAAAAGAGGATATTCAAATACTAGAGCCTATTGGTACACAAAATAAGGAATATCAAGAAAAAATAAAACTAAATAATTATACACTTCCAATTAAAGAAGGGGATATTTTAGGAAAATTACAAATCTATGATGCCAATCAATTAATCGGTGAATATGATTTAATCGCTAAGGAAGATGCAAATAAGCAGACACTATTATCTTATTTTTCTGATAATCTCAAGAAAATCATTCGAGGAACTTAAAATAAAGCGATTGATTGTAAATTGACAAAGAATATACTTTAATTCTATTGAAAACAATCCATATTTCGATTAAACTAAATGTATAGTAAAAAAGTACCAAAAAAGAAGTAACTATGAAAAAAGTTGCTTCTTTTTTTACCTATTGGTAGAAATTTTACATAATATAGGTAGGGACTTTTTGAAATGTTTTGTCGAATCTGTATAAAATTTAAGATAAGACAACTATATTTAATTAAGGAAAAGAGGGATGGAATGTTAGAAATCAATATGGAATTTGCACGTGGAATGTTATTTATCCGCCTATCTGGGATTTTAAGTAAAAGAACAAGCAAAGACCTAAAGAACACCTTAGATAAGATGATTGATGAAGAAGGAATCAAATACTTTGTAATCAATCTGGAGGGATTGGACTATATTGATGAAGAGGGAATTCATTTAATTATGAACAGATACTTTGATATTACTTTACACGATGGAAAGTTAGTTATTTGTGGATATCATCATCAAATCCAAAGGCATGTAAAAAAAGATTTGGAGCAAGCATTTCAAAATATTGAAAGTAGTTCCAATGAGCTTTCGGCTTTACATTTAATAAATATATAAAAATAATCACAGATGTAATAGAAAAGGGAGAAGAAAATGGTACAGCAAAATTATCAGGATTGTGAAAATATGATTTTATATCATGCAAATCGCTTTCGTCATTATTATGATATGGATGATTTGATTCAAGAAGGTAAAATTGGATTAGAAAAAGCAAAACAGAATTACCAAGAAGGTCATAATACGAAGTTTTCAACATTTGCTTTTCTATATATTAAGGGAGAAATCTATCGTTATGTCAGAAATAGCAGATTAATTCGATATGGAAAAGACTATGAAAAGGTAGCATCCTTAGTAGAAAGAAGTAGAGAATGCTTATGTCAGCAACTCATGAGAAATCCCACCTTAGAGGAACTTGCGGAATTTACAGAACTGGATGTGGAAACGATTGAGGAAGCAATGCGGTCTCAAGAACTAATTCGCAGTCTAGATTATATTATGAATGAAGATGAAGATGGAAAAGACATGCAACTATATGATACAGTTGCTTACAGTGAAAAAGGTTACCAAGAGGATATCCTAGATTTAAAAATAGCACTCGGAGAACTATCAGAAGAGGAAAGAAAACTAATTGATTATCGATATTATCAAGGAATGACACAGCAAGAAGCCTCCGAAAAATTAGGCGTAAATCAAGTGAAAGTATCCAGACAGGAAGGAAAAATTCTAGAAAAACTAAAAAGTCAGTTACAAACATAATAAGCAAAAATAGACATAAAAAAATTCCTTAAAATAGGAATTTTTCTATTTTGAATGACGATTGGTATTTCCCTCAACTACATTCAGATCACTCGGTGTAGAAGTAAGAACATCATCGATTATCTCTTGTGGATGATAGGATGATGGACTAGAATTAGTAACATCTACTTTTCTTTGTTCTAAATAAGAACGTAAATAGTAAAGTGCAGTCACTGAAGTTTCTAAAATGACTTCATTTTTAAATTCGTTATATTGATCAAATGTAATACGATCCAGTAAATCTTCAACACTTGTTGTCTGATTTGGTGTCATTCCTTCTAAGGATAGTTGTTTTTCAATTACGTTTTGATCAGTAAACATAGAGAACTTTAAATCCCCAGTCATCAATAATTTCTTTCTAAAATCTTGTTTAAAATCATCAGAATCAATATTGTGTAGTTCCTTCATCATGAGACTAACTCTATCATCAAATAAAATCTTTAATTCATCATTAGATAGAGTATTTACTTCTTCATCGCTAAATATTAAAGGAACAAAACAGAAAATAGTATTATCCATATCCTCCTGATTTTCTTGTTCAAAAAGCAAGGTGGAAGTAGATTCAAAGATATGGGAAATAGTAGATTCTGGCTGTTCTAGTAGCCTCTCACGATAATCGTAATAAGCATTTGAAATAAAGTCAAATCCTTTTGCACATCGATTCACATCTGTACGAATGGATGCTTGGATACTTTCTTTTGCACGTTGTGCTGCACGGACGTATTGAATGGCACGGCGATCCGATGGATTTCTTCGAATCATCTCTTGGATTTTTAATAAATCACTTTGTTTTCCATTTTGAGTGATTAAAGGATCTTCCAAGGAACACATGAATTTACTTTCTCCATCATTTCCTTGTCTTCCAGAACGACCTTGTAATTGATTATCTACACGAATGGAATCATTTAAACTAGCACCCAATACATAGAGACCTTTCCCCTGTTCGTGTATTAATTTTCCATCAGAATCAACTTTTGTAGTTTCTAGCATTTTTCTTTCTTTACTACAAGTAATCATCCACTCATTTAATTTCTGCTCATAGAGTTGTCTTATTTCTATATCATCACAAGTGTTTGTACGAGAAAGAAGTTCTACCTTTCTTTTAATTTCAGAAGTTTTAAATTCTAATTCATTTTTTGATAGATTTTGTTTTTCTAAATCACGAATGAATTGATTCTGCACATCATATCGTGCAAGTTCTACTGGATTTCCACCAAGAGCGATATCAGTTCCACGTCCAGCAATCGCAGTTGCAATCGTGATTGCCCCATACCGTCCAGCTTGAGAAATAATTTCTACTTCTCGTTCTGTATTTTCAGCAGTTAGTGTCTGGAATGAAATTCCATGAAGATGTCCGTATAAATTTTGCACCTCTTCTTTAGAAGTTGGTTCCTGATGATAAACCATTCGATAGATTTCAGTTTGTGCTTCAAAAGAAATAGATTGTGTATGATCCAGTTTTGCTTGTAGTTGTTTTTCTACACGGTAATCTAGTGGAACCTTTTCTTTTTCTGGTAGAATTAAACTTTGTACTTGTCTTGCCATTGCATCTAGTTTTTTTCTATCACGTGTTGGAAATTCCGTATTGGTCATTAAGCAATATAATTTCGTAGCTTGTAAAATATTAATATCATCTAGGGAAGTTTCAAAAATAGAAGAACATAACTCTTTAAATGGCCGTTTTTGATATTCTTCGAGCCTAGCACTAATCTCTTTTGCTTCCTCAATATCTCTAGCACCCACTAAGATTGGTTGTCCTATTGCATGGCACTCTAAAATCTGATTTACAACAGCATCTATTTTTTCCACTTTAGTAGCATATACCTCGACTGGATTTTCGATGGCAATTTTTCTTCTGGAGCGTGGAATTTGAATAATCTTTTTCTTATATTGTTCTTTAAATTCTGACTGTGTAACCTCATCACTGACAGTTCCACTTGTTCCACCAACGCAATCGTATTTTGCAAAAAAGCTTGGATGAGTAATTTTTGCTGTACTCATGCTCATTTTAGAAATATCGCGAATTGCTTTATGTATGATAGGATTTGCCATGCTTCGATCTGGCGTGCTATTTACCATTTCTTTTACTTCCAGCGCTTGATGAAGTCCATTTGAAAGTTTATTGTCAGGTAAATCTCTACCAGTATTTGGATCAATTAAAATTACCTTTTTGATTCCAGTCTTAGGATCTTCTACTGTTCGATAATCGACATTTTCTTTTAAAATACAGTGTGCATATAAGGCATTTTGAACATAAGAGAAAATATCGTTTAAATCATACCCAGTATTTTTAAGCATTTTTTCAATGATATCGTATCCGGCATCTGTTAATTCAACGGTTTTCTTTCTTTCATCTATAAAGATTCGAGCGTTACTATTTTGAATTCGATCTTGAAGATTCGCTTGCGTTCCAGGTAAATGCTTACCATGAAATGAGAGTTTATTATAAATAGGACTTTTGGAAACTTCATCGGAGTTTCTATAGGTATTAGTAGCATATTTCCGTAATTCTAATACAACGGAATTTGCAAGTAAAAGCCAGTTTTTTCGATTATCTTCTCCTACGATTTTATCTGTCATAGTTGTATTTTCATTTTTCTCATTTACCATGTTTTCATAATTTTGTAGAGTTTGTGAAATAATAAGAGGAGTATTTGCATCGTCAATCATAACAGAATCCACTTCATCAACAATGGCATAATGAAAAGGGCGTCTGATCATTTTGTCTTCTGGCCTCATTACTTGTTGGTCAAATTCCCAGTCAAAGGCAACCGTTGAAGACTTTGCATAGACAATGTCTAAATTTTGATAAGCTTGTTTTCTTAATTCTTTAGATTTCTGTTTGCTGATGGGTGTTCCATTTTCTATATATTGGTCTAAGGCACATCCAACTTTCATTCCTAATGCTTCAAAAATAGGTGCATTGGTTTCAGAATCACGTTGTGCTAAATAGTCATTGGCAGTAAATATATGTACTTGTTCTCCCGTTAAAGCATTTAAGTAAGCGGCCATAATGAGGGCATATGTTTTTCCTTCACCAGTTGCAAGCTCTGCAATATCCCCGTTATTTAAAACAAGGGAAGTCATAATTTGTGAATCTGTTAATTCAATCGGTTTTCCCTCTGGATCTTTTTTTGTTCTAGCAATTGCTTCTAAAACGATTGCAAAAGCTTCTGGTAGAATGTCTTCTAAACTTTCTCCTCTTTCTAGTCGTGCTTGGAACACGGGAAGAAATTGAGCAAGATCTTTTTCGTTTTTATAGTCTTCTCTTGATTCTTGAATTTGTTCAATCTGTTTTCTAAATTTTCGAAGGGAAGAATTGTGCTTCTTGTCTTCTAAATATTGCTTCAATCGAAAACTAAACTTTTGGCTTCCCACAGATTGCTCTTCAATAGAATCAGGAAATCCAGTGAATTTGTCATTTTCTAACACATGCATTCCCCATCAACACGCCTTTCTTATCAGTTTCTATTATAAATATAATACCATAGATATTAAAAAAAATAAATAGAAAGAATAAAAGTCGAGTTTCAGGAAAATACTAGAAATAGGTGATTATATGGAAAAGAAAAAATATGAAGAAATAGTATCACGCCATAAGCCAACAGAAACAAGAACACAAAATGCTTTTATTGCCTTTGTAACAGGTGGAATTGTTGGAGTGATTGGGCAGTTACTAACGGAGTTTTATGCAAAGTTTTTCGATATTGCAACGAAGGATGCAACAACTTTTATGTTAGTAACACTTATTTTTGTGGCAAGTTTATTTACTGCGTTAGGATTCTTTGATAAATGGGTAACATTCTGTAAATGTGGCCTTATTATCCCAATTACTGGATTTGCTCATTCGATGACAAGTGCAGGAATTGAGTATCGAAAGGAAGGACCAATTTTTGGCCTTGGAAGTAATATCTTTAAACTGGCAGGAAGCGTCATCCTTTATGGAGTTGTTTCCGCATGGTTCTTTGGGATATTACGACTAATCATTATGGGAGGATGAGAATATGACATTTGAATATAGACATGTTTTTGTAGATGATGCTGCGACGATTGCGGGACCTTACGAAGCTGAAGGACCATTAAAATCTTACTTTGATAAAACATTTGAAGATTTATATCATGGAGAAAAAACTTGGGAAACAGCGGAGGTTAAAGTCTTAGAAGATAGCATTAAAACATTATTAGAAAAGACAAAACGAGAAAAAGAGGAAATTGATTTAATTGTATCAGGTGATTTATTAAACCAAATTACTTCCTCTTGCTATTCAGCAGAAAAATTTGCCTTTCCGTTTCTAGGAATTTATAGTGCTTGTGCAACAAGTATTGAAGGGATGATTATTGGGAGTAGTTTAATTGATAGTGGAAAAGTCAAAAATGTAATTGCTGCTACTTCTTCCCACAATATGAGTAGTGAAAAGCAATTTAGAAATCCAACAGAGTATGGAGCACCCAAACCAAAAACGGCAACCTTCACAGCAACAGGGGGAGCAAGTATCTTGTTGACAAATGAAAATACAGGAATCAAAGTAGAAAGTTCTACCATTGGAAGAGTGATGGATTATGGTCAAACGGATCCTTTCAATATGGGAGCTGTCATGGCTCCAGCAGCAGCGGATACAATCTATAGACATTTAACAGACTTAAATCGTACACCTGATTATTATGATTTGATTCTTACTGGAGATTTGGGTGCCTATGGAAAAGAAATTTTAATTGATTTTATGAAAAGTGAGTACAACATAGATATTAAAAATAATTATAATGATTGTGGAACAATGCTCTATGATTTAGATAAACAAAAAGAGGTTCAGGCAGGAGGATCTGGTCCTGTATGTAGTGCACTTGTAAATTATAGTGTAATCTTACAGATGCTAAAGAAGAAAAAAATAAAGAAAGTACTACTTGTCGCAACAGGAGCCTTATTTTCTCCAACGTTTGTTTACCAACATGAAAATATTTTAAGTATTGCACATGCAATCAGTTTGGAGGTAATTAAATGATTTATATTAATTCATTTCTATTTGCAGGAGCAGTATGTCTTTTGGGACAATTGATTCTAGATAATACCAAATTAACGGCAGGACATATTACTAGTATTTTTGTAGTAGTAGGAGCATTTCTTGATACCTTTAGTATTTATGATCAAATTATTAATTATGTAGGGGCAGGAGCCTTAGTACCAATTACTAGTTTTGGTCATTCTCTCATTCATGGAGCCCTAGATAAAGCGGCGGATATGGGAATCATGGGACTTTTAATGGGAATGTTTGATCTAACTGCCTCTGGAATTACAGCAGCCATTGTATTTACTTTCTTCTTTAGTTTATTCTTCAGACCAAAAAATTAACAAAAGAGCTTGATTTTAATTCAAACTCTTTTTTTTCTTTAATAGAATAATGCTTTTATTTTTTCTTTATTTTCTTCTACTTTTTCGGTATTTTTTAAGATTTCCATCCATAAATCTGATAAATTTCTGGTATTTGGGTTTTCTTTAAATTGTCCACGCACAAAGTCATAATTAGTTCCAAGTCTTTCAAATAGTCTTCTTCTATCTCTAAAAAGAATTTTATGTCGAAAGTCTGCACAGAGAGGATTTACTTCTCTACTATCCTCATGTACTGAATGATCCGTGTGCAGAATATAATCAATATACCTTCGATTTGCATCTAAATCTATAAATTCTGGAATATAGATTTGATTGGTTTGAATTAATTTCGTTAATGCATTTTCTCGTAAAGTTGTATACTTTTGATTTTCGTCATAGTAGGCTGGAAGTTGATAAAGGTATGAAACACTGAAAGAACTAGGAGAATGATCAAAACTTTTAATTTTTAAGATATCAATTTGATTTTTTTCAATTCCCAATACGAGTGGAATTGCATTTTTCTCTCTGAATTCATAAAATTCCCCTAAATTGCCAATTGTTTGTACAAGTGTAATTCTTTGACTTCTCATATATTTCTCCTCCCTCTAAAATAATAGAGTTTCCTATGTAGAATTTAAATTCTTTTTTGAATCGCAGGTTCTTCCTGTTTTTTATGAAAATGGTAGTCAGCCTCTGTGCATAGACTAAAAAGTTCTTCACTAGCTGCTTCATAAAATCCACCCCAAAACATAGGAACGAATCCAGAAGCACCTCCGCATTGCATTTTAACATACCCTACATAGGAGTGATTTTTTTGAATACTTTCTTTTGATTGTTCTCCTTTTAAAATTCTTTTTCTATTACGGAAAACGATATGACCACCAAAATCTACAGAATCAGATTTTGAAATATAATCGACAAATTTTGTTTTACCCTCTAAATCGATAAATTCTGGAATAAAAATTCTTTTATCCTCAATTGCTTCCCTCAAGTGGTCTTCGTTTAAGAACTGATTTTGTAATCCATCGATACTAAAAGTACTAAAATAGAATTCTGAAAATGGATTATTAGGAAATTCTCCGTTACGTATTTCTTCTTCCGTTAGTTTTACTACTAAGGGTAATTGTCCCTTTAAAACCATATCTTGATATTCTTCTAGTCTTACAGCCTTTTGAACTAATGTTAATTTCTTCATATTGAATCTCCTTTTTGCCTTATACTATAACATAGAAATGAATGGAAGTAAAATAAGAAAGTTTGCTTTTTGAATGAAAAAGTGTTAAAATAAGAACCCATAAATGAAGGAGGAAATGTTTGTGAAATCTTTATCAACTTTAAGTGTGGACGAATTGAAACTGATCAAAGAAGTATTAGAAAATAAAGAATTACAAGAAGATTTGAATCAATTATTAGTAGTTAGAGAAATACAGCCATTTTTGGTAGAGAAGTATCAAAGCAGTCGCCTCCCAGAGTTTTATAACGAGTATAAAGAAAAGTGTTCTTACTTGCTATCTCAGTTAACTTATAATGATGTAAAATTTCTAGAGGCTTCCTGTGGTGATGTAGGTAATAATATGGGCGGGCGTTTTTATCTTCGTGAACCAGTAGCATATGAAAGAGCCAGTATGAATGTAGGATATTTAGAAGCTTTTTTTGATGGGGATAATCAAAATGTAAGACTCTATGAAGGAGTATATAATACATTAAATTATATGAGAAGTTCTATTTGTAGAACATTACATGACGGAATAACACTGGAAAGTAAACAAGATTTATTTAAAGATTATGACGAAAAATTTAAAATAGCTTTTAGCTCTATCAGAGAAATCGCAGCTGAGCTTTTTGAACTGAAAATGAAAATTCCAAATAGTAGAATTTCAGTTTCTAATCAGACACTAACAAAAACAACTCAGAAGAAAGGACAATCAATTACGATTCGTCAAGAGAACCTTATAAATGCCGTTATTTTTGGAAGTAGTTTAGAAAGTTTAAAAAATAAAGATTATAGTAATGCAAAGAGACTTCTTTTTGTACCACGAAGTAGCGTAAATAAAGGAGAAAATGTATGAAAAGTATTTCATCTTATAGTTTAAATGAACTATTAGAAATAAAAGAAATGATAGAAAATGAAAAATTAAGAGATCAGTTATATCAAGAAATAAAAAGAAGAGAAAATAATCGTACGATTGATTTAGAAAAATATAGTAGTGGTAGATTACCTGAATTTTACGAAGAATATCAAGAACAATGTTTGAGGCTACTTTCTGAATTAAATTATATGGACTTAAGATTTTTATTAGATAGTGGTATGTTTGCTGCCGGTAATAATTATGGTGGTGACTTTCGTTTTCGTACAGAAACAAAGTATAAAGAAAAATACCAATATAGTCCTCATAGATCAACCATTCAAGGACTAGATCATTATTTTGTTGATCATCCAGAAGCAATCTATTACTATGAAGGACTTTATAATACGTTAAATTACATTAAAACATCCATTAGTACCCTGTTACATTCGAAAGGGGATATCGAATCGAAAGAAGAATTATTTCTAGATTTTAAAGAAAAAAAGTATTTAGTAACTAAAAATTTAAAAGACATTTCTGAACAATTATTCAATCTAAGAAACAAGGTTCCAGATAGCAGACTTTGTGTTGGAAATCAATCACTTTCCAGAAATATTCATAAGTATGGAGAAAATATCACAGGACCGCAAGATAGATTTATTTCTTCCATTGCCTTTGGCAGTACCTTAGAAAAATTAAATGATGGAAATTATGAGGAAGCAGAAAGATTATTGTTTATACCACAATGCAAGATGTTAAAAAAATAGGCCAAATTTTAAAGCCTATTTTCTTTTGATAATTCAATAATTAAATCCATATTGTCATCTCTTGCCATAATATTTTTATGAGTTTCATGACATTTTTCACATTGATAAATAATCTTATAACTGTCTTTATATTTTTCAATTGCAATTGGTTTTAATAGCCCTTTACATGGATTTTTCCGATCTCCAGGCAAAATGTCCACGTGTTTTGAATGAAGACAGTAAGGACAATGATCCCTTGCTGTATAATTTAACTTTTCTACCTGCTTATGACAGTATTCACAAGTAAAAGATTCATCAATCATTGTAAAGCTTTTCATTTCTTTCACCAATTTTATTATAACAAGGATTCGAAACGTGAGGAAGAAGTTTCTCTTCTTTTTTTTCAATTTTTCCTTTATAATAGTGAGTAGAAAGAAGAATAGATATGAAAGAAAAGGTAAAAAATAAAATTCCCAAAATCCTGATTTTTATGCTTGGTGTTTTATTCCTATGGATGCTATTAGTTATTATTTTTTCTATGAGGGTTCCTAAAGGACTTTTAAGTGTAGTTAAAGATGATACTTGTGAAAAAATAAAAATTGGTGAAACCGAAAGTGGAAGAGATGTATATAGTTATTGTTTAAAAGAAGTAAACTTAGATAATGTATTAAGGAAGAACGGTAAAATTTCAGATTCCCTTCTAATCAAAGATTTAAAGAAAAAAGATTGCCTTTATGATGGCGGTACTTGTAGTTATGTTGCGAAAGAATATAAGATTATTTCTTGTAGAAGATATGAAGGAAGCAATGATTTTGTTATTACAACAAAAGAAAAAGATATCCAAGAAATGTATGACCAATTCTGTGGAGAAGAAATACTGAAATAAAAGTTGAAAAGCGAAAGAAAACAAATTATAATATAAAAATGAAAATAGGTGAGTTTATGGATTACGAAGTAAAAATTGATGCTTTTGAAGGCCCATTAGATTTACTTCTTCACTTGATTAAGGAATCTAAAGTAAATATTTGGGATATAGAAATCGTAGATATTACAACACAGTATTTAGATTATATTCAAAGAATGGAATCTTTGAATTTAAATATAGCGAGTGAATATTTAGTAATGGCTAGTGAATTAATTGAGATGAAGTCTAAATTATTACTTCCTAGACATCAAGAGGTAGAAGAAGAGGAAGAAGATCCAAGAGAAGCCTTAATTCAAAGATTGATTGAGTATCAACAGTATAAGGATATCACAGAAAAGTTTAAAGAATTATCGGATGTAAGAAAAGAAGTTTATACGAAGATTCCAGAGAGTCTTAAAGAATATCAAGAGGATGGAGTTGTCATGAATAGTGATGTATCCTTAGATGACTTGGTATCTGCGTTTGAAAAATTTTTAAAGAGAAAAGAAAAAGAAAAGCCACTTTCTACTACAGTGACTAAAAAGGAAATTTCAGTAGAGGAAAGAAGAAAAAGTATTCAAAAAATTCTACATACGAAGAAAAAGGTGGATTTCTTTGAACTCTTTGATGTAATCACAAAAGAGTATATTGTAGTTACCTTTTTAGCAATCCTAGAAATGGCTAGAAAAAGTGAATTATATATAAGACAAGAAAACAATTTTGACAAAATTACAGTGGAGGAAGTTAAATGAACAAGGAAGCAGTAACAGAAGGATTATTATTTGTCGTTGGAGAAGATGGGTTGACACTGACTCAATTGATGGATATTTTGACAATAGAAAAAGAAGAGGCTATGTCGATTCTAAGTAATTTAAAGGCAAAATATGAAAGTGATACCAGTGGGATTCGTCTTAATTTTTTAGGAAATACATTTAAGTTAACTACCAAAAAAGAACATAAGGAGTATTATCAAAAGTTGATTGAAAATCCAGAAAGTAATACATTAAGTCAAGCTGCGTTAGAAACACTAGCGATTATTGCCTATAATCAACCAATGACTAGAATTCAAGTAGATGAAATTCGTGGCGTAAATAGTGGCCAAGTAATGCGCAAATTAGTTGCTAAAAACTTTATTAAAGAAGTGGGTAGAAGTGATGCTGTAGGTAGACCTATTCTTTATAAGACTACCAGTGACTTTTTGGATTATTTTGGTTTGGCTACGATTGAAGAATTACCTAAAATAGAGGAATTAAAAGTGGGAGAAATGGAAGAAAAAGAAACAGATTTATATCAATCCAAATATAAGGAACCTGAGGAAAAAGTCGAAGAAATTGAAGAACTGTAATTTACATTTCTTAAAGTTTATGATATATTTTAGATAGAATAGAATTGGAGGATATTGGCTATGAAAAAGAAGACTAGTGTGAAGGAAACATCGAAGAAAAAAAATACATTAAGTACGTCTTTTAAGTTATATTATCTAGTGATGATTATTTGTTATCTTTATTTAGGATTTGCCTGTGTATACAAATATATGAAATACTCTTCTTTAGATAAATGTGTGTTGGAATTAATGCTTATTTTAACCCTATCATTAATAATTGAATATGTGCATATTATTAGTAATAATGGAAGAGACATGAGAAAAAAATTATCAAAAAAGGCAAATAAGAACGAAAGAGTGAAACGATATATTGGAGAGTGTTTAATTTTTGCTTTAATCGTTACTACCTTAATTTTTATAGGGATTGCAACAAATCGAATCAATGTGAATTTTTATAATTTTGCGATGGAAACCTATGGAAGCATTGCCTTAATTATTGTATTATTAACGTTGCTTGTCTTTTTTGACATATTTGTTGTTGGACTCATTTTAAACTATACAATTAGTGAAAGGCTTGTAAAAAAACAGAAGTAATTATAGAAAAAGGGAAAAAAGAAAATCTTTACATTCCCTTTTTTTCTTGCTATAATCGAAAGTGTCCAAAAAAGCATGCCTGAGTGATGGAATGGTAGACGTGAAGGACTCAAAATCCTTTGGTAGCAATACCGTGTGGGTTCAAGTCCCACCTCAGGCACCAGATTGATAGGAAACTCGAACTTTTTATTCGAGTTTTAATATTGCTTTAAATTATTGTATAATATATTTGTAGTAACTTAGCTAAATTTTTATCAGGAGGTTTTAATGAACAAAGAAATAGTCAAATCAGAAATTAAGGTTAATGATAGTAAAATAAGCATAATAAGAATAGGAAATAAAGAATACATATCTTTAACTGATTTGGCAAGATATGCAGATGCAGATGATCCTAGATATCCAATACAAAACTGGATGAGAAATAAAGATGTTATTGCTTATTTAGGATTATGGGAAAAATTAAATAATGAAGATTTCAAAGGTGTCGAATTCGACGCGTTTAAAAATGAAGCTGGCAGTAACAAATTTAAAATATCACCACAAAAGTGGATTAAAGAAACAAATGCGATAGGAATTATATCAAAATCAGGAAATAATGGTGGGACTTATGCAGTAAGTGATATTGCTTTGGAATTTGCAAGTTGGTTATCTCCAGAATTTAAATTATATGTTATTCAAGAATTTGAAAGATTAAAGAGAAATGAAGCATACCAGTATAAGCTTGATTGGTCTGCTAACAGAATGCTTGCAAAAACTAACTACCATATCCATACAGATTCTATTAAAGAAAACATTGTACCTAAATTAACTGAAAAACAAAAACAATATATTTATGCAGAAGAAGCTGATGTCTTAAATGTAGCATTATTTGGTATGACTGCCAAAGAATGGAGAGAAAAATATCCAAATTTAAAAGGTAATATTCGCGATTATACTGATTTAAAACATTTACTAATTTTATGTAATCTAGAAAATACTAATGCTGAACTTATTAACGATAATGTTCCACAAAAAGAAAGATTAGTAAAATTAAACAATTCTGCAATTAGACAAATGAAAATTTTAGAAAATGATAAGAGTATAAAAGAACTTGAAACGTTAAATAAAAATTTAATTGAAACTAAATAAAGTGTCAATTTAGAAAACACACTTACATATTGTTAAAGACTTAAATGATCTGAAAAGAAGTTGTTAAGTGTTCTTAAGGAGAGTGATTATTTTGAAAAAATTAGAAATATTCTGTGGAGTTTCTTCCTTAGGAATGCCATTTACAAAAGAAAATAAATATCATATTGGATATTATGATATTATTGTAGAAACGCTAAAAAGTAAAGGATATGATGTATCCGGGTTTAATTTTTCAAGATTAAATAAGAATCATACATGGGATTTAGAAGAGGATTTAAGTGGAGATAAAAGCCTTGCATATATAAAAAATTTACAAGTACAATCAATAGATAGTTTAAGAAATACAAATGTATTATTTAAATTAGTTGTTCCAGCGCAATATAAAGATGCTTTTAAAATTAAATCGGCAGACAATGAGCATACCTTAAAATCTTTATATGTGAATGCTGAAAATCCAATATTTTTATATAGTGCTGGGCCAAATGATTTTTTTTCTTATATTAAAGCTGGTCCTGTTGAATTGATAGATAAAAATGTTAGAACACAATTACCTCAAGATATTAAAACCATATTAGAACAATGTATAATCAATGTTGAAAAAAATTGGCAGTTGCTTCATCAATTAAATCCCAACACTAAAATATATTCTTTCAGTTATTATTATTCACCATTATATGACAAAATTCAAAAATTAATATTTCTCCAAGAAAAGGTGAAAGATAGGAATAAGCAATATGTAAATAAATTTATGGAAGTAATCAATTTATATAATCAAATGCTATTTGAAGCAAGTAAAAAGTATGACTATGTTGAACATTGTGATCTTACATTTTTAAAAGATTATTGTGCACCTATGGATTTTCATCCTAATACACTAGGAAATCAATTAATTGCTGATATGATTCTAAGAAAAATAGAATCCCAAATTAATAAAGAACATCCATTGGAAGATAATAATCAAACATTAAGAACAAAATAGTGAATATTTTATTTGAAGCATTTTTTACTTTAATAAAATTTGATAAAATTCTTTTATTTTTTCTTATTTATGATAAACTATTTATAGGAATTAAATTGGAAACTATTCATCCAAAATATACTTGCATATTGTCAGAAACAATATATCTAACTAAGGAGGTAGTAATATGAATACTGAATTAATTGATGTACTAAATGAAGATGGTATACTAACTGGAGAGGTTTTACCAAGAAGTGAAGTACATAAACGGGGACTTTGGCATAGAGCAATTGTAGTTGCAATTATCAATGAAAAGAATGAAGTGTTATTGCAACAAAGAAGTATAAACAAAGAAAAAAATGCTGGAATGTGGGATATATCCGTTGCCGGTCATATTTCTGCTGGGCAGGATTCTTTATCTGCAGCGGCACGTGAAATAAACGAAGAAGTAAGTGTTTTACTTGGATATAGAACTGAAATAAAAGATTTTAGATATATGTATTGTTTTAGGAAAGAACAAAAAATTAGAGATGACTTTATAGAAAGACAGTTTTATGATTTCTTTATTTTAAGAACATCGGGCGTTGATGATAAAACTCTATATTTTCAAAAAGAAGAAGTGCAAGCTGTTAAGTTTGTGGATTTATCAACAATTCAAAAAATGATAGAAAACAAAGAAATTGTAGATCGCCCAGAAGTTTATCAAATATTAACAAATTTCTTATTTAGATTCTAAAACTGTTGTTTTTTCCTTTCGGTTACTAGAATGAATGCTACTCGAACTTTTAATGGTTTGTACGTTTGTAAATGATGTGAA
>DLAC01000024.1:0-8392 GCA_002493865.1 Caryophanales bacterium UBA7057
AATATAATTCATGCTCATCAATTAATCTTTCTTTTAAATAAGATTTATAATATAAAATATTTCCTTCTATAGAATAAATCCATTCAGTTATTTTATCCTCATCTTTTTCTAATATAGTTAAGTATTTTCCTATATCAAAGTAAGAGAACTCTATAGATATATTTCCTTCCTCTGCTTGAAATGTGCATACATCATTAGCACATTCAAACCGATTTTGAATCGTTTCAATGACATTATTTGAAGTTTTAGTAGTACTTTCATTTTTTTCTTTACTTACTTTAGGTCTTTTAGAAAATAGAAATTTATTATTTGCAAAATCTTTGGTAAATTTTAATTTTATAGTTTCTTGACTATTAGAATATTGAATTCTTAAGTATGAATCATTAAGAATGCTATTTAATTCTTTTAATTCAAAATAAGCATCATATCCATAATAATCTTTTATCATACGAATTGAACTATCACTTGAAAAAATTATCTTTTCTTTACCATCCTTCTGATAATACATCTCAATACCCTTTATATCTCCTTCACTGGAAAAGATAAAATCACCAAATCTAAAATACATTTTCTCTTTCGTAGTCACAAAAATCCCATCTTCCATTGAGAAAGACTTTCCTGAACCGCTAACCATATATACTCTTATAGAATTATATGTTTTAAAGAAATAGTAACAAAAAAATATAAATATAAAAATAAATAAGAAAATAATTAGTATTTTTAATTTGTGAATCATTTTATTTTTACTATTATTATCGTCTAATATTTCCAAGGCAAGACTTTGTAATTGTTCTTCATTATTCTTTGTAGTATATTCACCCAATAATAAACTATCTACGGACACATTAAAAATATCACTTAATATTACTAGTGTTTCTGAATTGGGAATTGTTATTCCACGTTCCCATTTAGAAACTGCCTCTCTCGATATTGGAATCATTTGAGAAAGTTCTTCTTGACTTAAATTTTTTGTCTTTCTAAGTTCATAGATAAAAGAACCAATTTTTTTAGGATCCAAATACATCACGTCCCTCAAATCAAATTACAGGTGTATTATACCATAAAATTAATACCTTTTCATAGGACAATTTTTCTGTTATAATTTTAGTATTTTAAGGAGGAATCTTATGAAAACTACAGTTGGAGTGATTGCGGAATACAATCCATTTCACAATGGACATTTATATCAATTAGAACAAATTCGCTCTCTAGAAAAAGATGCATTAATCATTGTCGTTTTATCTACTTCTTTTACTGAACGTGGGATTCCAAGTTACCTAGATAAATATACAAAGACAAAATTATGTTTAAAGTATGGGATTGATTTAGTGGTAGAACTTCCCTTCCCCTTCGCAACCCAAAGTGCGGATATATTCGCAAAAGGTGCGATTCAAATTCTTAAAAATTTAAAAGTAGATAAACTCTATTTTGGAAGTGAATGTAACGATGTAGAAAAACTAATAAGACTCGCAAAAGAAACATTTAGTGAAGAATATCAAGAAAAAGTATCCATGTATTTAAAAGAAGGAAAAAATTATCCAACAGCACTGGGTAAAGCATTTTCAAATTCTGAAATGGTAACAACGCCAAATGATTTGTTAGGGCTTTCTTATATCAAAGAAATCATAAGACAAGAGTGCAAAATCACTCCAAAAACTATTCAAAGAACGAACTCCTTTCATGAAAAAGAACTCAATAGTCATATTGCTAGTGCGACCAGTATTAGACAAGCCATCATTCAAAAAAAGGATTTTTCCAAAGCTGTTCCTAGTTCCGTTTATGAATTACTAAAGGAAAAATATAATTTTGAAGAATCATACTTTCCTTTTTTAAAATATAAAATACTTTCTTCTGATGATTTATCAATTTATCAAACCGTCGATGAAGGAATTGAAAACCGGATTCAAAAGGTCATTAAAGAATCAAATTGTCTCGAGGACTTGATTCAAAAACTGAAAACCAAACGTTATACCTATAACCGACTCAAAAGAATGTGTGTTCATATTCTATGTAACTTTACAAAAGAAAAGGCAAAAGCGTTTACGGATATTGAGTATATCAGAATTCTCGGATTTAGCGATGATGGGCAAAAATATTTAAATAGAATTAAAAAAGAAATATCAGTTCCAATTGTTACTACCTTATCGAAAGGGCACTTTGATATGTTAGAATATGAAAAACAAATCACATCGATTTATTTATCCGTATTTCCTAATAAAAAAGCACAAGAATTAGAACAATTAGAGTATTCTAAGTTTCCTCTACACAAAGGAAGGTAGAATTACTCTTTTTCTTTTAATAATTCAAAAATATTGTTTCTTTCTTCGATTAAGTTTTGATTATATGTCTCATCATATAAATATCCAAAGCGAAATAAAGAAAAACCTCGATATTTTGACACCTTTCTACTAATTTCAATTTCCCTTTTAATAATATCCATGTGGTTTTGCCATTCCATACTGCCACTCTTCGCATACTGATCTGGTAATCCTGCCTTATAAAGTGCCAAAGCTGGTATTAAAGCAACATGATTTTGAATGAGTGCATTCCATTCATCTAAAGTCTTTTCAAACGGTTTCACCTGATTTTCAAATCCATAATAAATTTGAGGCATAATATAATCAATATAGCCATCTTCTTTTAGCCATGTCTTCACATCCGCATAGTTCCTTTGATAATTATTTTCGATGTTTCCTTCAGGACTAATTCCAAAAACAAGATCTTTTTTCTTGACAGTATCATAGACCCTACGAACCAATTGGTTAACTTTCGCTAAACGAAATTCTTCCTTAGTCATAGCCAGCTGATATTCCTGATATTCTGCTTCATCAATCGTCTCATCTGGATAAAAGTAGTCATCAAAGTGAATTCCATCAATTGCATAGTTTTGAATTAATTCTTCGATTCCCGCTATAATTAAGTCTTCCACTTCCTGGGACGAAGGATTATAGTAAATTCCTTGATTTTCTATAACCTTGACATGTGCCGTTCCGAGCCATTGATAGGCTGGATTTTTCGTGCTAATCGAACTGATATCCGCATTACTTCTAACTCGATAAGGATTGATCCATGCATGAACTTCCATTCCTCTTTGATGAGCCTGTTTAATAAAATATGCAAGAAAATCAAACGGATATTTACCCCCTTCTTGTCCTGTTAAAGTCTTAGACATCGGATAAATCTTCGACGGATAAATAGCATCTGAAAAGGAGCGAACTTGAAGTAAAATCATATTAAAATTCTTTTCCTTTAAAAAGTCAAGAATTTGCTGAATCGCACTTTTAACATCCTCTTCATCTAACCCCTGAAAATATTTTTCTATCTCTATATAGGAAAAAAAGACAGCTCTCTTTTCTTCTAGAGATTTTTCTTCTGCCCTCGGCAGTTCTACTTTACAAAAAATAGCAAAAAAAGTAGTAAGTCCAAAGACTACTACTACTAAAAATGATGTTAAAATATATTTTTTTTGAATCATAGGAATCACCTATTCTATCCTATGTACAAGCCTTAAGAATTATGACTTCTTAGCCTCTACATAAACAACACTTGCATTGTCAAAATCTATACTTTGATAAATTTCATCTAATTCTTTTTTGTTCATTGACTTATATAATTCAATTTTATTATCAATTATTTTTCCATAATTAATAATATCATCCAACAGATTATCGAGTGTTAAAGAGATGTTATCAACCATAACTACTTCTGATGAAATCCATACTTTTTTCAGTCTTTCAATTTCCTCTTCTGTAATATGTCCTGTTTTTAACTCTTTTTTAATTTCATCTACTAACTTTTTGGCATTCGAACTATCTGCATAAAAACTAACCACCAAGTAATTGCCTACAAAGTCTCGTTCGTTATAAAATGAAGTCATCAGCTTTTCCTTTTTCATTCGCTCCCTAAATTCTGAAGATAATCCAAATAAAACATTTAGAATCATTCCCACATAAAGATTAAATCGAAATTTATCTTTTACTCCTTTGACGGGTATTTTAATTCCGTAAGCAACTTTAGGATTTACAATAGGAAACTCGAAACTGTATTCTTTTCTTGCAACTTCTACTGGTTCCTTTACCTTTTTTTCTTTAATCTCTTGATTTGTTTTGGCGTTATTTAAGGCCTTGTTTTCTTTTATCGTATCTAGAGCAACTTCCATATCAAACGAACCACTGATTAATAAAATCATATTACTAGGCTGATAATATGTATGATAGGTTTTATATAAAAGATCTGCCGTAATTTCACTGATAGATTCAACAGTCCCCGCAATATCGATTCTTGTTGGATCTTTTTGAAATAATGATTTTCTTAATTCCTCGTCTAGAATCCAATCAATTTCATCGTCGTACTGCATAATTTCTTCTGCAATAATTCCTTTTTCCTTTTCTACATTCTCTTCTGTAAAATAAGGACTATGAATATAGGTTAATAAATAATCTAAGTTTTCTTTAAAATTATTACTTCCCTCGAAATAATATCTTGTAATTTTATAACTTGTAGATGCATTCGAATTCGTTCCAGATTTAGAAGCAAAAGTAAAGGGATCCATTCCATCTTCTTGCTCGAACATTTTATGTTCTAGGAAATGGGCAATTCCATCAGGTACTTTTAAAAGTTCTTTTTCACCAATTGGATAAAATCTAGTATTAGTAGAACCAAATTTTGTAATATAATGCATCGAATAATTTGTTTTATTTTGATAGGGAATGAAATATACCTCTAACCCATTTTCCAACTTCTCATGGTATACACTTTGGTCTAATCCTATCAGTTTAATCTCCTTCATTTTCTACATCTCCTTCCAAAAGAAAGATGGTATCTATCTTTACCTTTTTCGCAACTCTTATAATATCGTCTCGACTCACCTTGACAATTTCTTTTTTTCGTTCCTCAATATCCCCTAAATTTAATAAATCTTTCGCTAGAAACGTTTCGATAATTGCACTTTCATTATCTTCGATTTCTTTTAGGAAGGTTACATAATTATTTTTGGCAACTTCTAGTTCTTCCTCTGTAAAGTTTCCTTCTTCCATTTCTTTCATTAATTTTTTAATCAGTTTCACAGTAGAATTAAAATTTTTCTTAGAAATTCCTGCTCGTATTAACATTAAGTGATCAAGCTTATTTAAAGAAGAATAAATGTAATATGCGAGAGAATGTTTTTCACGAATAATTCTAAAAAACTTAGATTCACTACCACTTCCTAATAGAAAATTATAAATAGTTAACACGTAATTTCTTTCAAACTCATCTAAAGTATCAATCTTACATCCAATCGATAATTTAGATTGAGAACCATCTGTATGCTCTTTTTCAACTTTAATTCGTTTCGGAAGTTTGTCATGATAGATAATCTGAGACTCCTTTGGACGCTTGAATGTATCGAAATGCATATGCTTCTTAATTGTTTCTATTATTTCCTGTTCATCAAAATTACCAATAATATAAATATCTACCAAACTATGATTGAATACGTTATGATAATAGTTCATCAATGTTTCTCGATTGATTTTCTCTAAGTCTTCCATATATCCATGTTCATGAAAAGAATATGGCATGTCTTCATCTAAGCATTCTAACATTCGAACTGTCGAATAAAGGGTTGGATCTTCTTTTAATCCCTGAATAGCCGTTTCTGTTGCATTGTAAAGGAACCGAAAAGATTCTTGAAATGCCTCTTCATCTTCAAAATTAGGATGAAACATAATATCTGATAGAAGTTCTATCGATTGATCAAGCATTCCCTTTTCCGTATATTTTTCTGAAAGCACAGATAGATAAAAACTCATCATATTATAGTTACCTGCACGATAAACCTTTGTATAAATATTAGCGGCATATAAATCCTGTGCCTTTAATACTAATTCTCTTTTGGTCTTATAGGTTGCCGTTGAATATGTTAAAAAATTCGCCAAAAAATTTCTTAATGTAATTTCTTCTTTTACAATCTTATCACGCAAACAAACTCTCGTTAAAACAGTTTTAAAACGGTCTGTAGAGATTAAATGTAATTGATAAGATCCCATATCTAGTTTTTTATAGTTCAAAATGTCTCACCTCTTTTATAGTATGTTCTTATTTGTAGTTTTATAAACAAGATTCTAATGCAAGTATCATCATTTCTTTAAAACCTTGTTCTCTCATTTCAGAAGTTGTCTCTTCTTTTGTTTCGAAATTATTAGAAATAGTTAACAGGCAAGATGCATTTTTTCCTAAAACTTTTGCATTATGAAAAAGTGCAAATGACTCCATTTCTACAATTTTTAAATTATGTTCTTGAACCAGTGGACTTTCAATGTCATTATAAAAGACATCACTAGAATAAATATTTGTTTTTTGAACTTTAAGATCTAATTTCTCACTTGTCTTCATAATTTTTTGATTTAAATTTGGACTAGAAGCAATAAAATCTTCTTGAAACCCATTTTGCACACGGGCAAAACTACTATCAGAATAAGATTTATCTACCAAAACGATATCTAGTACTTGAATATCCTTCGTATAACTTCCTGCAGTCCCAACACGAATGATATTTTCTACCCCATAGAATTTAAATAGTTCATAAGAATAAATCCCAATACTAGGCATTCCCATTCCTGATGCAAAAACTGTAACTGGTGTTCCATGGTAAGTTCCTGTATATCCGAGACAGTTTCGAATGGTATTAATGCAAATTGCATTTTCCAAAAAAGTTTCAGCAATATATTTGGCACGTAGAGGATCTCCTGGCATAATCACCGTTTTTGCAATTTGTGATAATTCACTTTCAATGTGTGCTGTAGGTATAGCTGATACGTTAGACATAAAAATTCCCCCTTCCTTATGATTATGTCCTATCTACTTTTAATTATACTTGATTTTTCCAATATCTTCCATAGAAAAAGTAAATTATTGGGGAAGAAATCTATAAATGCCAAGAAATAGGCTTCATTTAAAGATTTAATTGACAATTAGTTAACATTTTTACAAATCAAAGAAAAAGACTGAGTCAAACAACTCGTCTCATCATCAAAATTTTAGATACATTCATCTTCTGAATCGGTCATATGATATTTTAACTTTGTACTGGCAGTAATCGTTTGTAGCATTCGATCAATCATGGCTTTTTCTTTCTCAGTTTCTATGGATAGAAGTTTTCCCTCTTCTAAAATCGAGGAGAAACAATTTATATTCCCATCGTTATCTTTAGAATAATCTGTATAGGCAACATATTGTTTATGGGTATGATCAGACTCAAATGTAAATAAAATATCAAACTCTTTCTGATCATGGTTATTTTGAACAATCAATTTTTCTTTCATCTAGACTTCCTCCGATTCATCGAATTATCATATACTGCTGCGGTTGCATTATCATGACCTGCAATAATTTTTTCATAATGTGCTTCATCTTCACCTTTACTTCGAATGGCATCGAAGTTGATTGCCTCTTGAACCAGTAAATCCGCAACTTTCGAAGCGGGGGATGCTTGGGCAATCACTTGAATTTTATTCGTTTTTAAAGCATCTGTTACTCCATCACTAAATAAAAGGAGCTTATCATAACTTTGATTAGAAGCACTGTAAAATTGAGGAACACCTACATTTTCCATTCCCATACATCGAAGAAGAATACTTCCATTTCTTGCAAATCTTAAGTCATCTAGTTTTCTCCTAGTCGGTTGTTGATCTCCAATCATTGCTAAATAGGCATAGGACTCGTCTTTGGTAATCAAAGAAATATCTTTGTCAGTGACACAATATGCTCTAGAGTCTCCAATATTCGCAATAATCGTTTCTTCTTTTAATACAACTGCACAAACTAAAGTCGCACCACTTCGAATTTCTTCAGAATCATTAAAAAGCTGATAGATTTCTCTACTAATTTCTTGAATTCTTTGATTTAAGCTTTGAATCAGCGCATAAGAATCTTGATAGTACTCTTCAGGAAGAGAAGAAAACCAATGACTTAATTCCCGAATTGTATATTGGCTTGCCTTTTCTCCATACTTTACTCCACCCATTCCATCAGAGACTGCCAAAAATTTAAAATTCTCAATATGTGGATGAGTCATGATTAATACAGAATCTTCCTGATTTTTTCGATACCTACCAATATCCTGAGTTGCATATAAAGTTTCTCCTAAACTATAATTAGATTGTCTATTTTTTAATTGTGTTCCATTTAAGATATCGATTAAACACTGATTTAAAGCATAGTAGTTGATTTCAATATTTTTAATACCTTTTGCATCTTCAATATCTTGAGATACCTTATTTAAAAGAGCTATATGCTCTTTAGTCATGTCTACAGAATCGAAGTCTAAATAATAAAGAGAATTAATAGCAATATCAATCGCTTGTAATAACTGGCAACTATTTGTTTTAAAATAAAAGGAACTATTAATCTC
>DLAC01000024.1:8737-10353 GCA_002493865.1 Caryophanales bacterium UBA7057
GTAATAACGAATCACATTTTCTAAAGTGAATGTCAAAAAATCATCGGAAGAAATTCCCATCACCCTTTCTCTTGCGCCATTTTGTCTAGTGAAGGATGTTGGATTTGCCCCTTCCATAATACTCCCATAAAACCATCTTTTTAAGTCCTTAAGAGTTAGAGAATGACTTTTGATAGTTTCACTCAGTGCATAAATAAAATCCTCTCTTTTTACCATTTCTATTACCCCTAAATTGATTGACTATTTTTAGTTTTCTCAATTCTTTCTTTTGGCTTCTGCTACATAGTTTTCCAATTCATCCTTGACGCGTTGTTTATAAATTTCTACTCCTGGTTGGTCAAATGGATTGACTTCTAATAAATAACCACCAATAGCTGCACTCACTTCTAAAAAATATAACAGTTTTCCAATTTCAAAAGCCGATAATTCTTCCAAAGTAATGATGATGCTAGGTGTACCTCCATGATGATGAGCACCTGCTACCTGATTGAGTACTAGATGATTCAGTTGATTCATTGTAATTAATTTGTGATCTAAGGAAAAGTCTTTGGTATTTTCTACCTTTAAAACGGTTTCAAAAGTAATCTTTCTTCCCTCTTGTAAATATTGACCAAGCGAGTGAAGATTCGTCGTATTTGGATTTACAATAGGAAGAATTCCTTTCTGATTTTTTCCTTGTGTTTCTGCAAATAATTGTTGATGCCAAGAAGCAATCGAAGATAACTTTTCTTCATAAATTGTAAATGCTTCTACTACTTTTCCATCGTCTTCCAAATGTTTTCTTGTAATGGCATATTGACTACTTTCAGGAAAGCAATTTCTTTCAGCCCTCGCACCTTCTATCAACTGGCCAATGTCAATTCCTGAAATAGCAATCGGAAGAAGTCCTGCAACCGTAAAAACAGAATATCTTCCGCCAATCTGACTGGGAATCAAAAACGTTTTTAGTTGATCCTTCATTGCAATTTCTTTTAAATAGCTTGGGGATTCTCCAGTTGTCACAATCACTCGCTCCTGGTAATTTGAATAAGTTTCCTTCATGTATTGATAAATAGATTGAAAACTAATGATTGGTTCAAGAGTTCCACCAGACTTTGAAATCACATTGACATATACGCTTTTTCCTTGAATATATTCTAATAATTCACTCAAATAACTCCCAGATAATTGATGTCCTACAAAAATAATCTCTGGTTTTTCTTTTGAAAAATAAGGAGAAAGGCTTTCAATCACTGACTTACTTCCTAAGTAAGATCCACCAATTCCAACGACTAGAAAAATATCACAAAGAGGACGGATCCTACTTGCTAGTTCTTGAATTTCTTCTAATTCTAAGGAAGAAATACTAGTATCCATATCTAGCCAATCCAACATAGATTCCTTGTTTTCTAATTGCGCTTGAATATGGTCTAGCTTCTCTTTTTCTAAAGAGGAAATGGTATGATACTCTTTTACATAATCAAAATTTATTTTCATAAAACACTCCTCAACCTCTAGTTATATACTTGCCATAAATACTTCAAATGCTAATCCTGCAACAGTACTTCCCTGCTTCATTTTTAAATCGACCTGCGACAGTTTAGACAGATATTCTGCCAACATATTTTCACTATATT
>DLAC01000031.1 GCA_002493865.1 Caryophanales bacterium UBA7057
ATCCTGTGTATAACCCATTTTTTTTCGTCGTTTCGCAATAAATATTCCAATTCTTCTCTCTTTCATACGACACCTCCGCTACTTCCACAGAAAAAAGGACTAACAAAAACAATAAAGTCTCTACTAGCCCTTTACAAATTCAGTATAGCACATATTTCTAGAGTTACAAGTTTATTTTACAATTTTCTACATTTTTTATTTATCGTTCATATTTCTTATAACTTTTCCTCAAAGTCCGCTTCACTCCAAATAGGAATTCCAAGTTCTCTTGCTTTCTCGTACTTACTTCCTGGATTTTCGCCAACAATTACAGCATAAGTTTTTTTACTAACAGAGGAAGAAGCCTTTCCACCTAACTGTTCAATTTTATTTTGGATTTCATCTCTCGTATATTTAACTAAACTACCTGTAATTACAAAAGTTTTACCATAGAAAGAATCATTTTTTTCCATCTTTGGTCCCGTATATTCCATATTCAGTCCTAACTCTTTTAATTGTTCTAAAAGTTCAATATTACTTGGATTCGAAAAATAATCAACAATACTTTGGGCAATGATATGTCCAATATCTGGAATCGATTCTAATTCTTCTAAAGGAGCCTCTCTCAACTTATCAATAGATTCATAATAAATCATCAGCATTTTTGAAGTTTTTTCCCCAACATTTGGAATTCCAAGTCCAAAAAGAAGTCTCTCAGCGGAATTTTTCTTACTATTTTGGGTAGCCTCTAGTAAATTATCAATACTTTTATCTCCATATCCTTCTAATTCAGTTAGTTCATCTCGATAATGATCTAATTGATAAATATCAGAAATACCTTTAATATATTTTAAATTATAAAAGTCTTCAATAATTCTATCTCCCAGTCCATCAATATTCATAGCCTTCCTAGAAACAAAGTGACAAAGACTTTCTATCTTTCTCGCAGGACAATGTGGATTCACACAATAGTAATCGACTTGACCTTCCTTTTTATAAATACGATTCCCACACATCGGACAATTGTGAATCATTTCAAAGTCTTTTTCTTCTCCAGTTCTTCTTTCCTTCTTTACTTCTCCAACTTCTGGAATTACATCCCCTGCTTTATGGATAGATACAATATCTCCAATTTTTAAATCTTTGGAAATGACATAATCTTCATTATGAAGGGTTGCTCTTGAAATGGTACTTCCAGCAACAATGACTGGTTCAAGCACTGCATTTGGAGTAATCTGACCAGTTCTTCCTACCGTAAAAATAATATCTTTTAATTTTGTTAAAACCTCTTCTGCTGGAAATTTATAAGCAGTTGCCCATTTTGGGTGATGTGCAGTAAACCCAAGATTTCTTTGCTCTTCAATGTTATTCACCTTAATAACAACACCATCAATATCATAAGGAAGAGAAGCTCTTTCTTTTCCTTTATAAGAAATATAATCTAAAATCCCCTCGACATCAGTTACTAAAAGATTATTTGGATTCGTTTTAAACCCTAATTCTTTCATAAACTCTAAGGCTTCATAATGTGTCTTGATTCCATAATCTTCTGGATTTGGTAAATGATAAATCCAACAATCTAGTTTTCTAGATGCTGCGACCTTAGAGTCAAGTTGTCTGATGGAACCAGCTGCTGCATTTCGACAATTTTGAAGAAGTGGTTGATTCTTTTTGGCACGTTCCTCATTCAATTTTCGAAGAGTTTCTTTGCTCATATAAATTTCTCCACGAACTTCAATATCAATTGGTTTTTTTAACGTTAAAGGGACTGTCTTAATCGTTTTGACATTATTTGTAATATCTTCTCCAACAGTACCATCTCCACGTGTTGCGGCCGTAATTAATTTTCCTTTTTCATAATGAAGCGAAACACTTAACCCATCAATTTTTAACTCGCAAACATACGCTGGATGATATCCTTCTTTTTTAATTCGAGAATCAAATTGACGAATTTCTTCTTCATTAAACACATTTCCTAAAGACATCATTGGAATACTATGAGTCACTTTTTGAAATTCATCTAAAACGGTTCCACCAACTCTATGTGTTGGAGAGTCCTCTCGAACATATTCAGGGAATTTTTCCTCTAAGATAAATAGTTCCCTTAAAAGTTTATCATATTCTTGATCTGTAATTTTAGGTTCATCTAAAACATGATAATTATAGTTTGCTTCATTTAATATTTCGACTAATTCATCAATTCTTTCCTTCACTTTTTTCACCTGCTTCTTTTAATGATTTTTCTTTAAACCTTCCTTATACTTTTGAATCGTTTCTGTCGTCTCTAAAACAATGTCCGAAAAGCTATCTAGGATATGATTCTTCACATATTCTGGAATTTTTGAATGAATTCTTTTTTCTACTCTTGAAATCACAGATAGGATATTTTCTGCTTGTATTAGAGGAAGTTTTTCTTGAATCTTTTCTATATATCTATCTCCAGATACTTCTAAAAATTGTAACAATGCTTCCTCAAACGAATAATCATCATAGAAAAAATTAAAAGGCTCCTCCTCTTTTAAACTTTCACTTACTAAAGGAGGTAATTCTTTTCTATGATCAAATGCAAATTCGTTATCATACAGTGGCTGGATGTCTATTTTTCCGTCCGATTCGACAACTCCCCAATTAAAAGAATGACGATCCTTTTGATGAGTTAAAATATCGAAAACGAAAATATCTACCAAACGGCTCATCAAATGCCAAACAATAGACTCATGATTTTTAAAATTACGATAATGATAATCCAAAGATCTCCAAATTCCCTCTAAACTACTATGGCTTAATATCGCATTCTCCCATGTCGAAAAGTCATCTTCAGAAATTTTCAACGCATCTTCTACGTATTCTGTTAATAAATCCTCACCAAAAAGATACTTGCAATCCTTCTGTTTAAAGTATTTAGTAATTACTCCTTTTTTGTTATTGTAAGTTGCAAGATCATAATGCGCCGAAGGAATCCCAAAGTCACGAGCGAGTTCTTCCATCACTAATTCTATATAGGGGACTCCTTTCCCAGGCCCTGATTTAAAAAGCCATATTTCATCTTGATAAGAAAAAATCATTTCAACAGAAGATCGATCAAATATGTCGGGATTTGACTTTGTGATTTCATCAAAATCCATTAAAGTACATTCATCTTTTTCAAAAATTCTTTCTAGTTCAATATATCCATTATTTCGACATTCATTTTCCATCGCAAGCACCACCTGTATCTAATGAAACTTTCCTTAAAATATTTTAAAAATCTATTGAATCGTTGACGTCGGAATCCAATCTCCAAGATCCTCTTCTACAATTTTTTCTTTCACAGCATTATAAGTAGATTCGATAGAATAAGGCCCATAAAGGTCACTATCTTCTGTATCAATGATATAAAATAACATATGAATCCCATCACTCGCAGATTTTACACACTTAAATCCAATATATCTTTCTCCCTTTTGAAATTCAGAAACATATTCACTAAATCCAATTTTTTTCTTATCCTGTTCCGTTTTTAAAGTACCGTCCACGTACTTTCCAACTACCATTTTAGTATCACTCTTTTTTTGAATTGCATAGTCATTCGGAAGTTCTTTATAAGTCCATGTGTGAACAAATAGATTACATCCTGTTAGAAGAAAAAGTGGCAAAAGAAGGAATGCCTTTTTTAGTTTTCCCATAAATCTTCTTTATAAACTCCTTCTTCTATTAAATGATTAAGACGTGAAACAACAGAAGCTTTATCTTCTTTATAAGTTACCCCCATCCATTTCGCATCGGTTGATAGAACGTTTAAAGTAATTTTCTCTTCATGAATCAAATCGGTTAAAACATCAGGAATTAAAAATTCACAGTCGTCTAAGTGATCTCGATTTTGTTCAAAAAAGGATTTCATTTTTTCTTCAATATAGGAAAAAAGAGACGGATCAAAACCAAACATATTCATAGAAACGGAATCAGAATCTGTAACCTCAAAACTATCTCTTCCATCTAGGGGAGAAGCAATCATTTTTCCATTTTCTCGAATGACATTACATTCAATAATGGTATCCAAGTATTCGCCGTTTCTTTGACAAACCCCACGCTTTACAGAACCATTTTCCGTTAAGGTATTACGTACTAAATAGCCAACTAAACCATAAGAGTCTTTCCCATCTACTTTTTTAGATTCTTTTAAGAATTGAACAATTTTTACAAAAGCATCTCTACCATAAAAATCATCTGCATTAATAATCGCAAACTTTTCATGAATTACATCCTTCGCACAGTAAATAGCGTGTGCAGTTCCCCATGGTTTCACTCGACCTTTTGGTACCTGAAAACCATCTGGAATGATTTCAAGTTTTTGAAATACATACTCAACTGGGATATGAGATTCTACTCTCTTTCCAACAGTATCTTTGAAGTCCTGATAGTTTTCCTCTTTGATAATAAATACTACTTTTGTAAATCCTGCCTGAATAGCATCATAAATAGAGTAATCGATTAAAAATTCATCCTTAGGGCCAAACGGTTCAATTTGTTTTAATCCTCCAAAACGACTCCCCATACCTGCTGCCATAATGAGTAATGTTAAATTTTCTTTTTCCATACATTCTCCTTTCATTCCATGGAATTTTATCTATTATAATTATATACTTTCCTTTTACTCTGTGAGATTGTTATTCTTCGAAGCACTGGGCTTTCCTTCATCATCGTAGTAATTTTTTCTTCTAGTTCAAGCATACTATCCATGAGATTATCTGCATTTCCTATTAAACCTTCTAAAATAGAATCTTCTTCTAAAAAGTTACCTGTCATCATTGCACTTGAAAATTGTTTACTTTCTGGATGATATTGTGCCTGAAAATAACAAGCATGAAATCCTAAATAATATTTAATTCTAGGAAACATAGAATCTAATTCTTCAATCATCTCTGCTTCTAAAGGAAAACCACAAATACTTTCTTGATTTCTCATAATACTAGAAAAAAAAACTATCTCCTGAGAATCTGTATCACTCTCCCGATCTAATGTAAGAATATCCCCTTCTTTCATCTGTTCTTCTATATTTACAAAACAATTCATAATAACTACACCTTCTTTAAACTCTTATGATTTTTCATCATTTTTTTAATTCCATGAGGACTCTTAAAAGCAATACTAATTAATGTATTCGTAACTTCTAAAATTCTACCTGCCCCAAAGGTATCATGATAAACATAATCTCCAACGGACCATTCCACATCCTCTTGATAAAAGTTTTCTTCTTTTTTGATTGGAACTGTCGCTTCTTCCTTTTCAACATGTGTTTTTTCTAATAGACTATCATCAATTTCTGAAATAAATCGACTCGGTGGATTAATTTGATCTTTTCCAAATAGCATCCTTCTTCTGGCATTCACTAGATACAGTTTTTCTTTCGCACGTGTAATGGCAACATAGGCAAGTCTTCTTTCTTCTTCTAGTTCTTGATTATCCATTAAACTATTCATATGTGGAAAGATTCCTTCTTCTAATCCAACAACAAATACATACTTGAATTCAAGACCTTTCACAGAATGCACCGTCATCAGACTTACTTTATTATTACTATCTTTGTATTCTTCTCGGTCACTCACAAGACTTACCTCAAATAAGAAATCTTCTAAAGAAATGAGACCATCCCTTTCTTCAAAAGCCTTTGTAATGGATTTAAATTCTTCCAAGTTTTCTAACCGAATATCTGCTTCTAATGTTTTTTCGCTTTCTAATTCTTGCCTCATTCCAGTAGTATCCAAAATTTTATCCACCAGTTCTGTTAATGTAAGATTTTCTGACACCCTTTTTAAGTCTTCAATAATTTTCTTAAATTCCATTTCTTTTCCAGATTGGATGACTTCATAAATACTTTTTCCCTCGATATCTGCAATGGTTGATAAGTTTTGAATCGTCTTTAAACCGATTCCTCTTTTTGGAGTATTAATGACTCGAAGTAAAGAAACATTATCTTTTTCATTATGAATGAGTCTTAAGTAGGCCATTAAATCTTTGATTTCTTTTCGTGAATAGAAATAAAAACTTCCAACGACTCGGTAAGGAATATTCGATTTTAATAAATCTTCTTCGAGTGTACGAGATTGTGCATTGGTTCGGTAAAGGACCGCAATTTCCTCCCCACTGATACCATCATCTAAGATTTTTTTAATGGTAAAAGCAACAAAATGAGATTCATCTTTTTCATCATACGCTCGGTAATAAGAAATTTTTTCTCCTTCTCCTTGATTACTCCAAAGATTTTTATCTTTCCGATTTTGATTGTTCTTAATTACCTGATTTGCAGCATTTAAAATATTTTGTGTTGATCGATAGTTTTGTTCCAATTTAATGGTTTTTGTTTCTTTATAATCCTTTTCAAAATTTAAAATATTTCGATAGTTCGCACCTCGGAATGAATAAATACTTTGATTCTCATCCCCTACGACACAAATATTCCGATACTTTGCACTCATCATTTTCGTTAAAATATATTGTGCTTCATTCGTATCCTGATACTCATCAATTAATACATAGCGAAATCTTGACTGATATTTTTCTAAAATATATGGATTTTTCTGAAACAAGCGAATTGGAAGTATCAACAAATCATCAAAATCAATCGAATTATTTTCTTTTAATTTCTTTTCATAAGCGATAAACACTTGTAACACTACTTTTTCAAACTCCGTCGTTGCATATTTTTCATAGGTTTCTGGTGTCATCAATTCATTTTTACATCCACTAATTCGATTTTTAATCGCTGTTGGATTATATTGCTTTGGATCCAAATCTAATGATTTTAAAATGCGCTTAATAACAGTTAGAGAATCATCACTATCCATAATTACAAAATTTCTATCATATCCTAAAAGCTCATAATTTTCTCTTAAGATTTTAAGCCCAAAAGAGTGAAAAGTGGATACTTGAATTCCTTTAGCTATATCACCAATTAAACTAATTAATCTAGATTGCATCTCTTTGGCTGCCTTATTAGTAAAAGTAATTGCCAAAATATGATAAGGGTCAATTCCCTTTTCTTCAATTAAATAAGCAATTCTAGTAGTTAGTACTTTTGTTTTTCCACTTCCAGCACCCGCTAAAATAAGTAAAGGTCCCTCTGTCGTCATTACTGCTTCTTTCTGCATTTCATTTAAGTTGTCTATCTTCATTATTCCTACCTACTTCCCTAAATCAATTATACTATAATTTATCACTTCATCCAACCATCATTCAGCATTTTCTTTCATATCTTCAGAATTTAAAATACAAAACATTAGATAAGAAGGATTGGAAAAATCAAAAAGTTCATAAACAAAATCTCTTTTTTTCCATTCCACTAAATGTAGATACAGAAGTCTTTTAGAAAATAATAAAGAAGATACAGGAATTTCTAAAAATTTTGCTAAATCTATCGCCAAATCAAGTCGTAAAAAGTCTCTACCTAGTTGGTACCTCAATGTATGATAATTCACACCTAATACTTTTGCAAGTTCTGAAACAGTTTCAATTTTCTTTTTCTTTAATAATTTAAAGATATACTCTTGATCAATCATAAATCACCATGTTTTCGAAATCCTTTTTGAAATAACTTCTGTCTAATCTGATATTCAAGCTCTTTCCCACTATACTTTCGACTTAACTTCCGATATAATTTTTGATACTCTTTTTTGTAAATGGCATCTTCGGTCTCTTCATCTTGTAGTACAGTAGATAGTTTCTCTTCAAGTAAAGAAGTATGATACCCTAAAGTACATAAATTCTGATAGATTTTTTGCTTTAAAGAATAATTACTTTTTGAATGATTTGCACGTACCTGTTTTAAAATAATTTTCTCGATTCTTTCACTTTCTAATTCTTCAGTATATTCAAGAAGAACTGTCTTCTTTTGATCCTCAGTTAATTCTAATTTTTCAAATTCTTCCTTGATCTTTAAGGGTCCATCTGAACTAAAGGCAATTCGATCATGCAAAAAAGCCTTCGCATAAGTAAAGTCATCTAAATATCCCTGATGCTTTAATAAATCAATTGTAGATGAAACAAGCTCACTCGCGTATCCTTTTTTTAAAAGATAATTTCTAACCTCATAAATACTACGCATCTTTGTTTTTAGATATTTTAATGCAATAAAGTAAACATCGTAAACTATATTTTCTTCTTCTATCTTTTGAAGAGTTTCTAACGATAAATCTTTCTTAATTAATAAATCGTACTTTAAAATTAAGTCTTCATAGGTTTCAATCTCTATTCCACTTTCTAGTTCAATTACATATTTACCCTGTTTTTTCTTCTGATACTTAATAATTTTCATATGATAAAACCTCTCTTATTACTTATATTGTACAACAGAGTACATTTGTTCGTCAAAATAAAATCAAAAAAAGAACTTTTTTAGTCCTTTTTTACAGTAATTAAGTTTTCAGAAATTTCTTCTAAAGCCCGCCCCAAATTTTTCTTAGAGATATACTTATACTCAGGCATTTGATAGTGTTTTGTAGATGCCATTTGTTTACTTCGTTTACTAATAATATGAACTAATTCGTATTTGGAGTCAATCACATTTAATATTTTATCAATTGATGGGTAAATCACTGTATCACCTTCCCTATTTTAATAATAAGAGGAATTGGTAAATATTACAAGAAATTTACAGAAATTATACAAAAATTTACAATTATAATCAAAACTAAAAGAAAGGATTTTTCCCAAAAGAAAAAAGTCTTTCGACTTTTATCTAAAATTACAACAAGAACCACATTGAATTTGGCTACATACATTTTCTTCACAACAAGAATATGATGGACGATATGTATGACGGAATACATGGTGGTTGATGACTCTAGTACGAATTGGACAAACATGTTGAACTTCATGCATGATTGTACGATGTACTTGGCGTTCTCTCATAGGTTCCATAACAGGTCCTTGAGTAGTAGCAGGAGCCACACTCATTCCAGAATTCATCATGTTGTTGTCACCCATTTGAACATCGATATCAACATTCATGTTATCAGCATTGAACTCATTGTTCATTTCGTTTTGCCTATCATAACAAGCATTTCTAAACATAATTTTTTCCTCCTATCTACTCTTATCATATTCAGAGAGAAAAAAGTGGTCTAATTATTTTGCCTAGAAAAGTGAAATTTATTATTCATTAATAAAGTTTTAACATTTTCAGTTTAGAGATACCTTCTACACTAGTGCCACGTCTTTTTTCAATGAAATCACAATATGTATCAATCTCATCATCCCTACGGATAGAAGGATATTTAGCAATCATCACCTGTTTTTGAATTCCCTGATCACTTGCAAGATAAGTCAGTAAATCTTGAACCTCTTCTAAATCACAATCCCTAAAATCAGATATGAAAGTAGAAATGTATCCCTCGTAAAAATCATCTCTACACTCTCCAACAGTTCCACGAAAGCGGGTGGTATCTATGATACTCACTTCCTTTTCCTTTAGAATCTTTGATATTAATGAAAAACTAGGGTCTAGCTTTCCTGTTTCTTGACATTCCACAGCGATAGATGAAATCATACATTTTAATAAATCTGAACCATTCACTAACAAATTAAAATTCGTCCTTGGATCTAACAAAACTGAAGAAGTCAAATTTGGAATTTTAAGTTTTTCAACGCCTCCATAAAAAGGTTCATGGCTTGGTACACAATTCAAATGATTTGGATCGTAGAGTTGGTGTTGAATCATATCTACGAGAAATGGAAGATACTGAGAATCTAATACAGCCGCACGTTTAATATCAAAGTAAATAGGATTTAAAATATCATTAAAACGTTGATCAAACTCATCGGACTCCTCTAACCTCTTTAATTCGAATAAATTTCGATAAGCATCTTTAACCTGAGGCATTTGTTTTACCATAGAATAGTCAAACTGACAGTCCTTGATATTCCAATCATAGCAATATTTTCCGCAAATTAGATTTTGTAACACGCGTGGTAAATCACGATTGACTCTATAATCAAGCATTGCTATTTTCTGTTCAGTAGTTCCAGATATTCTTTCTAAAAATACCAGATTTAATAACTGTTCAATATTTTTTTGCCTTCTAGAAATATAACCAGAAAGACGTTCCCGTTCACTAGAATCTGCTGATAGTCTTTTTAGCATTCCTTGTTCATATTCTATCATAGATCGTTGATGCATAATTTCATTTTTTATTTTTAATAAATTGGTAAATTCCATATATTCAATTTTATTTAAAAGTTCTTCCTGATCCATAAATCCCCCTAAAAATAATATTATAATTCAAAATAGTACCCTTCTTTGCCCATTCATTATCAATTTATTCTAAAATCAATTTTTTTATTTTTTCTTTTTTATCAGGTGACATATGAGAAATCTTACTTATTAACAATGCGACTAGATTTCTGTCATCAACTTCAAGATCTTTAATATAGACACTCTCATTTATACGTTCTTTTTGAACAATTTCCCGTAATTTTTCTGTTTCTTCTGAAGATAATCCGTAATTTTTAGATAAAATATATACCCATGCCGAAATAGGCTTAGCCTTGCCACTTTCTGTCTTAGATAAAAAGGCAGGAGAAACAGACAAAATTTCTGCCATATCAGATTGTGTTTGATTATGCATAACCCTTAGCTGTGCCATATATTTTCCAAAATCAGTTCTTTTCATAAAACCTGTACCCCCTATATGATTTTAAAATGGTAATTTCATATTCCCATTCATCATTTGCTTCATCATCTTTTTCATTTGATCAAATTGTGATAATAATTTATTTACTTCTTGAACAGAAAGTCCACATCCAGCAGCAATTCGTGTTTTTCTACTTGCCTTAATAATTTCTGGATTTTTCCGTTCCTTCGGTGTCATGGAAAGAATAATTGCTTCAATATGTGCCATCTGCTTTGGGTCAATTTCCACTTGATCTAAATTCATCTTTTTCGCACCAGGCAATAATTTTAATAAATTTTCTAATGGACCCAGTTTTCGAATCTGTTTCATTTGTTTTAAGAAGTCATCCAAATCGAACTTTCCAGATTGCATCTTTTTCGCAGCATCCATTGCATCTTTCTCATCGATTGCTTCTGTTGCTTTTTCAACAAGAGAAATAATATCCCCCATTCCAAGAATTCTTCCTGCCATACGTTCTGGATCAAAAGGCTCTAATCCATCTAACTTTTCACTCACACCAATAAATTTAATAGGAACATTCGTTAAATGGCGAACAGATAAAGCAACACCGCCTCTAGTATCACCATCTAATTTAGTTAAAATGACACCAGTTAATGTCAAAGCATTGTGAAACCCTTCGATTACATTAATTGCATCTTGACCCATCATAGAATCAATGACTAATAATGTTTCTTGCGGAGAAATCACTTTACTAATGTTCTTTAACTCATCCATTAATTCTTCATCAATATGTAATCTACCAGCAGTATCAATTAATACATAATCATAACGATTCTCTTTGGCATAGGTAATTGCATTCTTACTAATTTCAACAGGATCCTTTTTGCCTTCTTCGTAAACTTCAATCCCTAATTGTTTCCCAATTTGTTTTAACTGATCAATTGCCGCAGGGCGATACACATCACAAGCAACAAGTAATGGTTTTTTCGCATGTTTTTTTCTTAAAAAGTTAGCGAGTTTTCCAATTGTAGTTGTTTTTCCGGAACCTTGAAGACCAACCAACATCAAAATAGCAGGATTTCCATTGATATTTAATGATTTGCTTTCTCCTCCTAAAAGTTCCGTCAGTTCATCCTTTACGATTTTTACGAATAATTCTCCTGGTTTAATACTCTTTTGTACTTCTTCTCCAAGTGCTTTTTCTTTGACTGTATTCGTAAACTCCTTGACTACTTTATAATTAACGTCAGCTTCTAGTAATGCTAGACGTATTTCCCTCATCATTTCGCTAATATTATCTTCGGTAATTTTTCCATATCCCTTAATTTTATGCATAACCGTTTGTAAACGATCCCCTAAAGATTCAAACATCTAGTATCCCTCCTTGTATCAATTAGTATTATACTACAAGTTACAATTATCTCAAAGAAAAAAGGGTCACTCTTTCAAGTAACCCATCTGTTTATAAATTTAATTCGTCTCCGAAATGTTTTTAATTTCCTCAATCGGTAAACCTGTATATTTCGATATTTTTTCTAATGGTTCATCTTCTTTTAACATCGCTTTCGCAATCTCTATTTTTTCTGTCTTCTTTCCTTCCTCTTCCGCATGATATAATTCTGTGTTTCTTAAAATTTCTTGGTGTAGTTCTTTATCATAAAGTCCAATG
>DLAC01000045.1:0-9380 GCA_002493865.1 Caryophanales bacterium UBA7057
GTTATGGAGTAGAAATGGATTTAAGGAGATAAAAAATGTTAGAGGAAGTGAAGTAAAATGAAAGTATTAATCGCTACAAAGAATCCAGGTAAAATTGAAGGTGCAAAGGAAGCCTTCAAACACTATTTTGATGAATTTGATATGGATGGTATCCCAGTCCCATCCAATGTAGGTGAACAACCAGTAAACAATGAAATTTATGAAGGTGCTAGAAATCGTGTAGATCATTTAATGGAGTATGCAAAAGAAAATGGGATAGATGCAGAATACTTTTTAGGAATTGAATCAGGGATTACCAATTTATTAGGGAAATGGGTAATTACCAATATTGCAGTGATCAAAGATAAAAATGGATATGAAAGTTGGGGAACGAGTTCTTCCTTTCCTGTCCCAAATCAATATGTAGATGAAATAATTTCAACTGATTTATCCAAGGTTATGGATAGGATATTTGAAGAAAATGATTTACGAAGTGGGAAAGGTGGAGTTAACTTCTTAACGAATGGAGTAATCAGTAGAATTGACCTAACAAAAGAAGCATTTGTTATGGCGCTTACTCAACATGTAAATGAACTTTGGAATGATAAAAAAGAGTTGACTAAAGACTTTTCCACAGGATTTTGATAAAATGTAAGTGAGTAGAAAGTAGATGGTGATGTCATAATGAGTACCAATAAAGATGATGAATCAATTCAATTAGAAGGTGAAACTGTATTTTTTCATCATTTATCACAAGATAAAGAAAAATTAGAGCGATATCAGAAGGCAGTATCTGAAGGAAAAATAACTGATTTTGATCCAACAGTTTTAACGAAATTAAGAAAACTATATTATGCTTTTTATTCCGGTCTAATATACATATATTATGAACCAACGGATTTTGAAAATATTGCTCATAAATTAGAATTATTAACCTATGCCTTAGAGGATAAGAAGTTCCAAATCGTACATGGTAGCACGGATTCTACGCGTGATATTCAGTTTGCACGATATGGAATGAAACACTTAGATTATAACTCTTGGATTGAAGTAGAAGAGGGGCAAAAGACATGGGTATATGACTTATTTTCTCTAAAAAGAATGGAAAAGGGTATTTATTATCAATTAGAACATCCAGATGTCAGTAAAATAATTCCAGGAGAAGCAGTAATCAATCATCCTGCAAGAGCTCAAGAAAACTATACGAATTTTCATGATGGTTTTATTGAAATACTTTTTGCAGAAATGCCTCAAATGGAAAAAAACGTGAGTCATCATCCATTTAAAGAAATACTAAGTCCAGAACTGATGAGATTTAAAGCAAATATTCATTATGATGATTTATTATTAAAAGTAAAGGAAGAATTTGTGACTATAAAAGAAGAATATATGAACAAAAAATAAAAGAAATCCCTATAGATTTCTTTTTGCTTGGTAAACTAAGATTTGCCTCTTTTTAGAGTCACCATTATAAGTTCCAAACTCTTTACCACCTGCGTAATAACCATAATTGGAGTAATTAGGAGTTGGTAATAATTCTGTTTCTACATTACCTAAGTTATTTTTAATTGTATTACGGTATTCACCAATGGAAATGATGGAAATAGGTACGTGATTATTTTGATTATATGCATGGATAAATGCATCCACTCCTCGCATAAATGCCCTATAGATTCCATCCAGATTTTCTTCACTACGATAATCCGTATGAATCTCTGCAGTATTAAATACGGCATATCCCAGTTCCTGATTCACATAAATCGTCATTTTTGCAATAATCTCACCTAGATGATTTCGAATCACTAAATTTTGACAATTATCAAGAATCATACTTGCTCTCATGATTCCGGCACCTGCCCCAAGAATATGAGCACAACAACTACAATATTTCCCTAAAATTAAATTATCATAATCTTGTTTTGGTAGCCAATGATAGGAAAATCCATCTTCATTTTGTTCCCTTAAATCTTCATTCGGATCATAAGAGTAAATAAATTCACCATCTTCTACGCGAACTGGAGTAAAAATATTTCTAGGTGCCTCTTGACTTTGCTTAAGTATCATTTCTCCGACACTTAATGCGTAGTTTTCAGAGTAATGCTTTTGAAGAACCATTGCCAGTTCCTTATTTTCTTCTGTGATTCCATCAAACTGCTTTGCGAGAAAATAATCTAAGCACTTATCGATCGTAACCTTTAAATGCCTTTGTTCACCTCTATGGGAGGTAGAAGTTTTTGAAATATCTCTAAAATCATTATAGATTCTTGCAATAATTCCAGAATTACTTTTTTCTAGTTCAATTAATCTTTCATAATTTTCAACAAAGAACATAATAAATTCATAATCTACATTCTCTCTTGGATCAATTTCACCAAACACAGTATGAATATCATCTCCAACGATTGGAGAAATTCCCTTTGAATTTAGCATTCTTTCATTGAGAAATGTAATCATTCTTTGACCGATTTTTTCATCACCGCTAAATATACCTAATGCTTGGCATAGTTTAAATAAATCATTTAAGTTTTCCCCATACATATCATCCAAGGTTTGGCTGTTCTTTAATAAATGTTTCATGTTTTTATTATAATACTTCACTAATAATTCTTGATTTTCATCACTCAGCTTTTCAAAGAATACTGGACGATATAAGAATCGATCATATCTTTGATATTTTTCTAATAAATTACAATAGGAAATCAAATGATCTACATTAATTACGGGGTCATCTTCAGAATCCGTATTACATAATCTAAAAAATCTACTGATAGAATCGTTATAGTTAGAGAGTATTTTCTTTAAGTCTTCTTTTCCAATTTTTCTCATTAGCATCCCTGAAAATAAAAATTCATCAGCTACACCACTATGATCTATGATCTCTCTAATAGCTCTTGCTGTTTTTTTGGAAGAAATTTCCTGAACATAATTACAATCATTTACAAATTTAACAAATACTTCTTCTAGTTTAGGATCCGTCCAAATATGGGATAATATTCGATTGTACTCAATATTAATCATTAACAAACGAATGAGATACATCACAAAATCATCTGGTTGATCAGCCATAACAGAAGAACTATTTGAAAGGGCACTAATTTCATCTCGATTTACTTTCACAGTATCAAAGTCATCGATTTGAACATAATAGGCTCCATCCTTGAGTGAAAATATTTTAATGTTATCTTTGTCATGATTTTTTATATAACGATTTTCACTTGTTTTTGTTTGTAACATATTAAATTTTTTGGCTTTCATCGTACCAAATTGAGGAAAAGTAATATCCATTTCTGGATAAAAAGTATTAGGTAAAATTGATTTGATACCATCAGGGATTGTGAGAGTACTTAAATCTTTGGAGTCTGTGAAAACCTCTTCACCGATACTCTCTAATGAACTTGGAAGTGTAATACTTCTAGCATTTTTAAATAACTCTGATAGTTTTCCACATAAGGTTTGTACACCTTCATGGATTACTATATTTTCAAATGGAATATTTGATTCTTCTTCCAAAGGCTTATGGACATGCATTAAAAATGAGTCCCCATAACTGGTATGAAAAATTTCTAGATCTTTTAAATTTTCGCAATTTAAAAATGTCTTTCCACCAATACTTTCTAACTCGGAAGGTATATATAATTTCTTCAGATTTTTTGCACCCGCAAAAGCATAATCGGCAATATTATAGATTAATGAAGGGCTTTCTAAAGTGACTTTATTTCCGTTTTCATCTGTAGTTTCATAGTCTTCTGTATAATATCCAACAACAAATTCTTCGCCTTCACAATGAATAGCATATTGAAGAATCATACCATCCTTGGATACAAGAACCGTATCATCATTGGCAGAAAAGAAATTTTCATTTTCTGTATCGACTGTTATTTTTTCTAAAGAATTCATGAGGGCAAATGCACCAAATTCGATGCAGTCAACATTTTTAGGAATATGAATACTTTGAATGGAGTCACAACCCATCAATGCCATTTGTTGGATACTTGTAACATCCCTTGGAATAGAAAAATCTTCTAGGCTTTTACAATTATAAAATGCTAGGTCACTGATATAGTTAATTTCATCATGAGTATTTATTTTCTTTAAATGATGACAATGACTAAATAAACCGTAAGCATAATAATGTAAAGAGGCTGGAATGGTGATCTCTTCAAGGGAAGAACATTCACTAAAGGCAAAGTCATCTAATATTTGTAATTGGTTTGGTAATTTTACCTTTTTTAATGACTTACAACCCTTAAAAGCAGCTTTGCCAATATGGGTAACCGAATCAGGAATGATCACTTCTTCCAATTGATCAAAGTCCATAAACGCTTCATCTAGAATCATTGTAATTCCATTCGGTATCGTGATACTGACTGCATTTTTATCATAATATAATTTTAATTTTTCCATATATGATCACCTGAAATTCTTAATACTAATCTTTGCTCAGCGTCCCAATCTCCATTATAATGGTAACTACCATCTAAAGAGTAATCCCCATACTTTAATGCTTGCTGCACTTGGATAGTTGGGTGTTTCTGATCTGTTAAATAATCTAATATGGTATTTCTATGTGTACCAATAGATACACTAGTAATAGGACAATCTCTGTTATTTTCATTATACGTTTCTACAAACTGAGTAGCACCTCTTAAAAAAGCAGCATATATTTTTTCAATTTCTTCTTTTTCTCTATGATTTAGAGATGTTTCAACATTATTAAATACAGCATATCCCTTTTTCTTATTTACGAAAAGAGTGGATTTAGAAATAATTTCCCCAAAACTATCCCGAATTACTAGATTTTGACAATTATCAAGAATCATACTTGCTCTCATAATTCCTTGACCAGCACCTGCAATGTGTGCGCAACAACTACAATACTTTCCTAAAATTAAGTTATCATATTCTTGTTTCGGTAACCATTCAAAAGAGTAATTAGGATCTATTTCTTCTCTTAAATCTTTTTCTGGGTCGTTGTCATAGATCACCTGATCATCTTCTACCGTTACTTTTGTAAAAATATTTCTAGGTGCATTTAATGATTCACGATATACTCTTTGGGCATCCAGCCAATTTTTGTTTTCATCATACCAGGCACTGATTAAATTAGCAAAATCCTGTGTCTCTTCTGTAACACCATCAAATTTTATATTGGAAAGGTAGTTTTTACATTTATCTAATGTTACTTTTAATTTCCGCTGTGAACCTTTATTCGATGTACAGGTTTTAGATATTTCTCTAAAGTTTAAATAAACTCTTTGAATAAATCCTGATTTTTTCCGTTCTTCTTGAATAAGCTCTTGATAGTTTTCTAAAAAGAAATCGGCAAATTCTTGATCAAATTCATCTCGTGTATATGGAAAGTTAAATACTCTATGAATGTCATCTCCTACGACTCTGTATTGATTCTTCTTTTGATTTGGAAGGATTTCTTGAAACATCTTCTCATTAATAAACGTACTCGCTCTTTGCCGAATAATAGGATCTTCTTCTAAGGCACCTGTAATTTTTAATAATGTAAGCAAGTCACTTAAGTTTTGTTTTGCAGCTGAGTGATTTTTAGTAATCTCGCTTGCTTTGACTAATCTTTTTGTATTTGCATCAAATACTTTGAAGAAACTATCTGCTAGAGGATGGTTTGCAATTGCAATCAATGATTTATCAAATAGATAACGATCCTTAATATCATATTTTTGTATATATTTTATAAACGCAGTAATCGCATTTTCCGAAAGGATGTCTTTGGATAATTGATATGGATCACTTTGCTTTTCATTTTCATTTTCATCAGGTTCTAGTAACTTGCTAGTCTTTATAACCTTTAAGAATAAAGACGAATTTTCAGATATCAAACGTTCAAAATCTGTTCTTTTTAAATGACAGATCAATATTTTATGATAGAGGGCAGGATCTGTGATATTATGCTTTTTCAATATTTCTATAAAATCTATAACCTCTTGAAAATTCTGTTCTTTTAATAAATACTCTGTATCAGCATCCTTTTCATCTAAAATGCCACTGTGTTTTAATACATTGAAAGCAAATTCATCTTCTTTTTTAATATTCGCAAACAAAATATCCCGATTTTCTAAGCTCATATTCGACATCAGTATTCCATTAAATAGTTCTTTCTTTTCTAAGTCATGATTGATTAAATCATTCATAAAGTCTAAAAAGAGGATGGGGTTATCTCGAATTGCTTCAGATTGGGAGCAGACTCCATCTATATATTTTTTGGTAATTGTGGTAATTTGATCCCCTTGTTCAATATAGTAAGTACCATTTCCTAAAGCATATAGTTTATAGTCTCCTATATATTGGGTATTATGAACTAATTCTACGAGTCCTGTAATCGCTAATCCATTTTCAAAATTTAATTGTGTAGCAATTGGAAAGGTATTCTTGGATATGGAAACAGCTTCCTTAGGTATATTAACCTTTTCTAGTAAAGTACAATCGGTAAAGGCACCTTCACTAATCGCATAACTTTTTTCATTTGGTAAAATTAATTTTTTAACATTTTTAAAATGATTTAGGGCATTTGGAAAAATCTGAACTACATCGCCAGAAAAAACGACCGTTTCAAAAGGAAGATAGATAGGCACTTTCGCACCTTCTTCCGCATCTTCTTCAGAATAGTATCGCCCACGATTTCTGATATTAAGACCAGGACAGGTAAATAGTGATATAGATTCAATAGTTAACTTTTTTAAATTTACACAATCCATAAATGCACTTGATTCAATATCTTTGGTACAAGCACAAAGTGTAAGTTCCTCAAGATTTTTGGCACCTGCAAAAGCATATACACCGATTCCATTAATGGGTCTAATCAGTTCGTGATTGAGTATGTCTATTTCAATATTATAGTCTTTAAAGGAATAAGACTTGTCCTTAGAACCAACTGCATATAGCACGACACATTGTTGCATCTGATGGATTAATATTTTATGATCTGGTGTGATAAATGTTTGGTTATATGGAGAAACGTTGATTGTTTCTAATGAATCCATATAGGAAAATGCACAGTCTTCAAAAGAGGATAAATTTCCTGGAATTGTGATTTCTCTAATACTATGACAATTTTTAAAGGCTTCTTTTTTAACTGTATCTACCATATCGGGAAGTTGAATATCAGATAGCAAAATACAGTTAAAGAAGGCTCTAGAACCTATTTTTCTAACTCCCATATTGAATCTAACATTTTTTAAATGCTTACAATTACTAAACGCTTCCGCAGGAATGACATTAGAGTGTATGACATTAAATTCTTCTAGACTTTCACACCCTGAAAAGGAAAAACTAGAAAGGTTATGAATTTTGTCCTGATTTAATACTTCACGAATATTTTTACACCCTCTAAAACAAGCAAAAGGAATGGTATGATCAATAATATCTATGCTTGTAAGAGCAGTACAATTTTCAAATGCTCGATCATTGAAGTTTGCAATAAACTTTGGAATATCCTCTAGACTTTTACAATTTCTAAAGCATCGTTTTCCAATTTCCAATAATTGATCATTTTCGTAATGAATATTATTTAAACGAATACATCCATCAAACATACCATTCGGTAATCTTTCCGTTTGGGTATTTAAAGTTACGTGGGTTAAGGCTCTACAATTTCGAAAGCAATTTTCACCAAAAGAAGTTACGGCTTCAGGAAAAGTAGATAGCTGATAGCAGTCTTCGAATGTTCTATTTCCAAGTTGTGTAATCTCTGGGTTTAAAATAATGTCTAGATGATTACAACCTTTAAAACATTCATCAGGTAAAGATTTTAGGTGGGTTGGAAGGGTGACACTTTTTAATTTATTACAGTTTAGAAATAATTGATTTCCTATTTTTACTGTGCTTTCTGGCAATATTACTTCCTCTAGATTTTCACATCCAGAAAAAACTGCCCAATCAAATTCTTGAATACCTTCTGGAATGATAACTTTCTTAAGTCTTTTACATTCTGCAAAAGTTCTATAATGTAATTTCTTGATATTTTTAGGTAAAATGATTTCTTCTAAATTTTCACACTCAGAAAAGGCACTAGGGCCAATATATTCTAAGCTTTCTGGTAATACTAGTTTTTTTAAATTTTTGCATTTTGAAAATGCACGTTCTCCAATGTGAGTAACGCCTTCTGGTATCATTAATTCTGTTAAATCCTCGTTCTCTATATAGGCATAATCATCTATTTTTTTAGATGCAACTATGCTATGAGTTAAGGCGTAGCTTCCTCCCATTTCGAGACCCCCTTTTTAATAGTTAGTTATTATAGCATTTTTTTAAAAAAAATCAACCAAAATATGCTTAATTTATTGATAATGAAAGGAGTTTATGTTAGTATAGTGAGTCAATGGAGATGATTAGATGAAAATTGATGGAAAAATAGAAAAACCAATCAGTATTAGACTAGGAGCAAACCATAATATTATCATGGAAGATGAGGATTCAAAGAAAGAATTTCCACTAACACCAGGTGCTATAATTAGTGGTGAGCATTACGGTTTTATTTTAATAGTTGATCACAATGGAAAACAAAGAGAAGTAGTTTACTCTACACAATGTAGAATAAATGCAATTGAAATGAGAGATGGAGTCTTAAGAATCTTTGAAGAAGGGAAAAAATTACCATGGAATTTTACTAAACATGGGAAATTAGAACATTCTATTTTTAATGAATTTACCGATGAATTTAAAAGTAAATTTGATGGCTTTATTGAAAACGAAGAACCATTTACAGGGGAGCCTACATTACTGAACCCAATTCATATAAAAATAGCAAAAACTCCTCAAGAAAGTGTAATTCTTAAAGATGAAATTGTGAAGGAGGATTACCCTCTACATCCAGGTGCAGTACTAATAGGAAATCCACATTATGGTTTTATCCTAACTATAGATAATGGTCAAGAGCAAAAAGAAGTAGTTTATCCTACACAGAATAGACTTTATTATGCGGGGATAGAGGGAAGCATATATGATGATATTAAGGTAATGGAAGACGGAAAATATCATCCATGGTTATTTGAAAGCAATGGGAATTTAAAACAAGAATCTTCTTATAATCCACATTCAAATGTAGATAGAAAATTTATTGCAGAACATTATGGGTTAAGTGAAACAGAAGTAGAAAAGTTTTTGGTAATGCAAAAGAAAGCATAATAAGAATGGTGAAATATGCGATTTTGGAAATTTATAGCAAATGGATTAAAAAGTAGTCAAGAAGAAACACCGTTAGATATTCAACAAGAAGATCAATCATCCAGTGATTCACAAAGTAATAATCCCGAACAACAAAAGGAAAAACAATCCCAGGAAAATGGACAACCATCTAGCGAATCTCAAAGTAATAGTTCTGGAAAACAAGGTGAAGAAGAGTCACAGAAAAATGAACAGTCATCGGGAGAATC
>DLAC01000045.1:9538-16059 GCA_002493865.1 Caryophanales bacterium UBA7057
AATGATAGTTTAGAAGGACAGAGTAAAGAACAAGCTCAGGAGAGTGAACAATCACCGAGTGATCAACAAAGTAATAGTTCTGGAAAACAAGGTGAAGAAGAGTCACAGAAAAATGAACAGTCATCGGGAGAATCTCAAAATGATGCTTCGGAAGAACAAAGTGAGGAAGAACCTCAAGAAGGAAAAAAACAATCTGGAGGTTCTCAAAATGATAGTTTAGAAGGACAGAGTGAAGAACAAGCTCAGGAGAGTGAACAATCACCGAGTAATCAACAAAATAATAGCTCTGGAAAACAAGGTGAAAAAGAGTTCCAAGGAAATGAACAGTCATCGGGAGAATCTCAAAATGATGCTTCGGAAGAACAAAGTGAAGAACAATCCCAGGAGAGTGAACAACCATTGAGTGATCAACAAAGTAATAATTCTGGAAAACAGGGGGAAGAAGGGTCCCAGGAAAATGAACAGTCATCGAGGGAATCTCAAAGTGATGCTTTTGAAGAACAAAGTGAGGAAGAACTTCAAGAAGATGAAAATCAATCTGACAATTCTCAAAGTGATATTTCGGAAGAACAAGTTGAAGAACTAGTAGAAGAAATAGAAAATAGTTCTAAATTGACAAATGAACAAAAAAAACAATTATTAGAAAAATTAAAAAAGAGTATCGAAGAAATTAGGAAGAGAAAAGCATTAAAATTAAAAAAGCAACATCTACTTTCAGAAAAACGAGAAGTAACTGAGTCAAAAGAAGAACAATATGAACTATCAGAACAATCAAATAATTTTTTAAATTCATTAAGGGAACTTTTACCATTTGAAAATAGAGATAGAGGGCCTGGATATGCAGTTGATACAGAATCATCTACTGATGTTCCAGAAAGTATCATTAGAACATTGATTACAAAGTTTTTAAATCAAAGGTTTTGTAAGCATAATACAGATTTAAATATTCGATCAAACACTTTAGAAAAAGCCGACGGATTTTACAAATGGGAAGTAAAAGACGTAATTGTACACTTACAAACACACCAAGTTACAAAAGTTTTAAATGATAAATATGGGTATGAATATGCAGATGGCAAAAATGAAAATGTTCCTTTATCTTTCTATTTTGACATGTCAGGAAGTATGAGTAACTATACCAATATGCTGGCAGTAATTGCAATTGAATTATTAAAGAAAGGCGTCAAAGTATTAATAGGGTATAATGAAAGAGTAAATGTTCAAATTGAAAGTATAGAAAAAAAAATGACAGTCCAAGAACTTGCGGAAATATTAGAAAATACTATATATTGGAGTGGTAGTACACCAAAATATAAAGAACCTAGAGTAAAATTCAAATATGTCAAAAGCAATCTTGATAATTATTTAATTAGAAGAAAAGCAGAAAAATGCGTTGTCTTCTCAGATTTTGACCCAAGAGATGAGGTCATAAATCTATCACAAGCAGCAGATGTATATTGGTTCTGCTTTGAATCAGATTATAAGGCTAAAGATATAAAAGGTTTTAATGGCTTTATTTATAAAGTTCAAAGTTTAGAAGACTTAGAGCAGGGATTATTGAAAGTAAATGAAAAAAAGTTTCAAACACTTTGTTATGTAGATAATCCATTAGAGTTCCAGAAGAAAGTGAGAGTGAAAAAATGATTTCCTTTGACGAAATGAAGAAAAGAATAGAAAAAATGGGTTATTATGCAACAGATGAATTGCTTTATGATATGTATAATGCTTTATCATTATTGAGTAATTCAGAAATTGGTTTTGGACAGGATATCTATGCAATGTGTTTAGAGGGACCTCCAGGTGCTGGTAAAACAGAGTTTGCAAAGACATATGCTAAACTAGCAGATGAAATATTTAACAATGTAGAATATATAAGTTATCAGTGTGATCCTACAACTGGAAAAACGGAATTGTATGAAGATATTAACATTAGTGCAGCAATTAGAGGTGACGCTGATCATGTGAATATACCTGGTAAACTAATTGAAGCTATTAACAAAGTAAATGAAGGAAAAAAAGTTGTCTTGTTTATTGATGAATATGATAAGTCAAGGCCAGAAACAGATGCCTTTACCCTTCAGTTCTTTCAATCAGGAAGATTAAACTCAACACAGCATGGTGACTTAGAAATTAAAGAAGAATATAAGGGGAATTTACAAGTAATTGTTGTTAAAAATGATAAACGAGAATTATCTGGGCCATTATCAAGACGTCTAAGGATTACAAGGTTAGATTATATGCTTCCTTCACGTTTTCATAAAATAGCAAATAGATTGTTGATTGAGGAAAATAAAAATCCAGTAGATGAAGGTATCATCAATCTAGTTTCATTAATGTATGAGAAGGCATACGAAAATAGAGAATTATATGATAGACTACCAGCATGTTCCGAGATGCTAACTGCAGCACAAGATGCGGATAGAATGATAAAAATAGCAAATGCACCTCAAAACATAATCTATAATATCATTATTAAGAATATGTTTAAGTCAGCAGATGATATTACGACATTTGAAGCTTCTTTAGATAAAGTAAAAAATCAGAATGAATCAGCATTAGCAGCCTTAATTCAGGCAATGAAGATTGTAAAGGAAGATTCCAAAGAAGAAATAGACTTAAATCACTTAATTGCTGAAAAAGTATTTGTAAATGAAAGTAAAAGGTTAACTGAAAAGACAGAAGAAATGGAACACTTAATAGAAGAATATAAAGTAAGATTTGAGGCAATGGAACAAGAAAGAAAACAAGCAATTGCAACTGAAATAGAAAAGATTAAATTGGAAAATGGGGAATTAGTCTCTACAACTAATGTTCCTAATGCCATGAGACTTTTTGGAGATGAAAGTAGTCATATAAAAAGAGGTCATAATATTTTTGAATTATCAAGTGGAGATTGGACAGAAGTAGCACAAATATATAAACCATATTTATTTTTTAGCTATTTCGTGGAAGAATTAATGACCCTTGCAAGTTCATTAGGTATTAAAATGTATGAAAATGGAATCTTGTTAAAAGAAGATGGAGAACAAAAATTAATTGCGATTTCTAATATCAATCAAAATAATCATCCAGAATTTAAAATCCTATCCAGTTATCCAGTGATTCCATCAACCTTTCTTCTTGATATAAAGAATTTTGTAAATTTTATAAATGAATGCTATACTTCACAACCTAAATCAGCAAAGGCACTTGCAGGACAAGTGACAGGATCTAATGGTAGCTGTACAGTAGATACAATGGTTTATAATGATACTCCAATTACAGGTGATTCTGTGGGGGAAAACATTTATCATCTTTCACTCAAACAAGACTTGGAAAAAGATAAAAAATTAGATCAATTTGATTCCATAACACCTTTAATTTCTTGTCAAGATATAAATAAGGCATTAGAAGTCTCTAAAAAGATAATGTCAGCTCAAGGTAAGGTGTTACAGAAATGAATAATTCAAGTTTAATGGAACTCGAAAATAATAAATTAAAAAAGTTAGAAGAATATCAATTAGATGAGAAAGGTATTTTAAAGTTCCAGTCAAAAATTAAAAAAGTTGATGAGGAGGAAAGTAATTGTCTTGGTAAAGAATTACTTGAATTGCTTTCCAAGAAGCAGCCTTCCTCTCTTTCATTAGATGAGTTGTTAGATAAAGCAATCGAATTAATTAAAAATGGTGCAAATATTGAATATAAAGAAGAATCTAAAGGAAACTTTCCATTACTGATATGTGCAAGAAAAGGATACATTGAAATTGCTTATGTATTATTAAGAACAGGGGCAAACGTCAATCAATCAAATAATTATGGGACGACTGCTTTAATGGCAACCGCAAGGCATGGTCATAGTGAACTGCTACAATTGTTAATATTACTGAAAGCAGATGTAAACGCAAAAAGTCGTGGTGGGGATGATGCACTGATGTCTGCTAAGAGACATAATCAACAAGAATGTGCAGACATATTAATTAAAGAGCAAGCCTATTTAACTCATAGAAACTTAGAAAATGAAACAATTCTGAATGTTCCTGGTAATATATCCATTGATTTATCATATATTGAGAGTTCTACTTTGTCAGAAATCACGACTTCAAAAACAGAAGAAGATGTTTTAGACTTAATTTCAGAAGCGGAAGAAAAATTAAATAAAATTATTCAGAAAGTAAATTAATCAAATATAAAACTTTTAGTAGCAGATTTTCCAAATTTCAAAACAAAAAGATAGTCAGTTTATTTCGACTGAACTATCTTTTTTTCTATGAATGAAATTACTAAATACATAAGATATGCTACAACTGCTAGAATTACAACAGAAGTAATCACCAAATTAATATTAAATACTTGAGAACCATACATAATCAAATAACCGAGTCCTTCTTTGGATACTAAAAGCTCTCCCATAATAACTCCAATTAAGGACATACTGATATTTACCTTTAGACAATTTATGATAATATTTTTGTTACTTGGAACAATTAATTTCTGAAATATCTGTCTTTTAGATGCATTTAATGTTTTTAGAAGTGTGATATAGTAATAATCTACGAACTGAAATCCGTTATAGATATTAATAATGGTAATAAATAAGGAAATCATTAACGCCATAAAAATAATAGAATTCATATTGGCACCAATCCAGATAATAATTAAAGGCCCAAGCGCAACTTTTGGTAAGGAATTAAGAATTGTCAAATAAGGATCCACTACTTTTGCCAAAGTTGGTGCCCACCAGAGTAGTGTTGCAATTCCAAATCCCAAGACACTTGCAATGATAAAACTAATGAGAGTTTCATAAACCGTGATATAGACATGATTCCATAAATTGTTTTGTTCTAATAAAGAGACAAAAGTATTTACAACTTGACTAGGGGAACTAGAAAGGAAAGAATTAATCATTCCTGTTTTAGAAGCAACTTCCCAAATGGATAAGAAAAAAAGAATAATTAGAAATTGGCAAATTAGGATAAAAACCTTTTTTCTTCTTCTTTTTTTTAAGAAATCTTGGTGTTCCTTACTATACTTACGAGATGTGGGCATCGAGATCCCTCCAAATCTGATCATAGTATTCATGGAATTCCTTTTTCTTTCTATTTTCGATGGGTGTAGATTTATTAGGAATATCAATATTATAAACCTTTTTTACAATCGCAGGTCGCTTCGATAAAACGGCAACACGATCACTAAGTGAAACAGCTTCTGCAAGATCATGGGTCACGAGAATCGCTGTTTTTCCTTCCTTTTTAATAATCTGATAGACATCTTCAGATAGGTAAATTCTAGTTAAATAATCAAGGGCTGAAAATGGTTCATCTAGAAAAAGAATATCTGGATCAATCGCAAGTGTACGAATCAGTGCGACTCTTTGAATATAGTTAAGACACCTTTTCTTTTTTTCCTTTATTTATAATGGTTTGCTCGTGTTCTGATACAAGCCTAATTATCAACCTTTAAGAAATACATTTTATAAAAGTTTAACTTTTTAGTTTTTAAAATTTTAAATTTTATTAAGAAAGTCCTATTTTATATAGGTTTGTAGAGTGTGTCCTAATACAACCTATATTTTTTTGCATTTTTGAGTTATTGTTTACTAGTTCTATTAACTATTTCAACTAATTTATTTCTAATCCATTGTTCTGAATATCCCATTACTCTCCAAGTATTTATTGCTCTTTCTAATATTAAAGATGGATCAAATATTTCATCAATTCTATCACTACCTAATTTAGCAAGCCAATCTTTTATTTCATTATTACCGTCACTATTGATTATTTTGTAAAAATCATCTGGTGTCATATCTTTTAATTGTTTTGCTAATTCATTATTCATTATTTAAAAAGTTCATTACTAAATCAATTAGTATATCCTTTTCTTTTGGATTAGATTGGGCTATAAGGAGTGTAATTGCAACAAGTGTATTATTATCAATAACTTGTCCATTTTCATTGTATAGAATATTATTAAATTCTAGAAAATATATAAATAATGTAGCAGCTATTCTTTTGTTACCATCAATGAAAGTATGGTTTTTAGTAATTAAATATAAGAAATTGGCTGCTTTTTCCTCTATAGTAGGATATAAGTCATTACCATCAAAAGATTGATATATAGTGCCTATAATTGCTTTTAAACCTTCATTTCGTTCAAGTGCAAATAAATTGCTATCACTACCAAATTTAAGTTTACCAACTATATCCATACAATCTTCATAAGTAATTTTTTTATCATTTTTTGTTCCACTTGGTTTAGATATTCTCTTGTGGTCATAATCATCAAGTAAATTTAAAGCATTTGAATAATTATTTATTACTTTAATTATTTCTTGTGCTTCATCGCCACTTAATTTTTCATCTATTCTTCCAGCAATATCAATTAATTTAATTGTTTTTTCAAGATATTCTAATCTCTTTTGATTAACTGCATATCCTTTTAATAGATAATCTTTTAATACTTTATTTGCCCATTTTCTAAATATAACACCATTTTTACTTTTGACTCTATAACCAACACTAATTATCATATCCAAATTATAATAT
>DLAC01000061.1 GCA_002493865.1 Caryophanales bacterium UBA7057
AATATACGAAAATAATAGTACGATTGAATTTAAAGTAAATTATAAAAAGAATCATCAAATATTATCTTCTGATTTAGAAGAACTATATAAAGTGATAGATACAGTAAAAAAGTTTACAAGTAATATTTATATTTATGGATGTAGTATTTTTAGAAGTATTACGAAAGAAGAACTAGAAGAAATCAATCATGAGATTTATGATAAATATCATTTAAAAATAAAAGTTGTTTCTCAAGAAGAGGAAGCATATTATACGGCTTCTGGGTGTTACAGTGATATAGAGTATGATGGTACACTTTGTATATTTATTGGCGGAGGAGGTTCTATTGAACTTATATTTGTCAAAAATAAAGAAATCATTGATAAAAAGTATTATCAGTTTGGAGTGATAGATGTTACCAATAAGTTTGAGAGTTTAAAAGATGATATTCCAAATGTTACGTTTGATGAAGTATATCATTATATAGAAGATTTGATGGGAGAAATGAATCGAAATGCAGATGTTCTCGTACTAGCAGGAGGAGATCACCTTTATTGGTACAATCATGCAGGGTATGAGTTAATGAAGAACGAGTTATATACAAGTGAAAAACAAAAGTATATGATTACTAGAGAAATGAGTGATCAGTATGATCAAAATGCTTTAGTTGTATCCTTAGATTACATCCGACAAAAAAGTGATAATCCTAAATGGTTTGATGGCGCTCGAGCTATGAAAATGATTACAAATTTAGTATCTCATAAGATTCATGCTAAATATATTGTGCCTACGAAAATCAATATGGAAGATGGACTTAGGAATCAAATAAAAAATGACTCTCTTGGAAAGAATTAAATTTTAACTATTGAAAGTGATGAAAAAATAAGTCAAAAATAAAAATCTGTGTTAAAATAATATTACTGAAAACAGTAAAAGGAGATTGTGTATGAAAAATTATGCCAATGCAAAAAATATGATATTCGTAGTAATTATCGCAGTTGTACTTGTAGTTGCCTTCCTTTTTGGTGGAAAGAAGAAAGATGACAACAAGAAAAATCTAACGGGAACACATGAAATTGAAATTGTCATTAAAAACTATGGAACGATTAAAGCAGAACTTTATGCAGATATTGCCCCAATTACCGTTACAAATTTCATTAATCTAGTTAGAGAAGGATTCTATGATGGGTTAACATTTCACCGGATTATAGATGGATTTATGATGCAAGGAGGAGATCCTACACAGGAAAAAGATAGTAATCATCGAATTGCAGATACTATCAAAGGAGAATTTAGTTCCAATGGTGTTTCTAACTCTTTGAGTCATACAAGAGGAACACTTTCTATGGCAAGAAGTCAGTTAAATAATAGTGCAAGTAGTCAATTCTTTATTATGCATCAAGATAATCGAAGATTGGATGGAGAATATGCTGCCTTTGGTAGAGTGACAGAAGGAATTGAGGTTGTGGATGAAATCTGTAAAAATGCAATTGTAGAGGATGAGGATGGAACCGTATTATATGAAAATCAACCAGTCATCGAAAAAATCATCGAGATTACTAAATAAATATTAAATAAAAGAAGTGTTTTATATGAAAAAGAAGATGAATATTATTGCCGTTTACGACCAAAAGGAAGAGAATATCCTGATGTGCTATCGCTCTAAGGAACCTTATCGTAATCTTTATAATCTAGTAGGTGGTAAAGTTGAGGAAAACGAAACAGATGAAGATGCTGCTTACCGAGAATTAGAAGAAGAAACGGGAATTACAAAACAAGATATTATTTTAAGCCATCTTATGGATTTTCAATATGAAATGAGTAATATTGAACTACAAGTATGTTGGTAAGCTCAATAAAGAAAAAAGTCTTGTGGAAGAGATGAATCATCTTCAATGGATCAGTATCCATGAGAATTTTTATGACATGACAAAATATGCAGGAGAGGGTAATATCTATCATATTTTAGAACAGGTTAAAATTTATCGGGATCGTCTATTCAAAGTAGAAGAACTCGTAGAAAATAAGTAAAGGGGGCAACATGAACAAAATTGTTGTAACAAAAGAAGCCAAACTAATGGACTATCTACTAGAAAATACAGACTATTCAAGAAATAAAATTAAAAGTTTATTGAAGTATCATTCCATTTCTATTTCTGGAGTAAAACAAGTAAAACATGATACGATTGTAAAACCAAAACAGATGATTTCCATTTCTTCAGAAAAGAAGGTTACTAAAATTGGTAACATAGATATTGTTTATGAAGATGAAAATTATTTAGTGGTGAATAAGCCATGTGGAATGCTCACCATTTCAACAGAAAAAGAAAGTAATCGGACACTTTATCACTTTGTAAGAGAATATATCAAAGAAAAGGATAAAAGAAATAAGATTTTTATTGTTCATCGATTGGATCGTGAGACGGGTGGATTGGTGGTATTTGCTAAAAGTGAGGATTTAAAGAAGAAACTACAAGAAAATTGGGAAAAGGTAGCCCTTAAACGGAAATATGTAGCAGTCGTCTCTGGAATTTTAGAAAAAAAAGAAGACAAGCTCATTCATTATCTAAAAGAAAATACACAAAATCGTGTCTTTGTTTCTAAAGATTCTTCTGGAAAACAAGCAATCACCAACTATAAAGTGCTTCGTGAAAATCAAAACAGTTTATTAGAAATTGAAATTGAAACTGGTAGAAAGAATCAAATTCGTGTTCAGTTAGCAGAAATTGGACACTCGATTATTGGCGATAGTAAATATGGAACTATCAAAGCAAAGAGAATGTATCTACATGCGACGGAACTTACTTTACGAGATCCAATCACTGGCAAAGTTTTATCATTTTCTATAGATACACCTAGAGATTTCTTAAGGCAATTATAAGCAGATATTTGTATAGGAGGAAATAAAAATGGATTATTTAAAAAATGAATTAAAAAAAATATTTATTACATCAATGGTTACTTCTATTATTATGATTGTTATGGGGGTTTTCTTATTAATGAAACCTGACTTCGTTTTAACAACACTTTCAACGATTATTGGAATTATTGTTTTAATTCCGGGAATTATTTCTTTGGTAGATTATTTTAAGACAAAATACATGCCAAATCTCGTTATTGGAGTGATTGCAAGTATTTTAGGTCTTATATTTATCTTTAACCCAAAATTTATTTCGAGTATCTTACCGTTTGTATTAGGAATTTATTTTATTATTAATGGTCTTAGTAAGCTTCAATATGCAATTGAAATGAAAAAGAACAAGGTTCCAGAATATGCGCCTTCTTTCATATCTTCTATATTGATTTTAGGATGTGGTGTTTTACTGATCATTAACCCATTTAGTGGCGCTATGGCAATGACACAAGTAATTGGAATCTTTATGATTATCTATGCAAGTCTCGATATTTATAATGCGGTTACTACGAAACAGAAAGTAAAAGATTTTGTAAAGGAGATTGACGAGTGAATATTTTCTTTTGGTACCCAAAATGTAGTACTTGTCAAAAAGCAAAAAAGTTTTTAGATCAGAAGCAAATTTCCTATCAGATGAGAAATATAAAAGAACAGCCTTTGACGAGTTGTGAGATTCAAGAATTGATTCAAAAATATAAAATAGAGTTAAAAAAGCTTTGGAATACTAGTGGTATTTTATATCGAGAAAAAAACTTAAAAGAAGCGCTACAAACAATGAGTGATGATCAAAAAATAGAATTGTTAGCGAGCGATGGAATGCTTGTGAAAAGACCAATATTGATTGGAAAAGACCGTGTATGGATTGGTTTTAGGGAAAAGGAATGGGAGGAAATAAAATGAAAAAATCACCCAAAGAAATAGATCAATATCAGTATATGAAATATCGAGTTTTCTGTTGGTATATGGTGATTGTTTTTGGAATTTTAACAATTGCACTTTCGCTTCTTTCACTTTTTAGAAATATTTCTCCAATTTTCGCAATTCTTTCATTTATTATGGAAGTGATATTTACAAAACTAATGGAACATTTTAAAACAGATAATAAACAAAATAAAAAAGAGTAGCTCAGCTCTTCTTTTTTTTCGGTTGATTATAGAATTTTGGAATAAAGCTAGTAATTTGCGTTTCTCCTTCTTGAATAAAAGCATTGGTGATTCCAATATCACATGCGTAATTCACGATTTCCTCATATTCTTTTTCTGTAAGCGTTCGGTTTAGATTTGGAAACTTTTCAATTTTTCGAACGGGTGTATATTGATTCATAATACTAATACAAATTTTATCTTGATAATTTTGATATAAGTACTTTAGGATATTTTTTGAGTCTTCTACGTGACCTGGCAGACATAAATGTCTTACAATCACGCCTTTTTTTAATAAATGATTAGAATCATATTCTAAAGCACCAACTTGGCGAACCATTTCTTGTAGACTTTCTGTGATGGATTGAACATAATTAGGAGCTAGTGAATATTGATATGCAAGTTTTTCATCAAAATATTTAAAATCTGGTAAATAAATATCAACAATTCCATTTAGCATTTGAATGGTTTCTTTTTTCTCATATCCACTTGTATTATAGACAATGGGTAATTTTAAACCACGCTGCTTGGCAATGCGAATTCCTTCAATAATTTGTAAAACATAGTGAGTAGGGGTAACTAAATTAATATTATGTGCCCCCATTTTCTGTAATTCTAAACAAATATCGGCGAATTCTTCTGTTGTGATTTCATATCCCATATTTTCTTCACTAATTTGGTAGTTTTGACAGTAGATACATTTCAAATTACAATGCGAAAAGAAGATTGTACCAGAACCATTTGTTCCTGATAGTATTGGTTCTTCCCATGGGTGTAGGGAATATCTTGCAATTTTCATTTGATTAGATGCACCACAAATTCCTTTTTCTTGTTTTTCTCGATTTACTTGGCATTTTCTAGGGCAGAGTACACATCTTTTTAATTCTTGAGGCATAAACATCACCAAAAAATATTATACTATACTCTTTCTTTTAAAAGAAACTAGGATTTTATAGTTTCTTTTTCTTTCTTTTTAATGCCACCGCATAGTTCATCCAAAGATACATGAAATTGTTTTGCAATTTGATAGGCAAAGGCGGTAAGAATTAAAGTTTCCCCTTTTTCATAAGCACAAATGGTCGACTGTGTCGTATTTAATAGTTCTGCGAGTTGATGCTGATAAAGCCCATTTTCTAATCGAACTTTTCTTAAACGTTTTCCAATTTTATCCAAATTTAGAATTATTTTCTTCGTATTTGTCTTTTTCTTATTACTGAGTCCAGTTACATAATCGAGGGAGTGATTTGTAATATTACAAAAGTCTACTAATTTACGTAGTGGAATTAATTCTTTTCCAGTTTCCCATCTAGAGTAGCAAGATTGTGACACGTTTAGTAAATCTGCCATCTCTTGTTGCATCAAATCTAAATCCTCTCTAATATCTTTTAATCTTTGGAATATAACATAATTAGAAGAAAGCATAATATCACCTAATTCTATTTTCTAACTTTAAAGCGCAATATGATTTTCTTATACGTAAATACGATTTGTATGTTATAATCATAGAATAGGGAAGAAGGAATAGCATGGATCCAAAAACAATAGAATTATATTGTAAATATATCATAAGACCTTTAGAAAAGCAGAAAAATAAACTAGAGAGAGAAGTTTTAAATACAAAGTTAATGAGAAGATTTATAAAAAAAAGAGAACTGTTCTTTGTTAAAAAAATGTTAGATGAAAAATTAAAATATTTATCAGAATTGATTTATGGGAAAGAGGAAGGTATCTAATACTTGTATTCTCATATTTTGGGTGTTAAAATTATTTAGTAGAAAGGAGTGCCATTATGGAAGAAAAAAGAGATAGTGGATATTTGATGGGAATTGTAGGAGCCATGATTGGTGGGTTAGTTGCCTCTTTACCATGGATATTAGTTTATGTATATGGGGATATGATTGTTTCTTTACTTGCTTTACCAATTGCATTGGGAGCTTGGAAAGGGTACCAATTAATGAAGGGAAAGCAGGATGGAAAACTTCCTTATATTGTCGCAGTTATTTCTCTTCTAGTAATAACATTTTCAACTCTTGTAATGATTCCAATGTTACTGGGAACTAAGAGCGGGTTTCATTTTTCTTTAGATACATTAGACTTATTATATCAGTCTAGTGAATTTAAAACAGCAATATTCAAGGATTATGCAATTTCTGTTTTATTCACATTCCTAGGAATTGGTGGTGTTTTAGGCCAAATTAAGGAATCTGTCGAAGAATAGATGCTAAAAAATCTTTTCTTTTCTAGTAAAACAAGATATAATAGGTATTCGAGGGGGAAAACCTATGACAAAAGTAAAAAATATAATGCCTTCTATTGCAGGAATTGGTGCACTCGCTATTGGGGTAACATTAATTAAAAAGCACAATGCAATTAAGAAAAAGGAAAATTTTAAAAGCACTTTAACAGAAAAATCTGGAGAAAGTTCTTCCAATAGTCAATTTGTTGAATTTCCTAAACAACGTTCTTACATTCAACTTGCTGGGTTGGAAGGTATGAGCCAATATATGGATTTATCTCAGTTTGAAGCAAGCCGTAATTATATTATGTTATATGAAATCAGTGCAAAACAAAAAACACTTTAAATGAATCATGTATTCAAAAAGGCAGTCCTTTGGATTTGCTTTTTTTGGTTGCAGAGAACCATAAAGCATGGTAAAATATAGTGTAATAGAGAGAATCAAGAAGATACATTATGAGTGGGACTTTTGGTTATACTACGAGGAGTCTTTTTTCTTGGATATCCTGAAAGGAGCTTAACTATGAATTATTTATTATTAATTTTAGGATTCTTTTTCTTAGTCAAAGGGGCAGATATTTTTGTAGAAGGTAGTTCTAATTTGGCAAAAGTACTAAGAGTTCCAACCTTAATTATTGGACTTACGATTGTTGCTTTTGGTACGAGTGCACCAGAAGCTGCGGTTAGTATTACGGCTTCTTTCAGTGGAAGTAATGAAATTACCATTGGGAATGTGCTTGGTTCTAATATTTGTAACTTATTATTGGTATTGGGAACCAGTGCACTATTCAAAAATTTAAAAACACAAAAAAAAGTGGTACAAAGAGATTACCTGTTTTGTATTTTTTCATCGGTAGTTTTATTAATTATGGTATCAGAAGAATTCTTATTAGGTAAGGAAATTGCGACGGTTACTAGAAGTGAAGGACTTATTTTACTTTGTTTTTTGGGGATCTATTTATATGCTTTGATTTTAGAAGCATTTTCAGAGAATAAAAAATTAACGGTAGAAAAAAGAAAATTTTCATGGAAAGACATTGTATGGATTGTACTTGGGATCCTTGGAATCTTACTGGGAGGAAACTTAGTTGTAAACTCTGCTGTTAAAATTGCTGAAGCCTATCATATCAGTGAGAATTTAATTGCACTTACGATTGTTGCAATCGGAACCTCACTTCCTGAACTCGTAACGAGTGTAGTGGCAGCAATCAAAGGAGAAACAGATATTGCGATTGGAAATGTCATTGGAAGTAATATTTTTAATATTTTCTTTATCTTGGGTTTATCTTCTGCCATTACTCCACTTTCTTTAGATTTTAGTTCTTTGATGGATATACTTGTAATGACAAGTGTTGAAATTCTTGTATATCTATTGATGCTAAGAAAATTAGAAATCAACAAGAAAAAGGGATTGTTTATGCTTTTACTTTATACTAGTTATGTAGTGTATATCATCGTTAGGTAGAAAGAGGGAAAAAATGAAAAAGTTAGTGTGGCATAGTAGTAGTGAAGAGGAAATTCTTAAAGCATTGCATACAAGTAGAGACGGTTTAACTTCTTTAGAAGTAACAAAGAGATTAGAAAAGTACGGAAAAAATGAACTCCCACAGAAAAGAAGAACGAGTGTTTTTAAAATCTTATGGGAAGAAATCATAGATCCCATCGTTTTACTTTTAATTGTTACCGTTTTATTTTCCTTTTTCATAGGAGAAGTCGTAGATGCATGTGCAATTATTTTTATTATTTTAGTTGATTTAGTGTTAGGTACCATTCAAGAATGGAATGCCGAAAAAAATGCCATGTCTTTGGCAAGTTTAATTAAGGTTCATTGTAACGTCATTCGAAATCACCGTTCAGAACAGATTGATTCTAGTGAATTAGTTGTAGGAGATATTGTAGAATTAGAGTCAGGAGATAAGATTAGTGCAGATTTAAGAATTCTTGATTGTCATAATTTTCAAGTAGATGAAGCTGTATTAACGGGGGAAAGTTTGGCCGTTCAAAAACAAGTAGGAGTAGTGAAGGAAACAACACCACTCGCAGAAAGAAAAAATATGGTATATGCTGGGACTTCTGTTGTTACTGGACGTGCACTTTGTGTTGTCATCGCTACATCGATTGATACGGAGATTGGTTCTATTGCGAGTTATGTAGCAAATACAAAAGAGGAAAAGTCGCCTCTTTCTATTCGGATGGAGAAGTTTTCTAAGCAAATTACACTTCTGATCGTTGTAATCGCTATTTTAATTGCCATGATTCTTTATCAAAAGGGATTTTCTGGAAGTGAAATCTTTTTATCTGTTATCGCTCTTAGTGTTTCTGCCATGCCTGAAGGATTACCTCTTGCGTTAACTATGGCACTGACAATTGGATCTAATCGTATGGCAAAGAAACAAGTAATTGTAAAAAAATTAAATTCTGTTGAAAGTTTGGGTAGTTGTACTGTAATTGCGAGTGATAAAACAGGAACTTTAACAGTAAATGAACAAACTGCTAAAAAAATTGTCCTACCGTCAGGAAATGTTTTTGATATTGAAGGAAGAGGATACAATGATCAAGGAAAGGTCATTTCTAATGAAAACGTATCCATAGAACTTGCAAAGTCAATTGGAATTTTGGGAGTATTAAACAATGAAGCACATTTGGAAAAGAGAAAGGGAACTTTTGAAAGCTATGGAGATTCTATTGATATTGCTTTTTTAGCACTCGGAAGAAAATTAAAAGTCTCAGCTTCAGAATATAAAATCATTGAAACCATTCCTTATGAATCAGAAAATAAGTATTCTGCAGTATTCTATGAATTTGAAGGAAAAATTCATTGTACAGTGAAAGGTTCTATTGAAAAAGTTTTAGAATTTTCAAGGACGATGATGGAAAATGAAGATATCATCCCTTTAGATTCAAAGAAACTATTAAAACAAAATGAGAAACTGGCAAGTGAAGGGTACCGAGTTATTGCGCTTGCGGATGGAATTGTTTCCAAAAAGAAAAACTATGGGGAAAAAGATATTCAAAAATTAACGTTTCAAGGACTCGTTGGATTTATTGATCCAGTAAGAGAAGAAGTGAAAGAATCCATTCAAAAGTGTAGTGAAGCAGGAATTAAAGTATTAATGATTACGGGGGATCATCCTTTAACTGCCTATTCTATTGCTAAGGAATTACATTTAGTAAGTGCCTGGGAAGAAGTCACAACGGGAGATGAAATTTCGGAATATTTAAAAAAAGGAGAACAGGCATTTGACCAATTCATTCAGAAGAAGCGTGTATTTACTCGAGTCACTCCATTAGATAAACTAGAAATTGTCAATTCTTTGAAACGTCAGGGTGAATTTGTCGCAGTAACTGGTGATGGGGTCAATGATGCCCCTGCCATTCGTAGTGCCAATATTGGTGTTGCCATGGGAAGTGGAACAGATGTAGCGAAAGAAACGGCATCTATGATTATTATCGATGATAACTTTCAATCTATTGTTGCAGGAATTAAAGAAGGAAGATGTGCCTATAGTAATATTCGAAAAGTGTGCTATATGTTGCTATCTTGTGGAATGGCAGAAGTATTGTTCTTTGTACTATCTATTATTTTTGATTTACCGATGCCTCTTGTTGCAATTCAACTATTATGGCTCAATTTAGTAACAGATGGACTTCAAGATTTTGCACTTTCTTTTGAAAAGGCAGAACCTCAAGTCATGAAAGAAGCCCCTAGGAGTCCAAAGGAATCTCTATTTAATCGACTTTTATTGGAAGAAGTTCTAGTTGCAGGAATTGCTATTGGTATTATTGTTTTTATTCTTTGGTATTATCTGATTAAAAATGTAGGAATGGATGTTACTACCGCACGAGGATATGTCATGGCGCTCATGGTGTTTATTCAAAATATACATGTATTTAATTGTCGTAGTGAAAAAGAATCATTTTATAAAATATCACTTAAGAGTAATTTATTAATTCCAGTTGTTATTTTTGGTTCTATAATCTTACAGATTTTAGTAATGGAAGTACCGTTATTAAGTACATTCCTTCAAACAAATTCTATTCCAATAACGGATTTATTACAATTAGCACTTTTTGCTATGTTGATTCTTCCAATTGTAGAAATTTATAAAAAACTAAAAAAAAGTTAAAAAGTATATATCTTTAAAATTATAATAA
>DLAC01000049.1 GCA_002493865.1 Caryophanales bacterium UBA7057
CAAATTTTACCGGAACTCAAATTTTACTTTTATTTCTTTTATCTATCGTTTTTAAGAGTGATTGTATCTAGAAACTAACTCATCTCTTCTATCTCTCAGTTTTTTGACTTTTTCTTCGTTTTCTAAATACTCTCCATATTCGGAAACTGCTTGATTTACGAAGTTTTCCGCTGTTTGCTTTCTTAAAAATTCTAATAATTCTTTACATCTTTCTCCATATTGAATTGCATACTCTCTGACTCTTTTCATGGATTCAATATTTTTTTCATTTTCTAACCATGTGATTACGTCTTCATCTGTAATAAACTTACCATTATAATGAAATTCTATACTTTGGTCGCTTATCTTCGTGGATGCTAAAGCTTCTCGTTGTTTTGTTGCAACACCAATACAAGTTTCTAATTTAGGATTTGTTCTCTCCCAAGTATTCGGATAAGAGAAAATTACTGGAATTTCTGTACCATATAGATTATATCCATCTACAGTTTCTTTTTTGGATTCAATTAAAATTTCCCTATGAACTATGCTTCTATCAGTAGAAAAACGCCAAAATGTATTGTTAGAATAAGATTCTCTACCTTTTAATGCTGGTAATAATATATTCTTTCTTTTTACTACGAATGCTTCTAATGTATTTGATTGCATTTACATTCCTCCTTCATATACTTTCATTCTATCATAGACAAAAGAAAAAAGTAAGATTTTGCTTACTTTAATCTCTATTATCTATTACTTTTTAAAAATTATTAATATTTAGCATCTCTTTTTCTAATCAACTTAGTAACTTTACATTCTTATACCTGATTGCTCATTTTTATTAGATTCTAGATGATTATTTTTATATTGAGTTTCTATATTACTAACATAATTCTCATCATCACCCATTGGTACTTTACTATTTCCTAAAATCCAAGTTTCATAATCCATCCTCGATATTTTACCAGTTGTCATTTTATAATATTCATAAGAGGATTCTACACGCATTTTTGCTCGTTCTATAAAGATGGGTGTACTAAGCAATTTTAAATCAACTTCGTCTAAATAGTCTTTTGCTTTTTCATAATTACCGACTTGTGCTGATACCTGTTTTTCTAATGCCAACTTTTTAACCTGTAAAGATTTTAATTCTGCTTCCCAGGCGTTAACTTCCTTTTGTCTTCCTGCATATCCCATATATGCAAACCACTCATAATCCTTTAAACTACTTTTCATATCTAACACATTTTGATTAATAGTAGCATCTTTCCTCAATTTTTCTCTTTGAATTTCTTCGATTTCATTTTGAATGGCTTTGATTCCATCAATATTGTTTACTAATTCTGTATTTTCCTGTTGAGGAGTATCCTCCAACTCAATGTTTAATAATCCTAATTCTTCCATATTATCACCTAAAAAAAGTATAACAGATATACTCTTTTTAGTACATATATTTTTTTATTTTAATCGTCACTTTGGCCAAATAGTCTTAATAAATCATAAATAATATTGATAAAGTCTAGGTATAGTTGGAATGCTCCATAGATTGCTAGATTGTCTTCTTCAATCGAACCTTCTAATCGCTTGATACTTTGAATATCATAGGCAATGTATCCTAAGAAGACTAAGATACTAATACATGTTACTACTAAATCGAAAGTTTCATTATGCATAAATATATTTACGATAGAACAAATTACCACTCCAAGTAACATCATAAGTAGGAAACTTCCAATCTTTGTTAGATCTAATTTTGTAAAATATCCAAGAAGTGCAAATAATAGGAATAGAATTGCGGCAATTAAGAATACTAGCATAATGGATTCTACTTTATAAACTATGAATACTGCAGAAAAGCTTAGTCCACTTAGAAATGAATAAATTAAATAACAAGTCTTTGCAGTAATTGGACTCATTTTATGAATTCTGGCACTTAAGAAAATAGCTACTGCTAATTCTAATATGATTAGAAATATATATCCGTTATTTACAAAGATAAATTCTAATGCACTCTGATTTGTTTTTGTATAAATTCCCGTTACGAATGTAACTAAGAGGCCTACAAATAGCCATAAAAATACTTTTGGATAAGTCTTATTTTTCATTTTATCACCTTTCTTTATTATACTCTTTTTTGTTTTTGAACATTCTTTTCTTTTCCTAACTTTTCTGATATTGAAGTTTCTGAATTTATCTCATTTAAGAAAAATTCCATTAAGTGATTGGTTTCTTGCGCAGGGACTCTGCATATTTCTGTCATTTTCATAGATCTTAACACTTGTTGATAATATAAAGATAGTTCTTTTTCTTTTTTCTTTGCCTTTGGTGGAAATTGTTTTATTTCTGGAACCACACTTAAATTTTCTTCTAAAAGACAATTTATTAAGAATACCAATCGTGGTTCCATATAGGAATCATAGCAAATTTCATATACATCCCTTTCCAATGTAGGTCCTAATTTTAACGAAAATAGAAAATCTTTTTGTAAATTTCTAATTGTTTGTCCTTCAATTGGAACTGGATCTACAGCACTATTTTTTACAACATGAGTCATTTCTGTATATTTTTGACTTACTTCCTGTCTGATTTTTTCTAATTCTTCTCGATAGAGAGTAACTTCATATTTGACTACTTCTTCATTTTCTATTTCGTAATAAGTCATAAGTTCTCCTATACATTAAATCGAAAATGACATATATCCCCATCCTGCATTAAGTAATCTTTTCCTTCCAATCGAAATTTTCCAGCTTCTTTTACTTTGAGTTCACTTCCACAATCCATTAAATCTTGATAGGAAATTACTTCTGCTCGAATAAAGCCTTTTTCAAAATCTGTATGAATGATTCCTGCACATTGTTTGGCATTCATTCCTTTTTTATAAGTCCAAGCTCTAACTTCATCTTTACCTACTGTAAAATAAGTAGAAAGTCCCAATAAATCATAAGTTGCTTGAATTAACTGATCTAATCCACTCATTTCAATTCCTAATGCCTCTAACATATCTTTTTTATCATTCTCTTCTAGCTGACTCAATTCTTCTTCTATCTTGGCACAGACTTTAATTACTTTAGAATCTTCTTTTTTAGCATATTCTTTTACTTTTTTAACATGATCGTTATCTTCTGTTGATACTTCTTCTTCATTAATATTTGCCATATAAATAATTGGTTTAATTGTTAAAAAGTTATATGACTTAATTGCGAGTTTCTCTTCCTCTGTGAAATCAACCGAACGAAGTGCTTGATTTTGTTCTAATGCTGACTTTGCCTTTTCTAGTGCATCTAATTCAATTTTGTCTTCTTTGTCTTTGGATGCTCTTAGTTTTTTAGAAATTTTTTCAATCCGATTTCCAATACTTTCTAAATCTGCTAATATTAATTCCAGGTTGATAATTTCGATATCACGAATTGGGTCAACTTCTCCTTCTACGTGGATAATATCGCTATTTTCGAAGCATCTTACTACCTCTACAATGGCATCTGTTTCTCTAATATGAGATAGGAATTTATTTCCCAATCCTTCTCCTTGGCTTGCTCCCTTTACTAATCCTGCGATATCTGTAAATTCATAGGCAGTTGGAATTAATCGTTCTGGATGATACATCTCCTGGAGTTTATCTAATCTTTGATCTGGAACGGTTACAACCCCAACATTTGGATCAATGGTAGCAAACGGATAGTTAGCAGCTAGAATACTCTTTTTTGTAATCGCATTAAATAAAGTGGATTTTCCGACATTAGGTAGTCCAACAATTCCTGCTGTTAATCCCATAGTATCCCTCTTTTCTATAAGAAAATTATACCATAATTCTTATTCCCTCGAATAATAATTTTAAAGTTTTAATCATATTTTTCATTCAATAAGGAATTTATAAATATTTTAAATACTATCTGCTATTTTAATTTTTTCTCAAAAATGATAATATCCTCATTAAAAGATAGAAAATCAAATCCTGATTTTTCAATCAATGAAAGAGATTTTTTATTGTCTTTATATAACCAAGCAATCGCTGAGTCATAATCCTTTCTTGCTACTTCTACCATATAATTTAACAGTCTCTTTCCATATCCACAATGCTGATATTTCGGATGAATTATAAAGGCAAGTTCTGCCTTATGGACCCCATGTTCTAAATGAATAGAATTTTTAAGCCATGTAGCATTCGGAACACCATTAAATAATTCCTCTTCCATAGGCATAATTGTCCCGTAACCAATCAAATGATGATTTAAATATAAGCCATAATTACCATCTTGTATGATATCCTGAATTGGTTCTATCTCATTTGAAAAACAGAGTTTATATTTATCCCATTGATATGCTCTTAAATAAGAAATATAAGTTATTAATATATGATTATTTAATTTTTTAAAAGTTTCCATCCATAACCCCCCTCAATTTCTTTTTTTGCGCTTTAGTATAACACTTTTTTGTTGATTTTTCAAGAAAAAAGACAACAAGATGTTGCCTATAGGGTTGGAAATCTACTAGGACCTAAAGGAAGTCCTGTTAGATACCAAAGAATTGCAATTACAATCCAAGTAAAACTAATAATTAAACAATATGGAAGCATCAGTTTTAATGCTCTTCCTACTGTAATTGGTTTCTTTTTATTTGGATTATACATATTTAGATATCCAATTAGAATTACAAAATATGGTAGTAATGGAGTTAACCCTTTTGTCATGGAATCTCCTGCACGTAATAAGAATTGTGCAAATTCTGGAGAAATATTCGATTGCATTAGTTTTGGAACAACAGCAGGTGCTAAAATTGTCCATTTAGCAAGAGGTGTTGCTGCAATTAGGTTGATTAGTCCAATTATCACTACCACCAAAAGAACCAGAGGAAGTCCTGTAAATTCAGCACTAGAAATAATATTGGCAGCATAAGCAGTAATCACAGTTGCAATATTTGTTTTTCTAAAGATTGCTATAAACTGAGACGCAAAGAAAATTAAGATAATTAAGCTTCCAATTTCGGAAAGGTATTTGCTTGTTTCAGTAATTAGTTCTTTATCATTTTTAATGGTTTTTGCACCTTTTCCATATGCAATTCCAACTATAATAAAATATAATGAAATTAAGAATGTGAATCCATCTTGGAAATAGGAATTTTCTCCAAATACTTGTGCTAAATACGTTGGTGCCTCCATATCTAGTAACATTCCTGAGAATGGTAAATTAGGAAGTAAGGAATAGATAAAGAATACGATAAAAAAGATGGTTGCAATTAAAGCATTTTTTAGTCCTTTTCTTTCTCTAACATCTTCTTCTAGTTTTCTTTGCTCTAGTTCTTCTTCATCGATTATCTCTTCGATTTCTTCTGTTTGACCCTCAGTGTCTCTATATCTTCCGAGTTTTGGCACTACAAATTTTTCAATAATAATCGTTCCGACAATGGATAAAATAATCGAAGTTGCAATGATAATAAATAAATTAGATGTTAGCGGAACATGATAATTTACATCAATGAGCCTAGCAGAAGCTTCAGTAATTGGTATTAAGTTTGCTTCCATAGACCCTACAAATAGGGTAACCCCATACCCAAAAGCAACTCCCGTAAATGCCGTAATAATTCCTGCAAGAGGGTTTCTATTGTTTTCCCTAAATATGATTGCCGCTAATGGAATTAATACAACATACCCAATCTCATTAATTAAACTAGAAACTGTAGCTACTAATAATAGAATGAATGTTATTTTTTGATTATTAATTTTTACTAAAACTCTTTTGATAAAGGTATCAAAAAATCCTGTTGCTTGTGCAACACCTAGTCCGATTAAGGCGATTAATAAGGTACTTAAGGTTGTAAAACTAACAAAGTTCCTTGCCGACTCTCCTATTAATGACTTAATTCCGTCATAATTAAATAAGTTTTCTACTGCTACTAAAGTTTTATCTAACTCATAGGTTGTTAAATTTAAACGATTATAGGTAGCTTGAACTTGAAATATGCTAAGAATAAAACTTAACACCATGACAAATCCTGTTAATAAAATAAAAGTAGTAACTGGATGAAGATGAAATTTTTTTAATTTTAATTTCTTTTTGTCTCTCATATTACTGCTCCTCACTATGAATTACTTTTTTTATTTTTTTATTAAACTCGATTCTTGGAATCATTACTGTACGATTACAGTTTACACAACGGATTTTTATATCAGCACCAAGTCTAATAATTTCCCATTCATTGGCGCCACATGGATGTCCTTTTTTCATAATTACTCTACTATTTAGACCATATTCTTTATTTTCCATGGTACACCTCTATTTGTGGATAAGGAATTTTTATATTATTTTTGTCTAAGCATTCCTTGATTTCTTTTCTCATAATTCTTTGCACATTATAATGTGAAAGAGATTTTGTAGGTGCTATCATTCTATATACAACCGACGAGTCATCTAATTTTTCGATTCCCAAAACTTGAACTTCTCCTTTTAAATCAGGCAAAGTTTCGGTTAGGGTTTTCGCTAATTTTTGAAGAACTTTTTCTACTTGACTCATATTGCTTTCATAAGATACTCCAAAGTCTACAATTGCCATAGAATTGGTCATATTATAATTAATAACTTCATCAATATTATGATTGGCAATGATTTTTACCTTTCCATCCCAGCTTTTAATTCTAGTTGTCTTTAGTCCTAAAAATACGACTTCTCCTGTAAAATCACCTACAGTAATTACATCACCAATAGCATATTGATTTTCTAAGATAATTCCAATCCCTGCAATAATATCTTTGGCAAAATCTTGAAGAGCTAATCCTAATAGTGCTCCTAAAATTCCAAGACCTGCTAGAACAGAACTCACATCGACTCCATAGACCGTTACAATCGCAAGCCCCGTAAAAACAGCAATAATATATTTGATAAAATTATTTAATAAAACTTTAAATGTTTCTGTTTTTTTGTAATTATAACTGCCCTTTTCTAAGCTTTTTTCTTTTGTATTAATGATAGTTTTAACAATCTTTTTGCATATAAAATTAATGATAAATGCCACTACAATATAAATAATTGGCAAATAAATTTGAGGAATTAATATTTTTTCTAACATTTTAGAAAGATACCTCCCTAGTTTTTATAACCCATCATTTCTAATAAGCGGTTTAAATCGTTATTATTTACAAATGATATTTCTATCTTGTTATTTTTTATTTTTACTTTCGTTCCTAATTTTTCAGACAGTTCTTCTTCTACTGCTTTATATTCATTGGTTGTTGATTGTCTTTTTTTGATTTTATTTTTTCTTTCGTAAAAACTATCATCTGAGATATTTTCGATTTGTCTTACACTTAAATTTTCTGTAATAATTCTCTCTGCAAGATTTTTAATTTTCTCAGAATCTTTCATTTTACTTAAGACCCTTGCATGACTCATAGATATTTTGTCATCCATAATCATGTCTTTTACTTCTTCTGGTAAGTTTAGAATTCCAATCATATTCGTAATATGACTTCTGCTTTTTCCAAGTCTTTGTGCGAGTTCTTCTTGCGTAATAGAAAGTTCTTCTAGTAATTTTTGATACGCAAGGGCCTCCTCTAGTGCATTTAGGTTTTCCCTTTGCAAATTTTCTAAAAGGGCAATTTCCATCATTTCAGAATCACTAAATTCACGAATAATTGCTGGAATTGTCTCTTTTCCTGCAAGTTCAGATGCTTTTACACGGCGTTCACCTGCAATGATTTCGTATCCTTTAATACTTTTCTTAACAATGATTGGTTGGAATACACCATGTTCTTTAATTGAACTTGCTAGTTCTTGTAAGGCTTTTTCATCAAAGTTTTTTCTAGGCTGATAAGGATTACTTCTCAATTCTGAAATTGGTAATTCCTCAATTTCTTCTTTGGGTGTAGAACTAATAATCTTTTCTTCTAAATTTTCATAGTTTAATGGTTCATTATTAAATAATTCCTCTAGTCCTCTTCCAAGGGCTTTTCTTCTAATTGTTTCGTGTTGCGTTTCCATTTCTTTCAATCACTTCCTTTGCTAAGTTTAAGTAGGCTATCGTACCACGATGTTTTGGATCATATTCTATAATTGGTGTTCCATGAGATGGAGCTTCTGCAATTCTAACTAATCTCGGAATAATTGTATTATATACTCTTTCTTTAAAGAATCTACGAATATCTTCTACAACTTCTAAACATAGAATTGCTCTTGAATCAAGCATTGTTAATAGAACACCTTCGATATCTAAGTTTGGATTCAAATTTTTTTGAGCAATCATAATGGTATTTAATAATTGTGTAATTCCTTCTAGTGCAAAAAATTCACATTGTACTGGTATAATTACAGAATTTGAAGCAGTAAGGGCATTTGTAGTAATTAATCCTAAAGAAGGAGGGCAATCAATGATAATAAAATCAAATAAATCTTTAATTGGTTGAATGCCATTTTTCAATTGTGTATTTTTGGAAAAACTCTGCTCAGATCTGCTTTTTTCCATTAATTCAATATCTATTCCTGCCAAATTGATTGTCGATGGTAAAAGATATAGATTTGTAAATTTTGTTCGAATAATCGCATCCTGTCCCATACACTTTCCTGTCATTACATCATAGACACTTTTTGTTATATCCCCTTTATTGATTCCCACTCCAGTTGTAGCATTTCCTTGTGGATCTAAATCAATTAATAAAACTTTCTTTCCTAAATGTGCTAAAGATGCAGAAAGATTAATACTTGTCGTTGTTTTTCCTACTCCACCTTTTTGATTTACTAATGAAATTATCTTTCCCATGTTACCACCTTTTTTCTGAATTAATACTTCTTTATTTTAACAGAAATCCATCATTTGTGAAACGTTTTTTATTAATTTGTTAAAAAAAAGTAGAACACTCTACTTTTAAATGTCTTTATCAATTTTTACGACAATCTGATAAGTCTTTTCAAAGTCCATTTCTTCTACTTTTATCATAAATCCCTTATCTCTAACCGATTCAACACTTTTTCGAATAGAAGATACTGCATCTTTCAATGAAAATAATTCTTCATCTCCTAGTAATTCTTCAACAGTAGCTTTTTTAAAATTAAATGGTGCTGATGTTTTTTCTTCATTCGTTGGTGTTGGATTCACTGGTATTTTTGGATTTAATTCTATTACACTATCAGAGTTAATTTTCCCTCCAATATTGTTTTCTGAATTTTCAACAGGCAGTGAGTTACTTTTAAAACTTAAATTTGTATTTGGCATAAACTCCTTGCTTTGTGAATCATCAATAGAAACAGAATCCACTTTTTCTGGAATAGTGTTATATTCCTCATTTTCTACTCTATCTCCTACCGTATTTGATGGATCTGATATATATCTTTGAGGAGAAACTCCCTTAATTCGTGCATCTAATTCCCTAACAGTCATTCTATTATTGATAATTTCTTGTAACATTGAAATTTGTTCTTCTGGACTTTTTAAATTTAATAAACTTCTTGCATGACGCTCAGAAATTTTGTCTTCTAGTAATGCTTCCTGAACTTCATCAGGCAATGATAAAAGACGCATTTTATTAGCAATTGATGCCTGACTTTTTCCCATAGTACGTCCAAGTTCTTCCTGTGTCATATCATCTAATTCAATAATTTTCTGATAAGTTCTAGCTTCTTCAATTGGAGTTAAATCTTTTCTTTGAAGGTTTTCTAGTAAAGCCACTTTTGAAGTTTCTTTATCATCCAAGTTTCTAACAATTGCAGGAATCTTAGTTAACCCAGCCATTGCAGATGCTTTATATCTTCTTTCCCCTGCAATAATCTCGTATTTATCACCAATTTTACGAACTATAATTGGTTGGATCACACCATGAGCTTTGATAGAATCTGCTAGTTCTCTTAGTGCTTGTTCATTAAATACTTCACGTGGTTGGAAACGGTTAGGGATAATGTCATCTAAATATAAATCTACTACTTCTCTATCCATAGTAACCCTCTTTTCATTCTTTCAATTTTTTATTCTTTTAATTATATTCATTATATCATATTTTTTTAATGAAACAAGAAAAATACCATTTTTTTTAGAGAATACGAACGATTCTTCTCCTTTTTTAGTGCTTTTTCGAGTATATTTTCTTTTTCTATGATTTTGTTTTCAATTATATTATACTAATTTTTTTCTTGCTCTGAATTATTTTATTTTATTTCTTGGGTATTTTAAATCAGTTTTTCTTATTTTTTCTATTTTTATTAGTGTTCTCATACTATTTTCAATGGGTAATTGGAATTCCTCTATATGGTTAATTTTTCCTCCAAGTTTTTGTATGATTTCTCTGGATTCTACAATTTCCTCTTTTGCATTTCCTTTCATAGAAATAAAGAATCCCCCTTCTTTTACCATAGGAATACATAATTCTGATAGTAAACTCAAATTGGCAACTGCTCTTGCAGTTACGATATCAAACTCTTCTCTATGATTTTTTGCATACTCTTCTGCCCTTATATGTACTGCTTTAATTTCTTCTAGTCCCAATACTTGAATGATTTCATTTAAATAATTTACTCTTTTTAAAAGAGAATCTATCAAAGTGATTTTTAAATTTGGAAATACAATTTTTAAAACAATTCCTGGAAATCCTGCCCCGCTTCCCACATCACATAGTGATAGTTCTTTAGATAAGTCTATTTCTTTCACAATGGTTAAACTATCATAAAAATGTTTTAAATATACATCTTCCTTTTCTGTAATTCTAGTTAAGTTCATTTTTTGATTCCATTCAATTAAAAGATTATAAAATTTTTCTAATTGATTTAATTGTTCATTATTTAATTGAATTCCTAATTGATTTATTTTTTCTATAAAAAGTTCTTGATTCATATTCTTTTTTCCTTTTTTAAATATACCATTAAGATTGAAATATCTGCAGGATTTACCCCACTAATACGGGATGCTTGTGCAATGGTTGTCGGTCTTATATTTGATAATTTTTGTCTTGCTTCACTTGCTAAATTTTGAACATGTTCATAATTGATTTCATCTGGTATCTTAATTTTTTCTAAATCTAGCATTTTTTCAGCTTCTCGATTTGCTTTTTTGATATATCCTTCATATTTATCTTGAATTTCTACTTGTTCTTTAATTTCTTCATTATAGTTTAATTCCAACCAGTGGGTAATATGATTCATCGTAATTTCAGGTCTTTTTAATAAGTCATATAAACTGATTCCATCTAGTATTTTTGTAGAATTTATTTCTTCTAGGTATTCATTATTCTCTTTGGTAGGGGTAATTTTATTGTTTTTTAATTTATCTGTTAATTCCTGAATTTTTCTTTGTTTCTCTTTAAATTTTTGATATTTTTTCTCAGATATTAGTCCAACTTCATACCCGTATTTTCTCAACCTTAAATCTGCATTATCATGTCTTAGTAGTAAACGATATTCTGCTCTAGAGGTTAGCATTCGATAAGGCTCTTTTGTTCCTTTTGTCACTAAATCATCGATTAAGACCCCAATGTATGCTTCATTTCTTTTTAAAATTAAAGGTTCTTGATTATTAATTTTACGAGAAGCATTAATTCCTGCAATAAGACCTTGCCCTGCTGCTTCTTCATATCCACTTGTTCCATTAATTTGACCAGCAGTAAATAAATTTTCTATTATTTTTGTTTCAAGGGATTGTTTTAATTGTAAGGGGTCAATTGCATCATATTCGATTGCATAAGCATATTTTAATATTTTTGCATGCTCCAAGCCTGGTAGAGAGTGAACCATTAGATCTTGAATTTCTTCTGGCATACTTGTTGAAAATCCTTGAATATAGATATCATCATAATAGCGACTCTCTGGTTCTAAGAATAATTGATGTCTTTCTTTATCTTTAAATCTTACGACTTTATCTTCAATTGATGGACAATATCTAGGACCAACTCCTTCTACATATCCACCATACATACTAGATTTTTCTAAGTTATCCATAATAATTTGATGTGTTTCAGGTGTTGTATAAATCAAATAACATGGTACTTGATCTTCTATTTTATATTGTGGCTCGTTATCAAAGGAAAAAGTATATGGAACTTCATCCCCAGGTTCTAGACTTGCCTTACTATAGTCTATACTATTTTTATCAATTCTTTGAGGAGTACCTGTTTTAAGTCTTTGAATTGTAAAGCCGTATTCTTTTAATTTTTCACTCAAATATTTAGATGGTCTTTCTCCATGAGGACCACTTTTTGTCTTTTTATCTCCTCTTAATATCACAGCCTTTAAGTAAGTACCCGTCGTTAGGATTACTGACTTTGATTCTATTTTTTCTCCATTTTCTAAAACAATTCCTTTTACCCTATTTTTTTCAATAATTAAATCTTCGACGATGGATTCTTTAATTTCTAAATTTTCTTGATTCTGAAGGGTTTTCAACATTTCTTGTGGATAAGTAATTTTATCGCCTTGGGCACGTAAAGCGCGAACAGCAGGACCTTTTTTTGTGTTTAACATTTTTACCTGAAGACAACTATGATCAATGTTATTAGCCATTTCCCCACCTAAAGCATCAATTTCTCTTACAATAATTCCTTTAGCTGGACCACCTATGGAAGGATTACATGGCATATCTGCTATATTTTTTATATTTCCTGTGACTAATAAGGTTTTATTTCCTAAACGAGCTGAGGCTAAAGATGCTTCACATCCTGCGTGTCCCCCTCCTACTACAATAATGTCATACTTCATATTGAATCCACTTCCTCTTTTTTCTTTTCATATTATACAATACTTTATATTCTTTTTAAATTTTTTTCTTAAATATTTAAAAAAATTATTTCCCGGGAAATAATTT
>DLAC01000003.1 GCA_002493865.1 Caryophanales bacterium UBA7057
TTAAAGTGATTTCTGTTTTAGAGTTCTTTAACTGATAGGAAACAATCTGAAGCGTGGCTCCTTCCTTTTTCCCATAAGTTAGAGCATGATTTTTCGAAAGTTCTAAACACTCTTGAAAGTAGGAATCCTCTGTATTTAAAATACAAACGCCTGTCTTTTTCACTTGTTTTAAAAGTTCTTTTTTACAGGAAACATAATTTTCTATCGTTTTATGAATATTTAAATGATCCTCTGTAATATTCGTAATAATTCCTACATCGAATTCTAAATTGACCAAACGTTTTCTAAAAAATGCTTCAGAAGAAGTCTCCATACTTAAATATTTACACCCTGCATCTACAAATTGACGAAAATACTTATAGAGCCGATCACTATCAGGAGTTGTATTTCGAATTGATGAATGAAATTTACTACAAGTCATTCCATTCGTTCCTAAGTATCCACATTCTTCGTTTCCTAATAAATGCTGAATAATTTCTGCAACCGTCGTTTTTCCATTCGTCCCAGTCACTGCCAAAATACGCAAATCTTTTTCAGGAAAATCATAAAATTTCGAAGCAAGGCGTGGAAGTTCCTGATTGGTATCTTCTACTCGAATCGTTGGAACACGACAAGAAATGTCTCGACTCACAACAACTGCACTTGCCCCATGAGAAATTGCATCTTCAATATAATCATGACGATCCGCTGTGACCCCCATCGTACAGACAAATAAATCACCAGGCATAACATCTTTCGAATTGATTTTGATATCTTGAATAGGAATATCTTCATACCCCTCATATAGTTCACTTAATTTTTTCATCTTTTTATCTCCTATCAAACACTTTCCAAGGTTTCATCAAAGTATCATCTTTTTTATATCTTTGATAAATTGCCAAAAGTTCTTTCTCTTGATTTAAAAAAATGGCATAATTTCCGGAAAAGTTTCTTGGTAAAATAGCTCCATTTTGAATTTTAAATTCTAACTCTTTTTCTACCACTATTGTATCATATTCCTCTAGTCTTTCAAGTGCGTCTTCGATTTGAATCAAGGGAGTATCTTCCGTTAAATCCTCTAGTTTTTTTGCCTCTTCTAATAAAAACTTTCCTTGTCTTGTTCGAAGTAAGTTGTTCATAATCGAAGGACAATTTAACTTTTTACCAATATCTCTAATGAGACTTCGAATATAAGTTCCTTTACTAACGGATACTTGAAACGAAAAAGTTGGATGAAAAGTATCTTGTAAATACTCAATCAGTTTGATTTCTTGAATGGTGACCTTTTTCGTAGGAAGTAGAACTTCTTCTTCCTTTCTAGCATACTCATACAGTCTTTTTCCATCTACATGAATGGCGGAATATAAAGGTACTTCCTGTTGATAACTACCAAGAAAACTTTCTAGTACTTGCTTGATTTCCTCTTCTCTATAGGTCCTTTCTAAAGGAAATTCTTCTAGTTTTCCAGTAATATCCAATGTATCACTAGAAATTCCCATCACTGCTTCTGCAATATACTCTTTATCAGAAGAAGATAAAAGTTCAATGACTTTGGTTCCTTGATTAATTCCAAGCACTAAAACACCTTCTGCTAGAGGATCAAGTGTACCCATGTGCCCGACTTTTTTTGTATGAAATATTTTCCCTACTTGATTCACAACCTCTCTACTCGTCATACCTTTTGGTTTATGAACTACTAAAATACCACTTTTCATGTATCACCACATCCATGTTTAGTATATCACGTTCCAAAAGAAACAGAAAGGTTTAACATCCACCTCATTTTTTAGAATCTCTCAAGAACTTATTTTGAATGTTTTACATATATTAGATATCATGAGGTGATAAAGATGACTCCAGAAGAAAAAATTGGCACCCGTGTTTCTTGGATTACTATTTTTTTAAACCTAATTCTCTCTATTTTTAAACTAATTGCAGGTGTTTTCGGTCATAGTATGGCCATGATTAGTGACAGTATTCATTCAGCTTCTGATGTTTTTAGTACTTTTATTGTCCTAGTTGGCTTAAAGTTATCTTCCAAAGGTGCAGATCAGGAACATCCCTATGGGCATGAAAGAATCGAATCATTATCCTCTTTATTTTTAGCACTTTGTTTGTTTATGACTGGCTGTCTCATCGGATATAAAGGAATCCAAAGTTTCTTTTCACCACCCACTGTACTGCCTACTTTTCTTGCCTTTCTTGCCGCAATAATCTCGATTATCAGTAAGGAATTGATGTTTTGGTATACCAGGAGTGCTGCCATGAAAATTCATTCCAATTCCCTACTTGCTGATGCTTGGCATCACCGAAGCGATGCTCTTTCTTCTGTTGGAAGTATGATTGGTATTTTAGGTAGTATGATAGGGATAGCTTGGTGCGATAGTCTCGCAAGTTTTATGATTTGTATCATTATTTTAAAGGTTTCGTTAGATATTTTAAAAGAGTCTATCCGTGAACTTTTAGATACTTCTTGTAGTAGAGAAATGGAATTTCAACTACGTATGTTTATTTTATCAATTAAAGGAGTCTATTCTTTAGATAATTTAAAAACAAGAATCTTTGGAAATCGTGTATATACAGAAGTTGAAATTGGTGTTCCAGGGGATTATTCTTTAGAAAAAGCACATAAAATCGCTCACTTAGTTCATGATCAAGTAGAAGAAGAATTTCAAATCATCAAACATTGTATGGTTCATGTAAATCCAACAAAATAGTTTTATTCTCATAATTTTTCAATCCATGGACATACTATGAGTGGTGAATCAAAGTGAAGATAGAATCAATATGGATGAATGAATATAAAAATCCCCTAAAAAAGAAGAACAAGAAAGTAAATGATACGGATATTTTAATTATTGGTGGTGGAATTACAGGACTTTCTTGTGCCTATTTTCTAAAGGACCATAATTACCAAATAACTCTTTTAGATAAAGGAAAAATTGGAATGGGTGTCACTTCTAGAACCACTGCCAAAATCAATTACCTGCAAGGAACCATTTATCAAGAGTTAGAAAAATACTATGGATTAAAGAAAAGTAAATTGTACCTAGAGTCTCAATTAGAAGCCATCCACTTCATCGAATCCATTGTAAAAAAAGAAAAAATAAAATGTGATTTAGAAAAAGTAGATGCCTTTCTTTATACGAATGAAGAAAAAAATATTTCTAAAATAAACAAAGAAATGGAAATACTCAAGGGTTTTGATATCAAAGTAGGAGAAGTCACCTCCCTTCCAGTTCCTGAAATTCCAGTTCTAAAAGGAATTGTCGTTTCTGATACTTATGTATTCCATCCTCTAAAGTATTTATTAGGTTTATTGAAAAAGATCAAAGACTCTGTCCAAATACACGAAGATACTTTAGTTCAAGAAATTAGTCTCCAAGAAGATGGCACTTATTTAATTTCTACGAGTGAAGGAACTTTCTCTAGTAAAATTGTGATTGTCTCATGTCATTATCCTTTTTTTATCAAACCCGGTCTCTTCCCACTCTTTGGTTACCTAAAAAGAGAATATGTACAAGCCGCTAAAGTAAAGAATCCATCTCATTTTACAGCCATTAATATTGATTCTTCCCTAAAGTCCATTCGTTTTTATAAAGATTATTTAATCTATGGCTCCAGAGAAAAGAAACTGACAAGTTCTTATGATTATGAAAAAGAATATAAGAAAAGTAAAGAGGAATTTATCCACTTTTTTCATCAAGAACCCGAGTATTCTTGGATGAATCAAGATCTTATGATGAATGATTCTCTACCATGGATTGGAGTATTAGATAAAAAGCAGCCAAATCTTTATATCGCAACTGGGTACCAAGCATGGGGAATGACCAATGGCACAATTGCTGGAAAGTTAATCAGTGATTTAATCCAGAAAAAAGAAAATCCATATGAAAAGTTATTTTCCCCTCTTCGTACCATGAAACCGAATGTCATTCCTGCCTTAACCAATGGATTCGAATACCTGAAAGCCTATACAAAAACATACTTCGATAAAAATCCAAAATTTCATTCCAAGCATGCAATGATTTTAAAAATGAATGGCGTTGACTGCGGTGTGTATATTGATAAAGAGGGAAAAAGACATGTAGTTCGGAATCTATGTCCCCATTTAAAATGTAAACTTGTTTTTAATACGCTAGAAGAAACTTGGGATTGTCCTTGTCATGGTTCTAGATTTAGTATCGATGGAGATGTAATAGAAGGACCTGCTACTTTTTCAATTCGAATACAAAAATAAATCATATTTTTTCTACCCTTAGAATACAATAGACTAAGGTGAAATTTATGAAAAAATTAGAAGCAGTACGAAACCATCTAGAGATTGCTGTTAGTAGTTGTTTTATCGCTTCAATTTTATTTTACTGTAGTGAACATTTCTTTGCACATGTTTCTTTTTATGGCAATGATCCCGTTTGGTTCTTCATGATTCAAGCACTTACAGGAATCATTGCTATTATGGTTCCCTATAAGTTGAGAATGGAAAATAAATTAAAACTCTCTCCCCTACTTTATTGTTGTTATCTCATATTTCTATTTGCTTCCCTTTTTTTAGGAGAACTCTGTCACTTCTATACACTGATTCCTAGTTGGGACTCTCTACTTCATTTTTCTAGTGGATTCTTATTATTCTTTGTAGCATTAGAGTGGTTACAAAAAACGATACTTCAAAGAAGAGCCCCTGAAATATTTTCCTTATTATTTCTTTCCCTATGTATTTCTCTAGCAATTGGTGGAATCTGGGAAATTTATGAATTTATGAGTGACTTTATTTTTCATACGAATATGCAGCGATTCTTATCTATGAATGGAGAATCCCTCATCGGAAGAAGTGCACTGATAGATACAATGAGTGATTTAATTTTTGGGCTTTTAGGAACAATATTAGGAATTGCTTGTTACGTATATGAACATAAATATAAAACCAGAGAAAGTGTACAGGAATTAAAAGTACTAGATTCTTTTCTTGAAGGAGATGAGTTTTAAAATTTTTCGCCAATTTTTAGAGTAAAGTCC
>DLAC01000051.1:0-10111 GCA_002493865.1 Caryophanales bacterium UBA7057
GACTTCCAAATGAAAATTAACGTAGCCTATATTTTGACGCTTTTCTATTTACTTTTAAAGAAAAAAGTGCTATAATATGACACATTAAGTCAGTGGGTTGTGATTGAAAATAGAAATATTCCCAAAAAATAATTGAATTATGGCCTACATTTTAGTATAATTAAACTAGTAATAATAGGAGGACTAGCAATGGATAAATTAGTAATGAGTGATGATTTCACAGTCAATGAGTTTTTAGATCAAATGCTAGATGCTAAGGAACAATCTGGAAGAGACGTAATTGGGGAGATCAATGGACTTTCTGTTTCAACAGAAGGTTGTACCACTAGAATGCAATTACAAAATAAAGTAGCAAGTGCGATGAGTAATTATATTCAAACACCAAACGAAAATCCTACGAAAAGACAACAAGATGACATGACAATCATGTTGGATGAAAGTATTGTTCCAAAAGCTGATTGGAATGATCCTAATGACGTTTTAGATTGGATCAATGAATCTACTAAAAACTTAAATGACCCAGAGTTCGCAAGAACTGTGTACACGGATGGTAAAACTCCTGCAGAAGTTATGTTAGACATGTTGAAATCTCATGGTTATGGTGAAGTTCGTGAGGATCAAAGCGAAGCAGAAAATGAAATTAATGCCAAAATGAGTGATCTAGAAAATTATGGCTTTTTAGCATCTGACCTTTTTGAAGGTGAAACGGTTGCTTTATCTCAATCACAATCCATGAAAGAACCTCCTGAAGCTGTTATGGAAACATTGACTGGGGAAGTGGAACCTGTTTCCCGTAGTGAAGAAGATGAATATAGATTTTTATCACAAGATGCAGGCGAATTTGAAGATGGTTTTGTTCCTGATGAAGATGACTATGAAGAGGAAACACGGTTAGTATCACCAGCGAATGCAATAACTGATCCAAGTATGTATACAGCAAGTGCCGCAGAATCAGAACTTGCTGAGATTCAAAGACAATTAGAAGAAATTGAAAGAGATGAACCTAATTATCAAGCATCACAATCTGCCGAAGAAGTTCAAAGAGAACTAGAAAGAATAGAAGCAGAAAATTTAGAAAGAGTAAAGAATGATTCTATACAAAATGATGAATCATCTTTTGCAGATCGTTTAGACGCTGGACTTAACAATGCTGCTAGACTTGGGTTATTGGATAGTATGAGGAAACCTTTAGAAACTGAGGTTGAAGATAGTCATTGGACTATTGGACGAGATGAGAAAGAGGAAGAATTATTAAAAGCAAAACCAAAGGATGTCGAAACTCATTCTATGCAAGCTGAAGGACAATCACCTGAAACACCAGGTGAGACAGGAGAAGAATTCTTTACTACAAAGTCAAAAGATACAGAAAACGGTACTATACAAGAAACGATTCCTTCTTTCGAAACAAAAGCAAAAGACGATGAAGAGGAAGAATTCTTGAGAACAAAACCAAAAGAGAATCCTTTAGGTGCTGAACAAGAGAACAATGAATTTCTTCAAGTAAAACCGAAAGATGCGGATGTTGCAGAACTAGAAGCATTCCAAGCAAAATATGGACCAACCGCAAACATGGAAGAAATGAAAATTGTAAAACGTGTAGAGCAAGAATTAGTAGACCTAACAGAACGTCGTAAAGAACTTAAAGATGAATTAGTTGAAATTTATGAAGAATTAAAAAATCCTTCTAAGGTAGTAGTTGGAAGTACAAGAATTGCCAATATAGACAATAAAACCAATAGTGATTTAGCAATTCAAGCAGTAAAAGAAAAGGTAAACCTTAGTACAACTGCAGTACGGAATAGCCAAGCAATACTAGATTTTTATAAAGCAGCAGAAGAACATAATATTTTTGATATTGTAAGAGCATCTAATTCTACAAAGGCATTAGGAACTGATCATATATTTACGACTGTACTAACAAATGCCCTGAATGAAATTGCTAAAACATATTATGGAAAAACACCTGATGAATTACAAGAAGTATTAATAGCTAGTACAAAAAAATTAAACGAAACAAGAAGTTTATTAACACTTTTGATTAATCAATCTGTTACAAATGAATACTTACAACCTGTAAAAAGGTCTTTTGAAGAAATTTCAAACGATCATTCAAAAGAAAAAATATTATCTACTATGATTGAAATTCAAAATCTTGGTGAGAATTATCATCATAGAGAGGAGTTGCTTGAAACTTTAAATCAGATTTCTAATATATACTATGGAAAATCAGCAGAGGAAATTAAAAATCAAATATTGGATTCTAGTAAAGCATGCAATGAAGCACGTAACGAAATTCAATTATCTATAAAAAGACAAAGAGAATTGGATGGAGACTTAGGTACATATAAGGAAAATGAGAATTCTACAGGTACATCGTATAACGAAGCAACTGCTCAATACTTGAAAGCGCTTCAAAGCCATGCAGCAATAGATATTGCCAATGCATTTAACTCAATGAGTACAGAGGAAAATCGAAGTAAATTTACTGAAGACTTACGTAATTTAGAAGATTTTTCAATGGTACATTATCATATGACAGCAGAGGAACTTAGAAATAAAATGTTGGGAGCTAATACTAATGTTTCTAAAGTTTCAGAGGTAACTATCCAATTTACAAACCTTGATAATGCACTACAGAAAGCAGTAATGAACCATTCAAAAGAAAACATTCTAGAAGCAGCAACCCTTGCTCAAAAATTAGATCCAAAAGAGCCAAGTAAAGTTGCTATCGACAAAGCCTTAAATCAATTAGCAGTTACCCACCTAAATAAAAATTTAACAGAGCTTAGATGGCAAGATGCAAAAGAAGCAATAGAAGAAGCCAAAATGAGTACAAATCCAAATGCACAAGAAGCAATGCAAAGATTTAATCAGGCTAATAAAACTTATGCGAAATCTGATATTATTGTTGCTCTCAATATGGCAAAAGAAGCTGAGTGCCCTGAATTAGTATCTGCTCTCAATAAAATGGCAATTGCTTACTATGGAGTAAATGCAGAGGTATTAACTAGTCAATTTAAGAACTATAGTAAAGCATTAAGCGAAGTACAAAATTTAATATCAAGTGACAAAATTCCAAAAGATGCAAAAGAAAATGAAGCAATGCAATTGTTCCATCAAGCAGTACAGTCAAAAAGTGAAGAAGACATTATGAAGGCTTTAGATGCAGCCAATAATCTTCCAAGTTACCATCCAATGAAACAAGCAATTCTAGATGCATTAAATGCACAGTTAGTGTTAGTCACTAGAGAAAAGCCTATGACTTTTGATGAACCAACAGTTGTAGTGAATGACAATAAAAAAGAATTACAAAAGAAAGCAACTGCTTTACTTCAAGAGTATAAGAAAGTAGACCAAGACATCAAAAAGCGTCAAAGTGACCTAAATCAATATGCTAAAAATAAAGAGAAGGAAAAAGAAAAATTACAAGAACCTCCTGCAAAAGTCATCAATGAGACAACAAATACCAATCCTAATTTATTTAAAAGAGCATGTAGAGGTGCAAAAGAAGCGCTAAAACAAATGTCATTAAAGAAAGTAGCAAAAACCGTAGTAAAAGCTGCTGCGATTGGTGCTGTAGCATACATTGCACCAATACCTCTAGCAGTTGGATATTTAGGATATAAGCTTTTAAGAAATCCAGAAAAAGCCAAACAGCAAAAAGAAGAAAGTAAACAGAAAAGAAAAGAACAACTTCAAAGTATACGAAATGCATTTATGCTAGAGGAAGATGAACCTGTACCAAACTTCGAAGAAAAGCCAAAGGTAGAATCAAAAACCCAAGAGGAAATCAAATTCTATAGAGCAGAAGAAGATGAATGGGTAAGACTCCATGGCAAGGACGAATTAGTACAAGAAGCTGTAAATGGAGGAATCATTGGTGCTGCAATAGGTGAAGGACCAGTCGAAGAATACACCAATGAAGAAATCATGAATTACTTACATAATGGAAAATTGGAATTCTTAACAGAGGCAGTAGAAGAAGAAGAGTATGAGGGAGAAGTAAAAAGGGGAAGATAAAATGAATAATAAAATTAATCATATTTTAACTCTAGAAGATGGCTTAAAATTCTTAGTAATTAATCAAGTGATTTTCAGAGAAAAAAATTATTATTTCGTGGCTAGGATTACAGAGGATGAGAATGATATAACAGGTGAATACCGAATTTTAGAAGAAGAAAAACGTGGAGAAGATACTTATCTTTCAACTGTAAGAGATGCTGATACAGTGCGTATGTTAGCGGAATATTTAGATCCACAAGAACAATAATAGAAAAAAAGATTAAAATAGGTTGTCTAACCTATTTTTTTTCTGTTATAATGAATTTGGTGATAAAAATGGCATACAAAATTACAAGTAGAAGTGAAAAAGATACAGTAGAATTAGCACAGAATATTGAATCAGAGAAATTCCCAAATATGGTAATTTGTTTAATTGGTGATTTAGGAAGTGGGAAAACAGTATTTACCAAAGGATTTGCTTCTTCTTTAGGAATTGAAGAAGCAATTACTTCCCCTACTTTTAATATAATTAAGGAATATACAACCGGTGAAATGGATTTATATCATATGGATGTATATCGTCTAGATGGTAAAGTTGAAGAACTGGGAATTGAGGAATACTATAAAAAGGATGGAGTTGTAATCATCGAGTGGGCAGATATGATTAAGGATTATCTTCCAGAAGACCGATTAGAAATTAAAATTCGTATTTCCGAAGATTCTGAAGACGTAAGAATTATTACGATTACTCCTTATGGTAGAGAATACGAAGAACTATGTGAGGCTGTATTATGAAAATCCTATATATAGATACAACTACAAGTTATCTATATGGGGCTCTTTGGGATGAAAACAAAGTAGTAGAATCAGTAAGCACAAAACTGGACAAAGATTTGTCCGTTTTTACTTTACAAAAAATTAAAGAAATGTTTGAAAAAGCAAATTTAGAGCCTAGTAGTATTGATAAAATTATAGTAGTAAATGGACCAGGATCTTTTACAGGAATTAGAATCGGGGTAACAATTGCAAAAGTCTATGCTTATAGTTTAAAAAAGAAAATTACAACAATTTCTAGTCTGCAGGCGATGGCACTATCTACAAAAAAGAATGTAGAATATAGAATCCCGATCATTGATGCGAGAAGAGGGTATGTATATGCAGCAATCTATGATAAAGACAACATGCCAATATTAAAAGAACAATACCTAAGTTTACAAGCATTATTATGTGCAATTGAAAATCTTCCAGGGGACTATACGGTCATTACAAACGATCAGACTGAAATAGAAAATAAAGAGGAATATTCTCCAAATTATGATAGAATTATTAGTACATATCAGGATCAAGAAGAGTTAAATCCACATGCAGTAAATCCAATCTATTTAAAATTAACAGAAGCTGAGGAAAAACAAGGTGTAAGTAGCGATGATTGAAAAAATAACTGTGGATAACACAAATCTTCTTGAAATTGAAAAACTTTTTCCACAATTTTTGTGGAAAAACCAAATAAAAAAAGAATTAGAAACCAATCCCTTTACAAATTATTATATTTATAAAGAAAAGGAAGAAATTCTGGGATTTATAAATTATCATATTTTATATGAAAGAGCAGAACTCATCTATATCGCAGTTCGAGAAGAAAAACAAAATCAGGGAATTGGAAGTCAATTATTAGAATTTATGATTCATGATTGTGAAGAAAAAAACTTAATAAATATTACCTTAGAAGTAAATATTCAAAATCAAAAAGCAATTCAATTATATGAAAAATTTAACTTTGAAAAAAAGGCAATTAGAGAAAAATACTATCAGGGAATCGATGGGATTTTAATGGAAAAAGAGTTGATAAAATGAAAGATGTATATATTTTTGGAATCGAAAGTAGCTGTGATGAAACCAGTTGTTCCATTGTAAAAAATGGGAAAGAAGAAATAGCAACAGTGATTTCTTCTCAAATTGATGTTCACAAAAACTTTGGAGGTGTAGTACCAGAGATTGCAAGTCGACATCATGTAAAAAACATTACAATGGTAATCGATGAGTGCCTAGAGAAAGCAGGAATGACTATCGATGATATGGATGCCATCGCAGTTACCTATGGACCTGGGTTAATTGGATCTTTATTGGTTGGGTTAGAAGCAGCCAAAACCTTAGCATGGATTCATAAAAAGCCACTCGTTCCAGTACATCATATTTCAGGTCATATTTATGCAAATAATTTAGTAGAAGAAATGCGTTTTCCACTAATTGCTTTAATTATCAGTGGGGGGCATACGGAACTTGTATACATGAAAGATCATTATTCCTTTGAAAAATTAGGTGGAACCTTGGATGATGCCGTTGGTGAGTGTTATGACAAAGTAGCAAGAGTCATTGGTGTTCCCTATCCAGGAGGCCCTACCTTAGATCGTTGGTCAACAGAAGGAAATGATACTTATGAACTTCCGGTTCCTTTAAATGATGATAGTTATAACTTTAGTTTTAGTGGATTAAAAAGTGCAGTTATTAATCTAGTGCATAACGAAGAACAACGAGGAAATGAAATCCGAAAAAAGGACTTAGCCACATCCTTCCAAAATAGAGTAATTGAATCCCTTACCAAAAAAACCATGAAAGCACTAGAAGATAAAAATGTTAAGAACCTAATCGTTGCGGGTGGGGTAGCAGCCAACCAACTAATCAGAAAGCGTTTTCAGGAATTATGTGAAGAAAAAAACATTCATTATACAGTGCCTGAATTAAAATACTGTACGGATAATGCCGCAATGATTGCAGCAAGTGGATATTTTGCGTATCAACTAGGTAGAACTTCTGACTTAACTTTAAATAGCAAATCAAGTGACACTTTACGATAAAAGAAAAAAGCAGAATGATGATCAAGGAGGAACCTATATGAAACCAAATACAAATGATAATCATCAGAAAAAAGCATTTCAAAATGGAGATAATAAAAAAATAAAAAACTTCATTGAAAACCAAAAGAAAAAAAATATCTATCTGGTACTTTTGATTCTAATCCTTTTAGTACTGATTTTCCTTTTGATAATCTATCACTATAATCAAAGTAAGAAAAGTGCTTCAGAAAATGTAACAGAATACATAGAAAAGTTAGGAAAAAAATTCTATGAAGATTATTATTACCAACAATTATCCGGTTTAAAAGGGAATCACATGGTGGAAGATACCTCCACCTTTTTAGAAAATTTTGTCACAAGTGGAATTCCAGTAACTTTAAATCAAGTACTAGAACTACACTTTAAAACAGAAAAACAAATCAACAAAGCAATCAAAAAATATCAATGTGATTTTGAGACTACAGGTTTTATCATTTATCCAGAACCTCCGTATGAAAAAAAGTCCTATCGCATAGAACCACATATTTCTTGCCAGAATTTAGGTTCAGAAAAGAAAGAGAACAATCAGTGAAAAATAAATAATTTAAACTTTCAAACATATATTATCCTAAGGAGGAAGTATATGAACTTTGACTATTGTTTTGGAAATCAATGCTATAATTATTTTGATCAAACGGGCCTACAAGTAAAAGAATATCAGATCATGGCACCAGAGCAACATCAGAATAAACAACCAGGAATGGAATATATAATGACACCACAACCAATATTTGACAATCCAAACTATAAGGGTAGTGGAAAATTAAAAGATAAAGTGGCAATTATTACAGGAGGAGACAGTGGGTTAGGTAGAGCTGCCGCGATTGCATTTATAAAGGAAGGGGCAAAGGTAGTAATCCCCTATTATGATGAGCATGAAGATGCAAGATTTACAAAGAATTATATCGAATCACTTGGAGGAGAATGTCTATTACTATCTGGAGATATTAGCAATCGGAATTTTTCCAAATACATTGTAGAGGAAACATTGAAGAGATTTGGGAAAATAGATGTGTTAGTTAACAATGCAGGAGTACAATATCAACAAGATAGTCTAGGTGCCATTAGTGATGAACAGTTTGATAGAACAATGAAAGTAAATATTTATGGAATGTTTTACTTGACAAGAGAGGCATTGCCACATTTAAAAGCAGGGTCTTCAATTATTAATTTAACTTCAGTAACTACCTTTTACGGAGATCCACAATTAATGGATTATGTTACCACCAAAGGGGCCATTGTTGGATTTACAAGGTCTCTTGCTAGAAATTTAGCCCTACAAAATATTCGGGTGAACGCAATTGCGCCAGGATTCTTTTGGACACCATTACAACCTGCGTGTTGGGTAAAAGAAAAAATCCCATCTTTAGGTGCAGATGCAGCAATGGCAAGAGGCGCAATGCCCTATGAATTAGCACCTACATTTGTATTTTTAGCATCCGATGATTCAAGTTATATGACGGGGCAAGTCATTCATAATAATGGCGGTCAGGTCATGGGGTAAGGATTGGAAATGAAAATAAAAAGATAGCTAAGGATCAAAAACCTAACTATCTTTTTTTATAGTTTATTATGTAATTTTAACATTTCAATTAACATTTTGTCTCGGTATTCTGCTAAAGAGGCATCATCATTTCCAATTTCAGGAGGACGATTTTTAATTTCTTCATCGACACCTGCTTGCACAAGTGAACCAAATTCTTCTGGAAATTCTTTAAAATCAGCCATATCTTCTAACCATAGATTGATGGATGGTCCTAGATGTTTTAATAATCCTTGAATTCCATTTTCTCCACCGCCTAATTGAAATACTAAGGAAGGACCCATAATTCCCCAACGAAGCCCAGGTCCGTATGTAACAGCTTTATCGGCATCTTCGACACTGCAAACACCACGGGATACTAAATCACAGACTTCTCGATATAGTGCCATTTGAATTCGATTACAGATAAATCCTAATGCCTCTTTTTGTAAGACAACAGGTTCTTTTCCAATACTACTATAAAATTCCTTTGCAGTAGTGACAACTGATTCACTAGTTTTTTCTCCTTTTGTAATTTCTACCAGTGGAATTAAATGAGGTGGGTTATAAGGATGTGCACCAATAAAGCGTTCTGGATGCTTTGCATCTTTGGCAATTTCAGTAATCAAAAGGCCAGAGGTAGAACTTGCAATAATAGTTTCATCACTTGTAAATGATTCGATTTCTTTTACGATATTTCTTTTAATATCATAATCTTCAGGTACAGATTCTACAATAAATTGTGCATCTTTTACGGCTTCTTCAACAGAGGTGGTATAAAGGATTCCTTGTTCAATTTCCTTTCCCTCCATTTCATTCACAACCTCATTTTTAATTAGAGAGTTTAAACTATCATGAACTCTTTTTTTAGCAAGTTCTAAACTTTCCTCGGATATATCATATACTGTAACATCTAATTTTTTTAAAGAAAAATATAATGCCCAACTATATCCAATGACTCCTGCACCAATACAAGATACTGTTTTTATTTCGGATGTTTTCATAAAATTCTCCTTTCCTTCCTTAGTAAAACCAATTTCTATGATTTACTACCATTATTATAATATAAACAACAGAGTAGTTCCAAGAAAAGGATTTAGAAAAATACAACTAGATGTAAACTATCAGTTTCAATAGAAGTAACTAACTATTTTTAATATGGGATATTTTCTAAAGTAATTGTTAGAAAATACTTGCTAGATCAGAAGTTATATAAATGAATGGAATTATTTACGAATGAATCTCCCACATGGTATAATGAAAGCAAATAACCTGTGTGGAGGTGACTAGAATGAAAATCATTACCTGGAATATTAACGGTTATCGAAGTGCAGAAAAAACAAACAGTATAGAATCACTAATTAAGAACCACCAACCTGATATTATTTGCCTACAAGAAATTAAAATGAATGAGAGAATTTCTAAGGAATATGGCTATCACTGCTATTATAATTTTGCGAAGAAAAAAGGGTATAGCGGCACAATGATTTTTACAAAACAAAAACCTTTACACATCCAATACGACATGAACTTAGAAAGATTTGATCAAGAGGGAAGATTTATTTTATTAGAGTATGATTCATTTATTTTAATTAATATTTATATTCCCCATGGAGGAAGAAAAAAAGAAAATCATCCATATAAATTTGATAGTGTCAACAAGTTATTAGAATTAATACAATCACTTCATAAG
>DLAC01000051.1:10390-12055 GCA_002493865.1 Caryophanales bacterium UBA7057
AAGAATGTCATTATTTGTACTGATTTTAATATTGCGCATCAAGAAATAGATGTCAAAAATTACAAAACAAATTATAATAATAATATGTTTTCTTATGAAGAAAGAGAAAAAATAGATGAACTATTAAATCTAGGCTTGATTGATAGTTTTAGAAGTTTAGTAAAAGAAGGAGACATTTATTCCATGTGGCCAAATGGATTTCAATCAAGAGAAAGAAACATGGGATGGAGAATTGATTATATATTTATGTCAAAAGACTTAGAAAGAAATATCAAAAACGTCAAATATTTAAAAGAACAATTAGGCTCTGACCACTGCCCTTATATCGTGGATATGAAGTTATAAATTGGAATCATGGAAAGAAGGGATTACGATGAATGAAAAAACGATTCTATTTAGTCATGAAAGTGATATCGATGGATTGAACTGTGTCATCTTAGGAAAAATAGCATTTCAAAAATTGGATGATATACTAGTACCAAATGTTGAGAAATTAGAACAAGTTTTTAGGACCTATATAGAATCTGGAAAACTAGATTCATATCATAGGATATATGTAACAGATTTGGCTTTATATGATCCTAGTTTAACGATGGTATCAAATTCTTCTTTCAAGAATAAAGTTCAAATATTTGACCATCACAAAAGAGCCATCGATGATAATATGAACCGATATCCTTTTACAAAAATTATGGAAGAGGATGAGAAAGGTAAAAGATGTGGTACAGATTTATTTTATGAATATTTAGTTCAAAATAATTTCATTCAAAAAAATAAGAAACTGGATGAATTTGTAGAACTGACTCGATTGGAAGATACTTGGGAGTGGAAAAAGGCAGGAACTGCTTCTGAAAAAGCTCACGATTTAGCAATTCTTTTGAATGTCTTGGGAGTCGAAGATTATTTATCAACCGTATATTTAAAATTATTAAATGATACTGGATCCTTTGAATTTGAAAAAGAAGAAATAGAACTAGTCCAGAAGAAGAAAGCAGAGTATGAAAAAAAATTGCAGGACATCATGTCATCTGCTGAATACTTGACCGATGAAGAAAATCATAAATTTGGAATTGTCTTTGCTGATTATGAATATCGCAATGAACTATCAGAATTCGTTAGGAAAAATAAAAATCCAGAAGGAATTCAATACTTGATAATTGTAGCCATGAATAAAGGAGAATTTGGTCAAAAATCCTATCGATCTATTGCTGATGATTTTGATGTGAATGAAGTTGCCATGCGTCATGGTGGAGGAGGACATAAAGGGGCGTCCGCTGTCAATATTACAAAAGAACAAAAAGAAAAAGCATCCAAGTTACCAAAAAGAGAAGCATTAAAATATCTAGCGGATAGTAAATACTCTGTGTAAAAAAATATGAAATGAGGTGTCCTATGATGAATAAAAATGAAATTTTAGGTAATGTAGAAAAATTAATTCATATGTACAAAAATGGAGAATTAGGTGGAGAAGTGATGCCGGAAGATGCAAATCCTCATTTTGAAAAGTCTTCGAATGAGAACTATCTTTATTTTACACTCCCAATGGCCCTAAACTACCAAAGAAATTCCTATACATTATGGGAAAGTGCAAATAAGACCTATCAGGATGAAGAAACAAGATTTGTATTTCATCCAAAGTTATGTTTAGAAAAAAGTTTTGAAGAA
>DLAC01000051.1:12331-12771 GCA_002493865.1 Caryophanales bacterium UBA7057
AAAAAAGTTTTGAAGAAGTACAATCTGCACTTACGAAATACAAAGTTGCCTTACAAAAACAAAAGCAAACAGAAATTTGGTTATCGCTATGTAATACATTTGTAGAATTCTTTGATGGGGATATTCGAAAACTATTTGACTTCATGGATAATGATGTAAATAGAATTAGAGATTTCATACAAAAAGAAAATAAGAAAAAATTCCCTTATCTATCGGGAACTAAAATTTGTAATTATTGGTTATATGTTATTTATCAATATACAGATAGAAAGTATCAGAATATAGAGTGCTTAACAGTAGCTCCGGATACACATGTAGTAAAGGCAACACATAGATTAGGACTAATTACAGAGGAAGAATTAAATAGAAGTGATGTACAGATAATTGTAATTGATCGTTGGAATGAGCTACTAAAAGGAACAAAATATAAACCAATTGAT
>DLAC01000032.1 GCA_002493865.1 Caryophanales bacterium UBA7057
AATTCGGGTCTAATTCTATATTTCTCATACATATTTTCTAATGTGATATGTTTATCATATTTACTAATATAAATATTATCACTTCGATCAAATAAATCTAATAATTCACAATAATGTGTTGTAAAAATTAGAGTTGCATTCTTTTTATTTACTGACTTATCCTTATATAGATTAATCAAATTCTCTACTAATGTTTTATGAAAATGGGTTTCAATTTCATCAATAATCAAATCAAATCCACTTTTTAGTGAAAATACAACAAATGTAAATAGTCCTAATCCTTTGTTGGTACCACTCGATAATATTTCATACAATTCTTTATTAGATACTTCCCTCATTTTATGATTTGTGTATTTTATTTCAAATTTATTTTCACTAATCATTTTTATACCTAAAATATGATCATCAAACATTTTAACAATGGATTCTAAGAGTTTTAAATTTGAATCTAAGGCATTATAAAGATCAAACATTTTGGCATAACTATGGTAGGAAATATCTTCACTTGAATAATAAATTCCCCTTAATTCAATATCTTTTAATAATAAATAAATGATAGATGTATCTTCTGGCAAATCAGCATGCTTTGTCATTTCTTCATATTTTTGATAATCAAATAGATTTTTACTATGGGATTTCTTGTATTCCCTCTTGAATAACTTCTGGTTTTTAAACAATATACTTGTATCATCAATTACATTTGGGTTTTTATATAAATCTGTCACATATCGATATAAAAAGCCTTCATGGTAAAAGGTAACATCAATATTTACCACTTTATTACTAAATCCAAAAAAATCACTTGTGGATTTAATTCTATAGTTTGAGAATATATCATAAATGAGTGCTAGTAAATCAACAGAGGTAGTCTTTCCTGATGCATTTTTTCCGACAATGCCTACCGTTTTATATACAAATAGATCTTCGTCAATTTCGTGAAGTTCAAATTCTTTATCGTCTTGCGTTTTATTAGCGATAGGAATAAATGATATAGTAAAATTATCTTCACACAATTTAAAATTATTTGCTACAACTTTTAAGATTTTCATATGATTTCTCCTTTTCTATGTACATTATACCACAAAAATATCAAAAAATACATTTTTTTTGTTATTTTTGATATTATTTATTAGGATTTATTTTAATTTTTCCAAATTTAAAGAGACAAACATTATTTGTTTATCTCCTCTTCTTCTTTTTTATTGAATATATCTTCAAACTTCTTTACTTTTTTTCTATTTTTATACTTTGATACAATGGCTTTTCTTATTTCACGATTGATATTTCTTTGATATCCGACGAACGATTCATCACCTACGATAAAGTAAGGAACTCCTCTACTTCCCGGTGTTTCTCCAAATTCTTCTTTGAATTTGTCCATCAGTTCTCCATTTTCTTCATCATACCAAACCTCAAATCCATAGACATTATAATACTTTCCATACTTACTTCTGATGCTTTCTAAAAACTGAAACAGTTCTTCGCAATGAGGACAACCATCTCCCCAGAAAACATAAATATTAATTTTCTTGGATTCTAGATCAATATCTTCTATAGATGCATTTTTCATAATAATGACATTGGCTTGATCATTTAAATATTTTTGATAATACTTATTTCCAAAGAAAATCATTCCACTTAAAATTACAGAAATTACAATGACAAAAATCGTTATTTTCGATTTCATTAGAATTCTACATACTCTCCTGTATTGTAAAGGGTTCCATCAATATCCATATAAATAGAATATTTTCCTATTAACCCCTCTGAATTAATATACTTGGTAATCATAATTCCATTTTCGTCTTCTTCTTCCGTAAACAAGTCTACACATAAAGCAGTATATGGCTTTTTACTAACAACAACATCATAATATTTCCAATTCATATTTCGGTAAAGCACAATACTTACCTTATTGGTTCTTAAAAATTGGCCTTTGACTACCAGTCGATCAATTTCTTTTGTAAATTCAATCTTATGAGATTTATAAGTATCATCTATTTCCTTCACGGATACAAATGGTTGAAACTTGTCTTTACTTACTTCTGTTTTTCCTAAACTTCCAAGCCTAGTTGCTTCTCCTAAAGAAAATTCTTCCTTTTCATGATATAAACTCATCTTTTCTACTCGATAATTATTAGTAGGCAACTTTAATTCAAAAATCACTTCATCATTAATTAATTCAACTGTATCAGATACTAACGTCGTATTTTTACTGAATCCTGCGGGTTGATTAGAATTCTTTCCATCAACGTAAACAATTCCTCCAGAATGAACAATATAATGGTTTTCCTCGATATAGTCAACATCTGAAATATATGGAGAATAGAACTCACTACCACGGTCCTTTCCATATTCCCATACTTGTTCAATCGTCATATTCTCGGTATCAATTTTATACATGACTCCTCGAGTATAACTATTTTCTGCTTCAACATATTCTTCTTTAATTTTTGATTTATTATTTCCATTATCTAGTAAGAATACATACCCTTCTGGCGTAATCATCGCAGCGTGCTGACTCCATTGCCATTCAAAGTGATCTCCTACTGGATGAAAGAAGTATTTTTGATATTCTTCACTCCAAGAAGTAGGGTCCCCTAAAATCCAATTTAAATTACCACTTTCATAATCGATGTTAATAACAGCATCTTGATGACGTCCAGACAGTGTAATGGAATTTGTCTTCTTATCATACCATACGGCATTGTTATGAAACCAATCATAAGCAATCCAATTTTCACTTTTTCCTTCTTCCATTGGTAAAATATCTTTTAAATCAAAACGTTTAATAATCTTTCCTGTTCCTCTATCTAATTCTACAATATAATCTTCAACCGTTCCATCCTCATTATTAAAGTCATCACTCGCTACTAGTAGATTTCCATTTTCCATTTCATAGTAATCATGGTGATATCCACCCTCTAAACTAAATTCTGTATATATTTTTCCTAGTAGGTCCATTTCATATAGTCCAGTCATATAATAAGGACTGTTAATTAATCGTTCTGTACTTACTAATAAATGACCATTTTCTAACCGGTCGATTTTCCAAATGGCATAATTGCTTAGATACCAACGAACATCTCCGTTCACATCATAAGCACATGTATATCCAATACTAGAAGGTGTATAAAAATATAAATCATTCGTTAATTTCTCCGTCTTCTTATGAACGCTCGTCGGTAAAACCATATTTTCTGGTAACTTTCCTGTTTGAATAGAAAGTTCTTTTACTACTTCTTCCCCATTTTCTTCATATGTGATGACTACCTGATTCTCCCAATCTGCATACAGTCCATAAATAGGTAATTCATGCTTCTTAGAAGCAGAAAATGTATGCGTATAAGTCGTTAACTCATCTTTTCCTTGAATTGTCACTTTAGGGCTTACCTTTTCTTCTGTTTCAAACAAAACAAGAGCTGTTAAAGGTGAATTTCCATAAGGATCTACCACTACATTCGGGTTTTCAATAGTATATCCTTTCGTTTTTAATTCTTTTTCTTTTTTATATTGCTCTTCTGTTAAACTGCTGATAACCTTGCCTTTCTTTGTATTTACATACTGATTGCTTTGATTCATTGAAAAAATAGCACTTACAAATAATAACACTAAGATTCCAATTAAAATAAAAAGTCCATTTTTCTTCATTTCTTTTCCTCCTTGATTTTATTATATCTAATTTCTTTCTTTTTTAAATAACTCGAGAGTTGAATTTTCTCAACTTCCGGTTGAATTTAATGATTACACTCTTCTAATGTTAATGGAATTTTATAAAAAGTAGTTTCCCCATCCGGATCAATTGCTTCTATTTCTAGATTTAAACTATTTTTTGAATAAGTCTTACAAGTTTTTGAATAGTCATCAATATGAAAACTTACTTTCTTTAAAAATACCTCTAATGTAATTAAATCTTTTTCTTGATAGTTATAACTACTAATTTCTTTTTTAATTTCACCATCAACCTCATATAAAGTACATTTCATTTTCTGATATTTGTTTTGATTTAGTCTTTTGCCACAATAAGAAATATTCGAAATATAAATATCTGATTTTTTACTATTATAAGCAATACTTCCAAAGACTTCAAAGTTATCACAACTAGATGAAATAGGTTTCATGACAAAGTCTTCTGGAATCCAGGCCTTCACTAAGAAATAACCTAAGATTCCAAGAACACAGAGAAACAAAAGAATTTTATATTTTTTGCCTTTACTCTTTTTTGATTCTTTTCTTGGTGTAATCCCATTTTCTTTTGCTTCTAAAAAGTCTTCTAAAGGGATTTGATAATCTTTACTAATTTCTTTTAATACTAAAATATCAGGAATATTTTTACCATTTTCCCATTTAGAAACTGCTTGATAAGTCACCCCATACTTTGTAGCAAATTCTTGTTGGGTCAAATGGTTTTTAACCCGTAAGTTTTTAATCATCTTTCCGATTTTTTCTTGATCCATATACAGCACCTAACTCATGTTTTTTTACTTTCTTTTTTATTATAACATGCATCGAATCAAACGAAAAGATTTACACCTACTCTTTTTGAATATATAATAGACAAAAAAGGAGATAGTTTTATGAAAAAAGGATATATTTTTGCGTTGATTCTATTCTTATTATTCCCAACTCTTGTTTTCGCATCTAGATATGATTTGAAAGACACAGATCTTAGTATTTTATTAAATGATGAAGTTTGGTACAGCTTCACAAGAGACAATATTAAAGAAAATGAATTACTAGAAGAATTAGGAATTACTTATGACTATTTAAAGGAATTTATGGATAAGAATTCTATTTACCTAGATGCCGTCTCATTTTCTGAAGACACAGAAGATACCATCGAATTATTTGTTCGAAAAAAAGAAGGAATCAATGTCAATAATTTAAATAAATATTCAAAGAAAGAAATGAATCTTCTAAAAGAAGAATTAGCCCAAAAACAAAATTCACCATTTTCTGAAATCTACGAAAATGATTATAAGTTTATTCACTTAGAATATCCAGATGGCACCTATCAAGTTTTAGAATACTACACAGTAATCAATCACGACGCTTATACAATTACCGTTCAAAAAAATAGTGAATTCACATCTAGCGAAAAAGAAGAAATTAAAAAAATTATTGATAGTATCATTTTTGATATAGATGCATCATCAACTGAGGATTTTAAGGATTTTGAATATATCATCATTGGTGCAATTGCAGGAGCCATTGGTGGACTTCTCGTATACTTTCAAAACCGAAAGAAAATTAAAATATAAGTAAAAGAACTGATTTTCTGAAGCCAGTCCTTTTCTTTTTATTTTTTATAAATATTGCCATGTTCGATTGTTCCAGTCAATTTATTATTATATAATGAATTCAGGAACTTCAGTTGTTGAGTGTCTACCAAATCTCTGATAGAGAGGAGGTCTGATAAGAATGAAAACTAAGACTTTTTTGATAAAAATAGTGTATTTTTTGATTATCTTTTTATAAGTTCGTTTTCTTCGTTATAATCTTTATTTATCAGTACTTATGGCACTTTTGTTTTAGAGGATATTCTTATAAATTGCTATAATTTCTTATATTTTCGCTTTCAAAAGTAGTAAATTAGTAGTAAAAATTTAGAAATCTTTGAAAAAATATTTAAAAAATACTATGTCATTGCATAGTATAAGAATATCTATTTATAAAGGTGAGACTAGTGGCGTAAGCCACTTAAGTCTTCGCCATAATAAGGTATAGTATTACCCTTATTATGTAGCACATAGCATGTAGCATCAATAATTTTTACAAATATATTTTAATATCATTTAATTCTATAAAAATTATATAACTTTTAAAATCTTGTTAATTTTTTAACTGGGCCTTCTTGTTTATGTGGTGCAAAAGCATTCATTTTTTCATGCCATTCAATGGCATGCATTAAATTATTATCGCCCATTTTGTCTAAAACATCCCAATACTCTCTAGGTAATACGCTTTCTGAAACTCCTGTAAATGATCTATGCCCTGCTTGTTGAGATCTTCTTTCTTGTGCTATTCTTCTTTTTAATTCTTTAGGATCAGTAACTTCGACCCCATTTTTATAATATGTATAATCTTCTGGTTTAGATTCTTTCCAGCCAAATAATTCACAATTATCCATAGCAAATCTTCCTGTAAAGAAGGTTTTTCTTATTCTCATTATATCTTCAAAAGTTAAATCCTTACTATATCCAAAATATTCAAGTAATGCTGCTAAATTACAAGCATCTTTTATTACTATGCTTTTTTCTCCAAGACTTAAACAAGTTTCATCATCAGTAATATTAAGAATAGGATAGCTAGGGCTTTGATATAATAAGTCATTTGATAATTTTTCTTCATTTGGGATAAATAACATACTTCTATAAGAAAACCAACTTTCTGTGTCTAATTGACCTGGTTTAGTACGGAAAAAATCAGTGTCTCCTTCATAACGATAAATTCTATCAGTTCTTACAACTTCACCAACATAAATATTGTCTCTGTTTACTTTATATTTTTTATTTTCCATAAAGTCCTCCTTAATTGCACCCTATAATAGCATAAATACTGCTAAAAATAAATAATTTTATTAAAACTTTATTATAAAGTAGTAAATTCGTAGTAAAATTCCTTTATAATTTTGTATATATTATTTAAAATAAAAGCTTTTAACCAAAAGTTACAACTTTTTATATAAAAGTTCTTAAACTCATTGCTATCATTTTATTTCTCCTTATCATTATGATAGTAGTTATAAAAAAATGACACTCATTCGCTAGAATAAGTGTCTAAACAATATTCATTGGGTAGACATTCAACATGCAAAAACTGAATGTTCCCTTTTTTATTTTATGCAAGTTCCCTTGACACATTCATAATAACATAAAAAGGAACTTTTGGCAAGTTTTCTATTTTAAATCAGATTCCCCAATGGTACTCTGATAGGTAATTCGAAACAAATAATCATAATAGATTCTTTTCCTAATAAATAGGACTAAAATATGAATGAAATAGAAGAAAAATAAAAATAATAGTGTCCCACAAAATAGGAGAATACTTTCTCTGGCCTCTAACATTAAAAAGTCTTTGAGGTAAGTAAATGCAATTAATAAATGAAAAGGAAGGAAAAGATAGTAAAAGAAATAAAATACCATACGAAGTGTTTGACGGATCATCCAATGATTTGGATATAAAAACTGAACATTTAAAAATTTACTACCTAAGGTTTGTTGATTCATCATTTTAGGTAAAACTACGAAATATAGGAAGAAAGATATCCAAGTAATTAAATTCCCTCCACCAAAAGTAAAACTTAAAATAGATGTAATCATGATACATAAGAACAAATCCAAAAAAAACAATGTGATTCTTCGTAATCCAGAAACCTGTGTTCCATCTTTTAAGGAATCTTCATCAATCTTGTCTCTCGTTGGTAACAGTTTGGTAAAAAGCCCCATAAGGAAATATCCAAGAACTCCTCCTAGTGTATTCATGAGTAAATCATCAACATCAAATAATCGATATGGAGAAGGATAAATAAAATAAAGCCCTGATAATTGTGTAAGCTCAAAGAAAAGACTTAAAAGAAAACTACAAATTGCCACTTTCTTTAAACTACATTTAAAATAATATCTGAGATACATTCCAAATGGAATAGTCATAAAGATATTAAACACAACTGTATAAAAGCAATTTTCTGTAAGTGCTTTTACATAGGTACTAGGATCACTAATGACAAAAGATGTCTCTTGTATAAAGGTTGGAATAAAAGCAAAGGGTTGTAATTGAACCATTTCCGAAATAGGACGAGTTACTTCACTAATTTTTGGAAGTGGAAGGATTACTAAAAAATAGACAGTCATCATATAAAGGATAAAAGAGTATACAATAAATACTCTCAGTTTATGAATTGAACCATACTTATGATACTGATTTAAAATAAAAGGAACTGTAAAAAGAAAGGCGATGATAGGAAATATAAATAATGCGGTTTTAATGCTTTCTACATAACTCATATACTTCTCTTCTCCTTTCTTTTATCGTTCTTTAATGATATTTTTACTACATAAATAAGTAATTAGGAAATATCCTCCATAAATGACAATCAAGAAAATAGCGGTCATCATAATAGATTCTAATAATTTTTCATTTCCAAATGTCTCTAAAATATAATCACAAAACATAATTCCAAATACAGAATGAATCATGGCAATTACTAATGGAAATAGAAAGAAAATAGCAATTTGACGAAATAATGCCTTATGAATCATCTTTTCATCCGCACCAATCTTTCTTAACATTCTGAATCGTTCTTTATTATCACTACTTTCTGATAATTCTTTTAATGCAAGAATGGCAGCACTACTAATTAAGAAAATAATTCCTAAATAAAGGCCAATAAAAGTAACCATAGCGCCAAGACCAATACTAGCTTCATACAGTTGAAGTTTCGTAGTTACTTCTAAATCACTAACTGAACTATAAGGATGATCATTCATACTTCTTACGACATCTTCTGTTTTCTGTTTACCCTCTTTGGTAGTTTCTTGATAATTGGCAAGTAACCATCCAGAATCTCTCATAGATTCATCTAAAGCATCATCCGGTACTACAAAAAATCCCATATTCACATGATTCGATGAAATTTCAATAAATCCATTTTGGCATTCTTGATATTTTGGATAGTAGGTACTGTTTTTCAATACGATTGGTGTATTTCTTTTGAGTCCTTCATCACGAATTGGGACCCAACCACTATAATCAGCGACTAAAATATATTGATTGTTCTCTAATGATAGTTCCTCAAGTCCAAGAAGCTTTGCTACCTGATTATAATCACTTAATTTGATAAAATCTTCGTCGGTTTCATATCTTAGAAATGGATATTTTTTCTGGGATTCTTGATAGTAAGTACCTAATGTATCCTTGATTTTAATTTCTGAAGTATACGTATTAAACTCTACCATATCGCTAAGATATTGATCTACATCAAAATTCATATTTGAAATACTTTCCCGTAATGATAATTTAGAGTCATCCATCATATTTGTATTGTAGCCAAAATGACTATTTGCATACTCTTCCGTTAAATCATACTTCTTTGAAAATTCAATATCGATGGGTGCTAGTGTTGTTAAATTTGCAGTCATTGAATTCTTAATAGATAAAGCAGAAGATAATACACAGATGGTTACAAATAACATTAAACAAATCACAGTCATGGAAAAAACCGTCGTATTAATCTTACTACTAATCTGTCTTACCGTAAAACTATTTAATCCTTTATAATAAGTTTTCTTCATTCTGGTAACAATTCGAAGCATTAAACCAGATAAAGACCAGAAAATAAAGAAGGTAGACAAAACACCTAAGAAAATTGGTTTTAATATTTCCCTAAAATCTTGTAATTGATTCACTCCTCCCGTAACTAGATAATAGGCATATCCCAAAACAATAGAAGAAATAATAAAAATAATGGTACAAAGAATTGGATTTCTTAATGTCACTTTCTCTGACTTTTTACTAGCATGTAACAAATCAATCAACTTGCATTTACTAATATTCACTGTATTAAAAATCATCACGAGTAAATACATAATGCCAAAGTAAATCATCGTTTTCATACAAGCAGACGTTGAAAAAACAAATGTAAACTTGGTAAGATCCGCTTCAAACATATTGGCAACCAGAATACTCATCAGTTGAGAAAGAAGTGCGCCAATGCCAAGACCGACAGTCAAAGAAATCAGACCAATCGACAATGTTTCAAAAAACAATAACCGAGATATTTTTCTCTTACTCATTCCAAGAGTCAAATAAATTCCAAATTCTTTATTCCGTCTCTTAATTAAAAATCTAGAAGCATAAATAATTAAAAAACCCAGAATAAATGCAACAAAAACGCTAACCGCCGATAAAATCGTCGTCATTAACTGTATAATTTCCCTCGTGGAAGCAGTAACATTCATCATCACAGTTTGACTATCTATGGCATTAAATACATAAAAGATGGCAACTCCAAGAACTAAAGTAAAAAAGTAGATAGCATAATCTTTAAAACTTTTTCTTATATTCTTGAAAGATAATTTAAAGAGCATCATTTAAGTCACCACCAAGCAATGTTACCACATCGATAATCTTATCAAAAAACTCTTTTCTTGAATCATTTCCGCGATGGATTTCATTGAAGATTTTACCATCTTTGATAAAGATGACCCTTGTTGCATAACTCGCAGTAAACGCATCATGTGTTACCATTAAAATAGTTGCTTCTAACTCTTCATTTAATTCACGGAATCTCTCTAGTAGCATTTTCGCAGACTTAGAGTCTAATGCTCCTGTTGGTTCATCTGCTAATACTAATTTTGGTTTCGTAATAATAGCTCTCGCAGATGCCACTCGTTGTTTCTGACCACCACTCATTTGATAAGGATATTTATGTAAAATATCTTTAATATTTAATTGGGTCGCAACTTTTTTAATTCTTTCATCAATCTCTTTCGCTCCTACATTTTGAATAGATAAAGAAAGAGCAATATTTTCATAAGCAGTAAGGGTATCTAATAAATTAAAATCTTGGAAAATAAAACCGAGTTCTTCTCTTCGAAATTTATTTAAAGCATTTCCCTTTAATTTGGTAATATCATCTCCCCCTACATAAATATGTCCAGAAGTAACTCTATCAATCGTTGAGATTACATTTAAAAGAGTCGTCTTGCCACTTCCAGAAGATCCCATAATAGCAACAAATTCCCCTTCCATAACCTCAAAAGAAATATTATTGATGGCTTTGGTAAGGGAAGATTTATTTCCATAATATTTTTCAATTTTTTCTACACTTAAAATTGGTTCCATATTTTTCTCTCCTTTCACTAATCATCATAACTAATTTCTTTTTACTTGTCGCAATTTTAATGTTACAGTACCTTACAATTTTGTAAGGTTATTTAACTACATCATAAAAGTGATGTTTAGAAAATGTAATAGATACTTTGGTATACTCCCCTTGCTTGGATTCTATTTCTATTCTGTGGCCGAGTTTTTCACATAGATTCTTCGCAATAAATAATCCCATGCCTGTGGATTTTGTCATAATCCTACCATTATAACCAGTAAATGATTTTAAAAATACTTTGGGAAGATCCCCAGGAGGAATCCCTATTCCATAATCTTTAACAATAAGAATTGTACAATCTTCTTTTTCTTCTGCTGTAATTTGAATACAAGAAATTCCTTCCTTTTTTCGATACTTAATACTATTATTTACAATTTGATTTAAAATAAACTCACACCATTTGGAATCAGTATATACTTTATAATTGACATCTTGTACTTTAAAATCTATCTTATTTTCTAACAAATCATTTTTATTTTTAAGAGCAACATGACTGATGACTTTCGAAAGTGATACTTCTTTAATTAAATAATCTTTCTCTGCATTTTCTGAACGAACATAATACAAAACTTGTTCTACATAATCCTCAATTCTTTTTAATTCTGTAACAATCCGTTTATCAAATTTTTCTTGATGATTATGTGTCATTAGTACTAAAGAAGAAATGGGTACTTTCACTTCATGAATCCACATTTCGATATACTCTTTAAAGTCATCTAATTGAAATTCTAAGTTTTTTGTAAATTCGTTCATAGATTTATTAATTTCGTATAGTGCTTGATATAGTAATTCACCATCATAAAAGGTTGGTTTTTCTATCGTTTCTAAAACTAAATAAGCCTTATCTAAAGCTTCTATATTAGATAATAAATGGGTATAAAAATTTCTTTTTCTAACATATTCAATCAAAAGAGTAATACTTACAAAAAAGAATAACAGGATACTTGTCGCAATGATTAAGGAAGAATCAATTCGAAATGCCAAAAACATCAAGATTAAAATTAGATAGACTCCTAAAAAGGTAAGAATAAAATATAATTTATCTTTTAAAAAGCGAGTAAGTTTCATGATAAGATATACCCAACTTTCTTTCTCGTTTCAATTGCGTTAGGATACCCTACCTCTTTTAATTTAGAACGTAATCTGCTAATATTGACAGTGAGTGCATTATCGTTAATATATTCATCATTGTTCCATAAATCTGTCATTAATTCATCCCGAGAGACAATTTTATTTTGATGAGACAGTAGATAATTTAGAATAATCATTTCATTTTTCGTTAAAATGACTTCTTTTCCTTCCCTTTTAATAATCCCTTTTTGGAGATGAATTTCTAATTCTTTATAAGTTTGAATTTCTGAAAAAGAACCACTTCTTTTTAAAACAGCTGCAATCCTTAGTAATAAAATATTAGGATTATAAGGCTTTGTGATAAAGTCATCCGCCCCATAACTCATGGATAAAACTTCATCAGTTTCACTGTTTCTGCTCGTCACCATAACAACAGGAATGGCTGATTCTTTTCTTAATTCTTGAAGGAGAAGACACCCATTTTTATATGGAATGTTAATATCTAATAGAATTAAGTCAGGAGACTTTTTTAAAATCTCTTCTTTTGCGTCTTTAAAATCTTCAAGTAGAAATGTTTCATATCCAGAATTATTTAGTAAATTACATAATTCATTTGCGACGATTTCTTCATCCTCAATAATTAATATCTTTTTCATATCGGCCTCCGTATCAATTATAGCATAAGAAAAACAAAAAAATCTTACAGTTCTGTAAGATTTCATCTGATTGTTTTCTTGTCCTTTTCCATGACAATTCCTTTGAGTTCTTCGATTACTCCTTCTTTTACAACACTAGATTCATATTTTTTCATAAGGGAAAAGCCCTCTTGTTTTACTAGAATGCATATATCCATCCTATATTCCTCGCTTAAAGTATGATAATTTTCATTTAGCCATGCTTTTTGAATCGGAGATAATTGATGGGGATTTGGAATGTATAGTTCTATAAAATCTGAAAAACGAACATAAGATAGATGACCCAGTCTTGAAAATAAATCCGCACAATCGGTTCCAATCATATTTTCAGTGATTAATTCTTCTAATTCAGGAAAATATTCATGACAAAATTCTTGATAAATATTGGCATGTGATTTTTCCAAATGATTAAAATCCCGTTGATAGACTCCAATCATTAGATGTTCATACATTTTCTCATTGGCAATAATTAATACAGTATTTTCTTTCATGCTCATTCCTCACTTTGATAAATTTTAGCAATTTCCTCAAAAACTTTAATACCATCAATTGCTGCAGTAGTAATTCCTCCTGCATACCCCGCACCTTCTCCACAGGGGTAAATGCCAAAAATATTCGATAAGAATTGTTCATTTCTTACAATTCGAACAGGAGAAGAAGTTCTGCTTTCAACCCCTGAAAGAATCGTATCCCATCGATCATATCCTTGAATTTTTGTTCCAAAAACAGGAATTGCTTCCTTTAAAGCATCACTTACTTCTACAGGTAAAATATCATTTAAATTACTAAATTCATACTCTCCTTGAAAAGTGGGTTTTACTTCACCAAGCAGTTTTGTTTTTATGTCTTGATTGAAATCTTTGAAAAGTTGAATTGGAATTTTCCCTTTACCAAGACGATAGGCGGCATCTTCTAGTTTTCTTTGATAAAACATTCCTGATAAAGGAGAAACGCCAAAATCTTTTGGTCCAACCGTTACAACAAGGGCACTATTTGCATTTTCTCCATCTCTTGCATAATTACTCATTCCATTAATTGCCAAGTATCCCTCTTCCGAAGAAGCATTGACTACATATCCTCCTGGGCACATACAAAATGAATAAACTCCTCTTCCCTTCTTTGTGGTATAAGTTAATTTATAACTCGCAGGCGGAAGCAATTCTGCATATTTACCATATTGTGATTCATTGATCATCTTTTGTGGGTGCATAATACGAACACCAACGGCAAAGGGCTTTGCTTCCATTTGGATTCCCTTCTCATAAAGCATCTGAAACGTATCACGCGCACTATGACCGATGGCTAAAACCAAACATTCACAAGGAATCTGCTCCTGATGATTCACTTCAATTCCACTTAGTTTTCCATCTTGAATTAAAAGATTTGTTAATTTCGTTTGATAGCGAAACTCTCCACCCATTTCAATGATTTTTTCTCTCATATTTTTTACAACGGTTCTTAAAATATCCGTTCCAATATGAGGCTTTTGTAAGTACATGATTTCCTTAGGCGCTCCACAAGAAACAAAGGTCTTAAATACTTTTTTCCCACGAAAAGAAACATCTTTCACGAGTGTATTTAACTTTCCGTCAGAAAATGTGCCTGCTCCTCCTTCTCCAAATTGAATATTCGATTCTGGATTTAGTGTACCACCATTCCAAAATTCTTCGACGGTTTGAATTCTAGAATCTACGTCTTCTCCTCTTTCGATGATTAGTGGATGATAATGATGTTCTGCGAGTAAATATGCTGCAAATAAACCGGCAGGGCCACTTCCTACCACAATGGGACGGCCTAGAAGTTTCTTAGTTCCTGTTACTTGATATTGGTATTCCTCTTTGAAAGATAAAACGATATCCGAAGAATGGTTTTTTCTTAAGATTTCTTTTTCTTTGTTTGTTTTTACTTCCAATTCATAAATATAAAAAATAGAGTCTTTTTTTCTAGCATCCAACGATTGCTTCTTGATTTCAAAAGAAAGGATATCAGAAGGCGAAATTTTAAGTTTTCTACTGGCTTCCTTTAAAATATGTTCGTTCGTATTCTCTTCTAATTTTACCTTAATTTGTCTTACTCTAATCATCTGAACGAACCCCATTTCCTGCTTTTATACCAGAAATCCAAGCAAAACCTAAATTATATCCACCGCATTCACCACTCACATCCAATGCTTCTCCAATCACATACAAGTTCTTTATGAGTTTAGACTCCATGGTTTTCACATCGATTTCGCGAATATCAATTCCACCTAAACAAATTTGGGCATTTTTATAAGATTTAGAACCAGTAATACAAAGTGGAAAAGAAACTAAATTTTTTAAAAATGTATCTAAGTTCTTCGCATCTACATCTTCCATTCGAGTATGAAGTGGAATATCGGAAAGTTTTAATAAAAGATTGGTTAACTTATAATCTAAAATGGTATCAAAAAGTTGATCGAGAGAGCGATTCGGTAAATTTTGATTTCTATTTTCTAAATAACGTCTTGCTTCTTCTTTGGTAGAAATATGAAAAGAATTTAAAAAATTAATCGTAATGGTTTGACTTTTTTCTTTTAATAAAGGGACAAGTGTATTACTTAAAATCAAAGTACAAATACCACTGATTCCATAGTCTGTCAATTGCAATTCACCAACGACATCTTTTCTTATTTGCGGATTGGAAAAAGAGATTTTGGCATCTAATCGGATGCCTGCCCATTCCTTAAAAAAGCTCCCCTTTGCTTCTAATTGAACAAGACCTGGGTAAATAGGTACAACCGTATGACCCATGTTTTCTAAAGAATGCAAAATAAGGCTAGGTTCTTCTGTATCAAAGTATGCTCTAGATCCTGTTGCGACAATCACATGTTCTGCCTCTATTATTTCTTGATTTGTTTTTAAAAAGAAATGTCCCTCTTTTTTCATTTCTATGACCGTTGTATTATAAAAAATAGGGATATTCAAATTTTTAATTTCAGTTAGTAAACTATTTTGAATACTTACTGCTTTCATAGAGTTTGGGTAATAATACCCATTTTTTATTTTAGGAACAATTCCAATACTGGTTAAAAATTGTTTGGCATCTTCTATGTTCTCATCGGTCATCATCTCTCCTAGTGTTTCTGGATTCTTAGAAGTAAAGAATTCTTTTTCAAATTTTTCATTAAAGTAATTGCATTTTCCTGATCCAGTTACTAAGATTTTTTTCCCAACTTGATTATTTTTTTCTAAAAGGATAACATCAATCCCTCTTCTTTTTAATACAATGGCTGCGGTTAATCCAGAAGCGCCTGCTCCAATGATCACTACTTTTCTCAACTTCATCACCAAAATTATTATACTATAAAAAGAAAAAGAAAACTATCGCTTTCTCTTTCTTGCCTAAATAGGATGGTAAAAAATATTTCACTCAAACTTTTCTTGTACTTTTTCGGATAAATCCTGAAATTGGACTTCTTCCCATTGATGAACACCAAATGCCCGAACTTCAAGTTTGAGATAGGCACCTTCTCGAAGTTCTCGACTTGTTTTAAATTTAAGAGTCCTTTTTCGTCCCTTTTTGTCATAACTAGTTAGTGTATACTCATATTTCATGGAATCATTCGTAGATAATTTTTTTACCTTTGTATGATCAATTTGTGTATAATAGACTCCTTCATAGTGTTCCATATAGTAAACAACTCCAATAGAGCAACATAAAAATAGTATGACAGCAATCACGGTAAATAATTTATTTTTCATCTTTTCTCCTCCATACTCATTGTAATATAAAATCTAGATGGAATCGTTTGTTTCATCTTACAAAACATTACAATTCCGTAATATAAATATTAAAAATAAATCAGGGGAAAAGAAAAAGCAGGTTTCTAAAACCCACTTTCTTTATACTTAAGAAATTGCTTTTTGATAAACCTCTTCATCTGGATCTTCTTGTTGTGCTAAGAATCTAATTTGTGCTTCAATTGTAGCTAGATCAATTAATGGTGTATAAGTATTTTCACTTTTAACACCTAATACTATAATTGGTGTTTCTTCTTTTGCAGTTTCTTCCATTCTATAAGTTCCTTGTTCTACGATATCGTCATGAATGGAAAGATTTCTAACTACTGAAATCACATCTAACTCTTTTAAATCTCTTGGCGTATATTCTACTTCTTGAGCTTCAACTCTTTCTAATAATGGTTTTTCATCCCCAGCATGAATATTGATGAATTCAAAATCTAAATCGTAATCTGGATTCTTGAATTCACTGGCTTCATCATACTCATCCCCTGATATAATTTCACGAATATCTTCTAGAGTAGATGTATAGAAATTTTCAATTTTCTCTTTGAAAGTTTTATGATTATGTTCTTGATATGCTTCAAAGTAAGAAATAAAATCTTTACATTCTTCATGAATCTTTTCAATAATATGATCTATTTCAATATTGGAAGCAAATCTTAATTTACGAATCTTATTATTAATTTCTTCTACACTACACTTATAGGCATACCATAATTTTCCGTCTTCTTCCACTAAATTTCTCTTAGCTTTTAGTTCTTTACTAAGTCTATGACAAATTTGTTCAAATTCATCTCCACGAAGGTTTCTCTTTTCAAGCCCTAATAAGATTTTACATGTATTATAATGATAATTTGAATTACGCATTAAAGTTCTTGTTGGTTTGATATCAGGATATTCTATGATTTCATCGTACATCTCGTCTTCAGGAATCTCTTCCTCATATGCTACTTCTTCATGAACTTCCTCTACAGGTATTTTTTCTTCCTGAGCGACTTCTTCTTCAATTTCCTCGATTTGGAATGGTTCTTCTTCAAGATATTCAAACTCTAAATCTGTAGAATGATGTTCCATTGGTTTTACTCTTCCACCAAATCTGACCATTCTCATGTTTTCTTCAATGGTATCTACTAAGATTGGAACGGTTTCCATCATTAATTGAAATTGTACTTCCGATAGATTTTGAGCCTCTAAAAGATTGGTAATAGTTCCATCAGATTTTTCTACTTCTATGTTTAGTAACTCGTCAAAGCCTTCTCTTAACTGTTTCATAGCAGTTAAAATTCTTTTTCTACCCATTTGAATTTTAGAATCCTTCTTTAATTGTCTGGCAATCACAGATCCATACTTTCTTTCGATTCTATTTCGAATGGTCTTTAATTTATCTTGATAATAATGATTTCTATACTCTTTCACGAACATAAAAGTAAGCCCAGACGTTAAATTGTGATTTAATTGTCCTTGTAAATTTTTAATTTGTTTTAAGTATTCTCTTCTTGCACGTTTTAAGTTTCTAGAATGCATTCTGATTTTTCTTCTTGCTTCTTTTCTTAAACGACGTTTTTCCATCATGGAAACTTTTGCGTCTTTGGAAGATTCTTCTTGTACTTCTAATGATTCTTCTACTGGAATCATTCCATCGTTTTCTAAAGATGCGATTACATCATCGATGGATTCGTTTTGTATTCCATCTAATTTTGTATTAACATCTTTTAATACAGAATCAAAGTCAAGTAATTTATCTTCATCATAATCATCCTCTGTTTTCTTACTTGAAGACTCAATTGTTAAGATTTCTTCTTCAATTTCTTCTCTTTCTTTGGAAGACACAGAGTTTAAATAATCTCCGATTTTAGTATCTAAATTCATTTTATCAAAATGAGATGCCAGTGGTAATACTTTTTCAAAACTCTCTAAAGCATCTACAATATAGAGAATATCAACACGAACACTCATATCCTCAGTAGATTGATATAAAGAATCAAAAGCATCTTTCTTATCTTCGATTTCAAAATAATCTTGAATCATACTAAGAAGATCTAAAACAGTTGCATCTTTTAGATTTTGAATCATTTCTAGACTATTTTTTAAAGTTTCCTTATATTGAGCTACTTCTCCCTCAGTTACCTTAATCTCACTAGTTGGTTCTTCTATTTCAGGGACAAGAATTCCTTTTTCTATTAAATGATCTTGTAACTGACTAACACTTCTTTGAATTCGGTCATAAGCAACCATTTCATCTGCTTTAGTGAATATACCATGATTAGAGATTGCTTCAAATTCTTTGTCTAAATCATATACATCTTGATATAAATCGATGATAACACGAAGATCAGCAATATCTTTTTTTACAGTTCTAACTCTACTATCTGCATAATAGTGTTCTATTTCTTCTATAGCAGGAATTACCTTATGTACAAAATCAATACTAGTTAAAAGTTCTTCTCTAGTAATTGTTTCTGGATTTTGAAATTTCTTTAAATTTTCTAATAATTGTTCTTTGTATTCTTTTAAAAGTTCTCTATGCATTTTTTGGATATATCTGTTTCCCATAGAAACCATTTTGTCTCTATATTCTTGGTTTACATATTGAGAATCATATTTACGAACGGCCTCAATGGCCATAGTTCCTTGTTCCTTTTGCATAATACCCCCTCCTAAATTGGCACATATTTTAACACTTTTATTTGATTTTGTCAAGTATTTTCTTATTTGTTTAAAAATATTTTCTATTCAACCGTTTGTTCTATTCTGGATAATACATAATCCTTACATTCCTCATAGGAAAGATTTAACGAAACGGATAGTTCATTATATAAGTAGTTTTGTGCTTTTTCTAAATACTCTTGATCTCGATCCGATGGTTTCTTATTTTTCTTTTCTCTTTCTCTTGATTTTAAATAAGTTGTTTTGATAATTCGAATTAAATCCCCAGAATTATTTGTATTTAAAAGAGATTGATATTCATATCCTAAATTTCTTTCATCTACTTCGATTGGATCAATTCCTGGTATTTGTGAAATAAAACTTTCTGCTTCTTCTTTGGTCATTACTTTTCTTAGATATCCTCCCAAATTATCTGTCGGAATATCTATTTTTAAAGATGGATCCTTGAAAGACTCTAATACATAGTAATCCTTCCCATGATAATGATTTTTTTTAATTTCCTTAATTGTACATAAATCCTTTTTATAAATGACTTTTTCTCCTAATTCGAACATTTGAATCCCCCTTAAATAAAATAAATTCTAAAATCGTGTCAAAACATCAAGTTGTTTGTCGTATATTATAACACTTTTTTAGAATTTCTGTAAGAAAAAATTTTAATATTTTATAGATCCTTAAGTGCTTTATCTATTTTTCTATCTTTGAATTTAATAATGATAAATGCAATCAGTAAAATAAATAGGAGAACCCCACCAATGATAAAATGCTTTTTTTCTAATTTGATTTTAAATTTCTGTTTCTTCTTCTCTTTCTTTTTTATAGTAGTCGTACTTCCTGTATCAGCCCCCTCTACTTTGGCTGAAATTGTATAAGTTCTTTTCTCTCCGTTTTCAGCAGTTACTTCTATTTTTACTTGATGATTATTTTCTTTTAAGTTATCAGCACCAATGATATTATAAGTAGCCTTTCCATCTTCTAAAGAGGCAGTGACATTTAAGGTATTTACATCTTTTTTTATTTCAATCTCATAATCATTTTTATTTTTATCAAAAGAAAGATCATAGCTTTCAACCTGCAAAGAACTTAAAAAATTATTATTGGATTTTTCTGTTACTTGATTTTCACTTGGACTAGGAGTAGAAGTAATTTTAGGAGCGACTTTATCTTGAATATTTTCTGTGATGGGCGGAACGCTAGGAGTTTCGGTTTGAGTAGTTCCAATTTCACTCTTAGGTTCTTGTAGTTCTGTTTGTTCGGTTTGATTAATTAAGATGGATTTATAAGTATTTGGTGATACACTATACTGATGCATATTATTTTTAATAGATTCTTCTAGATTATTTTCATCTACTTGCGCTAAATCTACATACCACACTTTAACATTATTAATTTTAACCATCGTAACAACATCTGTTGTTTGTTTTACAAAAAAACGAATGGTTGTATTGATATTATTACAAAATACTTCGTCCTGACATTGGGTACTGAAAGCATCATTTCCATCATAAATAGCATATACAGAATAACGTCCAGAGTCTCCAGCAACTTGCGTATTCCATGCATCATGAGTAAATGTGGTTGGTAATAATACTTGTTGATTACATTCTATACCATATTCAATACCCGCAATATAAAAAGCATGGTCTCCTGTATCTCCTACTCCTGAAAAATTAATAGAAAAAGATAAATCAATTTCATTTCCTACTTTAGCTTCTCCAACACCTGTAATATTAGAACCTGTAACTAAAACAGAATCTATAGCTTCTACATGAAATGGTATTAATAAACAAATCAATAATAAAATTAAAAATTTTCTTTTCATACTCCCACCTACTATTAAAATTATACTCTAAAAATGATAAATTGAGCAACCAAATATTGGAAGATTTTTCATCTAAATGCTTCCAATTTTTAATTGTTCATTTCTTCATTTTTCATTTCAATCATAAACTTGTCAAAATCAGATTCAAATAATTTATCTTGTACAATTCTATATTTTTCAAACTCTGATAAAGCAAAACTTTCTGCAACTTTATGAGAAACCTTTCCAGGGTTATCTAATACTTCCCTTTCATTGAATTGTAAAAACACATCTAATTTTTTTTTCCAATCTTCCATAGTCATTGGAATATGCCTTTCAGCCTGATCTTCTGCATAATCCAAATACATTGTAACGATTCTTTCTAAAGACTTAAGTTCCTCTTCTGTTAAATAATTTTTAGCAACAACAACATCAGTTGCCATGATTTTTCCATTTGGAGAATTTTTCCAAGTAGTAAGCCCCATGTGTTCTTTTTTATGATTTGCTCGTTCTACTATTACTTCTGCAGCAGTATTGCCATGTGTTGCAAAGTGCATTTTGTTTTGTACTGTTTTAAAGAATTCTTTAGTGATTGAAGAATTTTTATTATAATCTAAACTAGTAGCATAAATATCAGTAATTTTTTGATAAAAATTTCTTTCACTAATTCTAATTTCTCTAATCTCTTGGAGTAATTCATCAAAGTAATTTTCATTTAAGAATGTTCCGTTTTTCAGTCTTTCTTTATCTAAGACATACCCTTTAACAGAGTATTGTTTTAATACATTAATTGCCCACAGTCTAAATTCTATTGCTCTTTTACTATTGACTTTAAAACCAACTGAAATAATAGCATCCAAATTATAGTATTTAGTCTTATAATTTTTTCCATCTTCAGCAGTATGTAAGAAATCCTTACATACTGAATTTCTATCTAATTCGTGTTCTAAAATATTGTTTAAATGCATTGTAATATTATTTCTAGTTGTATCAAAAAGCTTAGCTATTAATTTTTGACTAAGCCATACTGATTCATCATCTACTATTACTTCAATTGTCTTCTGTCTGCTTTGATTTGTAAAAATTAAAAATTCTGCTGTTGAATTTCTTATCTGTAAAGTTTGCATTAGCTCACCCCCTAAATAACTATAATAAATTCTCTAATTAAATTATAACTTAAAGTATTTATAATTCATATAATTTCATGAAAATAATTTAAAAATATTCTAAAACAGGATATGAGAATGCACCATCAATTGCATTAACTAATGAAACTACAGGTTTATAATTTACAACCATTAGTTCTACTACTACCAATCCGAAAATAGCAACAGCAATAACAAAATTCCCACCATTATCGTAATATTTTACTTGTTATTTCTCCATTGATAGTTTTCCCTGTCCGAATTCCATCCTTGTTGTACTTATAGTTGATTTCTTGATT
>DLAC01000042.1 GCA_002493865.1 Caryophanales bacterium UBA7057
ATTTAAAAAATATAGAAAGGAATTTAATTTATGCTTATAGCAAGAGAATTTAAAAAAGAAGATAAACCCCAATTATTGGATATGATAAATGAAATAAATAATTTTGATAGTAATTTTGAAGGATTATCAAATATTAAGAAAATAGATGATTATGACTCTTTTTTAGAACAGCTAGAAAAAAATAAACACCAAGAATTAATAAAATCTGAATACTCTCCTCAAACAACATTTGGCGTATTTAATGATAATAAATTGGTAGGTGGATTTAATTTAAGGCATATAATCAAAGGGGAACTTATTAATCATGGTGGTAATATTGGTTATCTAATAAGACCAAGCGAAAGAAAAAAAGGATATGGAACTTTAATGTTAGGGTTGGCTTTAGAAAAAGCAAAAGAAATCGGTCTTGAAAAAGTATTGGTTAGTTGTAGAGAAGATAATATGGCTTCAGCAAAAGTAATTGAAAATAATGACGGAATATATGAAAATAGTTATTATGATGAAAAATTAGATAATACATATAAAAGATATTGGATATATTTGAAATAAAGGAAGTGAAAAGTGATGGAAAATAATCGACAAAATTCGACAAATATAAACTGGTACCCAGGACACATGGCAAAGACACGAAGAGAAATTGCTGAAAAGATGTCATTAATTGACATTGTTTATGAGGTAATTGATGCAAGGATGCCACTGAGTTCTAAAATCGTAGATATAGACTCTTTAATCAAAGGAAAACCTAAAATATTAATTGTTACAAAATACGATTTATGTGATAAAAAGGAAACAGATACAATTCTAGAATTTTATAAAAAACAAGGATATCAAGTGGTTCCAGTAGATTTATTAACGGGGAAAAATGTTTCCATGATTGTTTCTTTAACAAAAGAGTGTATGACGGAGATGAACCTAAAACGAAAAGAAAAGGGAATGAAGCCACGTTCAATTCGTGCTTTAATCGTAGGAAGTCCAAATGTAGGAAAAAGTACATTAATTAATCGTCTAGTAGGAAAGAAAGCAACTGTCATTGGAAATCGCCCAGGAGTTACAAAAAATTTAGGATGGATTCGAATCCATAGAGATATCGAACTCTTAGATTCTCCGGGAATATTATGGCCAAAACTTGAAAATCAAAAACAAGCGACAATTCTTGCTTGCTTTTCTGCAATCCGTGAAGAGATTCTAGATGTTTCTGTACTTGCTACCTTTATTTTAAAAATATTGATGGAATATTATCCGGAACGATTATTGAATCGATATGGGCTAGATACGATTGATTTTTCTGACATAGAACCAACCTTATCTACCATTGCCAAAAAGCGTGGGGCTTTAGCAAAGGGTGGAGAATTTGACTACGATAAGGTTTATCAATTAATTGTGAGAGATTTTAAAGAAGGTATGTTTGGTCCTATTACATTAGATCGATTAGAGGAAAGAGAAGAATAAATTTTATTTGTAAAGTTTTGTCTTCTTTTTCTTTTTCTTTTTAATTAAGGAATGTTTTAGTATATAATGGACTTAAAGTGGGTGATTCTATGAATGAAAATGTATTGGATATAGAAGAAAAAGTATATTTGAAAAATCCAAATAAAGATGTAAAAAAAAGAGTATTAAAAATTGTAAGAGAAGAATTAGATTATCTTTTAGAAATTGAGGAAGATGGTATCATTGTACACGAGATAAGAACCAAAGATATTGATTCCATGAAACAGCAATTTGAGGGAATTGCCGAAGAAGTGAACTTATATTGGCAAGATAAAACTGGTGCAATGAATATTCGATTGAATTCCAAGGAAGCTCAAACAGAAATCATTCAATTGGTAAATTATGCATCTTATCCCAAGGATGTTGTATTTAAAACAACGCTAGAAGCTATTAAAAAACAAGAAGAATTACCCAAGAAAATAGTGGATGAAAAAACCGCTACAGAAATATTGCTTAGTAGAATGAAAAAATTTGTGATTGGTGCAACAGCACTTGGTATTGGTTGTGTTTTATACGCCTTTCATATAGATTCTGATGTAGATACATTGAATGAAATTACTCGCATTGAATCAGACTTTCAAAAGGAAGATGAAGATGTAGAATTAGTTCCTGAGGAAAGCAAAGTAGTGATGAATCCTATTTCCAATTCCGATTTTTCTATGGAGAAAGAAGATTTAGAAGAAAACTCAAAAGTGGATTCAAAAAGCAATATGTTATATTTATATAATCAACCTCTTTTACCAACTGATTTAAATATCTATATGTATCAAATGGCCGAAAAGTATAATATTCCTTATATTTCTTTAATGTCGATTGCTCATGTAGAGTCCGATGGCAAGTTTGATAATCATGCGAAGGTTGGTTGCAGTGGGGATGAAGGCATTATGCAAATTAATCCTGCTAATTATCCAGCATTATTTGAAGCACTGGGATATACTCCTGATCAAATTAAAAATGATGATAAAGTAAACATTGAATGTGCCGCTTATATTTTAGAAGATATTTGTACAAGAAATGTTCGTCGAAATGGAATCGTGAATATGGATGAAGTGTATCGTGAATATAATGGTGGGGGAAACTTTGAAAATGTTCCTGCGACTCTAGATTATCTGTCAAAAATCAATTCATCAATTGAACAATATTATAATTCGGATCATTTAATCTCAGTGGAAGTTCCAAGCCTAGGAGTTAGCAAATGAAAACAGAAGTAGATCTTTATCAATTTGAACATGAGTTATGGAGCAATGGTATTCAATTTGTTGCCGGAGTGGATGAGGTAGGAAGAGGACCTTTAATTGGACCGGTTGTAACTGCTTGTGTGATTCTACCACATGACTTTGTCTTGGAGGGATTAACGGACTCTAAAAAATTAACTGAAAAGAAACGAGAACAATTCTACCAATATATTATGGAGCATGCACTGAGTGTATCCATTGGCATGAAGGATGAAAAAGTAATTGACGAAGTGAATATTTATGAAGCAACCAAATTAGCAATGTATGAAGCGATTGAACAGGCTCCTATCAAACCAGAACATGTACTGATCGATGCTATGAAATTAGAGCAATTAGAAATGCCTAGTACTTCAATTATCAAAGGAGACGCAAAAAGTATTTCCATCGCAGCGGCTTCTGTCATTGCCAAAGTAACACGTGATCGAATGATGATTGAATTAGATAAGAAGTATCCCATGTATGGATTTAAAAGCCATAAAGGATATCCAACCAAAAAACATGTAGAGGCAATTTTAAAGTATGGCTTGATTGATGGATACCGAAAAACATTTAAGCCGATATCAACAATTTTGTCAGAAAGAAAATAAAAAAATAAAATTCGTCAAAATAAAAGAAAAGTAATCTCTGATTGCTTTTTGTTTGAAAGTGTTGATTGATATAAAAAGATTTTTGCGCATACAATTAAACAGGAGGAATTATATGTATCAGCCAATTCAACTTTCTTATGATTTTTCATCATTCACTTCTGCATTATCTGAAAGAACTTTAAAAAACCATTATGAGGGACATTATTTAAGATATGTGAATCAACTGAATCAATTACTGATCAGTCAAAATTTTTCATTCAATTATGAACCATCCCTTTTGTATCGAAATATTGATGCTTTTCCTATTGCCATTCGCGATGGTATTCTCTTTCAAACAGGAGGCGTTTTAAATCATGAATTGTACTTTCAAAGTATCACTCCTACAAAAATAGAAGTTCCTGAACCATTAAAATCAAAGTTAACTGAAAAATATGGGGGAATCGGTGAATTTGAAGACAGACTCTTTTCTTTAGCAGCAGAACTACCTGGATCAGGATATACCTTTTTAGCAGTCAACAATAATAATGATTTAATACTACTAAATCTAGCCAATCAAGATTCTCCCTATATGTACGGAATGATTCCTATCTTAGCCTTTGATGTTTGGGAACATAGTTATTATTTAGACTATTTAAATCATCGAGCAGGGTATCTAGAAAAAATGATTCCATTCTTGAACTATCAGCACATGAATCGATTATATGAACAAGTACTAAAGAAGCACAAAACAATCTAGTACTCGTTTTTTTTTTTGTAATTTTTTTAATTGAATTGTTGACATATGACAAGCTGTCATCATATAATGAAAAGGTATGGCGATTTGTCATAAAGAGGTGGTTTATGCCAACAAAAACATTTTTTCATTTACCTTTAGAAAAACAGGAAAAATTATTAGATGCGGGAGAAAGGGAGTTCTCTCGAGTTGATTTTTCTTTAAGTTCTATTAATCGAATCATTCAAGATGCAGGGGTTTCTAGGGGAAGTTTCTATATGTATTTTGAAGATAAAGAGGATTTATATTTCTATATTTTAGAAAAGTACATGACAAAAACGTATCACAGATTGTTAAAAAATATTGAAAAGTGTAGGGGAGACTTTATTCAAGCATTTGAACTTCTGTATGAAACATTAATAGAATCTTGTTTTACAAAGGAAAAAGGAAAATTATTTAAAAATATGTTTTTAAATATGAGATTTACAACAGAGAAGAAAATAAAACTAAAACCACCCAAAGATGTAATTAGAAAGAATCATCAAGAAATTTTAAACTATATAGATAAGAACCTTTATAATTACCAATCAGAAGAAGAACTCTTTGATATTTTTTCACTCGTAATGTTAGTGACGATGAGTTCAGTTACTTATACATTAATCAATCCTTTAGAAAAGGATAGAGAAAAAACAAATTACTGCAGACGATTAGAAATAATTAGGACAGGTATTTTAAGGAGGAAAGATAATAATGTTTAAAATATTTGGTTATTTAAAGAAATCTATTTTGCCAATTTTAATTATCATTGGATTATTAATTGTAATGGCAATTTGTGATCTTACTTTACCAGATTATACTTCTAGAATTATTAATGTGGGTGTTCAGCAAGGTGGAATTGAAGAGGTTGCACCTACAGCGATTTTAAAAACTTCATTAGAAGATATTTTACTTTTTGTAGATGACTCTAAAAAACAGACAGTTTTAGATCATTATCGTTTGGTAGATAAGAATTCTATGACAGAAAAGGAATATCAAAAATTAGTAAAAAAATATCCAAAATTAGAAAGTGAAGAAGTTTATTTACTAGAAAAAACTTCAAAAAAGGAAAGAGAAGAACTGGAAGAAATTCTAACGCAGCCAATGTTAATTTATTATATGGTATCTTCAGATACAGAGGAGAGTAAACAAATTCAAGAAAGATTAAAAGCATCTTTTCCACAAGAATTACAAAATTTTTCATTAATGGATCTTTTTCATATGGCACCGAGTGAAGAACTCTCTACCATTCGAAAAGGTTTTTCTGATCAACTAGAGGGATTTCCAGAATCAATTGCGACACAGAGTGCCATTGCTTCTGTAAAGGTAGAATATCAGAAACTAGAGATGAATGTTGACAAAATTCAAACGAATTATATTTTTACATCTGGCGCTAAGATGCTTGGAATTGCTTTATTAAATATGGCTTTGGCAATTTCTGTTGGCTTTTTTGGGGCGAGAACTGCTGCAAAACTTGCCAGGGATTTAAGAAATGCTGTCTTTGAGAAAACAATGAAATTTGGAACCACAGAATTTAAATCATTTGGAGTAGCATCTTTAATTACACGTACAACCAATGATATCCAACAGGTACAAATGGTTATGGTGTTTATGCTACGTATCATGTTTTATGCACCAATCATTGGGGTTGGAGGTGTTATCAAAGCCATGGATGCAAACTCTTCGATGGCATGGATTATTGCCGTTGCAGTTCTTGCTATTATGGTGTTAATGATTTTCATGTTTACTTTGGTAATGCCAAAATTCAAAGTAGTACAAAAATTAATTGATCGATTAAATCAAGTAACTCGTGAGATTCTAAGTGGAATTCCAGTCATCCGTGCATTTAGTAATCAAAAGAAGGAAGAAGCCCGTTTTGATAAAGCAAACAGCGATTTAAGAAGGACTACGTTATTTGTAGATCGCGTGATGACAATGTTAATGCCAACGATTATGTTTATCATGAATGCAATTAGTATTTTAATTATATGGAAAGGGGCCCACGGAATTGATGCTGGTGTTATGCAAGTAGGAGACATGCTCGCATTTATTCAATATACAATGCAAATCGTCATGGCATTCATTATGGTTTCAATGTTCTCCATCATGTTCCCAAGAGCCAATGTTTCAGCCAATCGTATTGCAGAAGTATTAAGAACAACACCTGCAGTTTTAGAATCTTCTCGTCCAAAGACATTCAGTAAGCGTGTACGAGGGCTTGTAGAATTCAAGAACGTAAACTTTAAATATCCAGATTCCGATGAAGATGTGTTAACGGATATTACCTTTACAGCAGAGCCAGGAAAAACAACGGCATTTATTGGTTCTACTGGAAGTGGAAAGAGTACACTGATTAACCTAATTCCTAGATTTTTCGATGTCAGTGGAGGAGAAATCTTAGTCGATGGTGTAAATATCAAAGATGTAAAACTTCAAGAATTACATGAAAAAATAGGATTTGTTCCACAAAAAGGAATTTTATTTTCGGGAACCATTGCTTCTAATATCGGTTATGGGAAACAGGATATTACAAAAGAAGAAATCATACGTGCTGCGAGAATTGCTCAGGCAGAAGAATTTATCGAAGAGAAGAAGAAAAAATATGATTCGAGTGTATCTCAAGGTGGAACGAACGTATCTGGAGGGCAAAAACAAAGATTATCGATTGCTCGTGCAATTGCAACAAATCCAGAAATCTATATTTTCGATGATAGTTTTTCAGCTCTTGACTTTAAAACAGATGCCGAGCTTCGTAAAGCATTAAAGAAAGAAACAAAAGATGCAACTGTTTTAATTGTTGCCCAAAGAATTAGTACAATTCTTCATGCAGATCAAATTATTGTTTTAAATGAAGGAAAGATTGTTGGAAAGGGTACACATAAACAATTGCTAAAATCTTGCCCAATCTATAAAGAAATTGCTTCTAGTCAATTAACAAAGGAGGAGTTAGAAAATGAGTAGTGAACAAGAAAAGAGAAAAGCCCCTGCTCGTAGGCACGGTCCAGGTGGACGCGGAATGTCTTCTGAAAAAGCCAAAGACTTTAAAGGAACGATGAAAAAGTTAATTCAGTACTTATCTCAATATAAATTTCTATTACTTCTAGTTGTTATATTTTCTGTAGGAAGTGCCATATTTTCGATTGTAGGGCCTAAAATTTTAGGAAATGCAACGACAGAAATTTATAATGGATTAATCGGAAGAGTTACAGGTACAACGGCAGGAATTAACTTTAATAAAATTTCAGGAATTCTTTTAACCCTTCTTGGATTATATGGAATTAGTATGATATTTTCTTATATTCAGGGCTGGATTATGGCACAGGTAAGTCAGAATGTAACTTATGGATTAAGAAAAAGTATTTCAGAAAAAATTCATAGAATGCCCCTTGGATATTTTGAATCAAAAACAACAGGTGAAATCTTATCTCGAATTACAAATGATGTAGATACAGTCAGTCAGAACTTAGATCAAAGTTTAACACAAGTAATTTCTTCATTTACATTAGCAATCGGTGTCATCATCATGATGCTTACAATTAGTCCATTAATGACACTTGTAACCGTTTTGATTGTACCATTTTCTATGATATTTATTATGTTGATTGTGAAACATAGTCAAAAGTATTTTACAAAACAGCAGGAATATCTAGGACATATCAATGGTCAAGTAGAAGAAATTTATACAGGACATGATGTTGTAAAATTATTTAACGGAGAAGAAAGAGCCTTAAATGAATTTAAAGAGATGAATGAAACGCTTTATCACACGGCATGGAAAAGTCAATTTTTATCAACAATGATGCACCCAATTATGACGTTTATTGGAAATCTCGGTTATGTGGTCGTTTCTATTTTGGGAGGATGGCTTGTCATTCAAAATCGAATTCAAGTAGGAGACATTTTATCATTTACCCAGTATGTACGTAGTTTTACTCAGCCTCTTGCTCAGGCTGCACAAGTAATGAATCTATTGCAAGCACTGGCAGCAGCAGCGGAAAGAGTCTTTGAATTTTTAGAAGAAGAAGAGGAAGTACCGACCGTAGAAAATCCAGTTTCTGCTGAAAACCTAAAGGGAAACATCAGTTTTGAGCACGTACAATTTGGTTATAACGAAAATCAAATCGTTATCCATGACTTTAATTCAGAAATCAAATCCGGAATGAAAGTCGCAATTGTAGGGCCAACCGGTGCCGGAAAAACAACGATGGTAAAACTTTTGATGAGATTTTATGATGTAAATCAAGGTGCAATTAAAATTGATGGAAAGAATCTAAAAGATTTTGACCGAAACGAATTAAGAGAGGCATTTGGAATGGTTTTACAAGACACTTGGTTATATTCTGATACCATTCGAGAAAATATTCGCTATGGCAAGTTGGATGCGACTGATGAAGAAGTAGAAGATGCTGCCATTGCAGCTCATGTCGATCACTTTATTCGAACCTTACCAGATGGCTATAACATGGTAATTAACGAAGAATCCGATAATATTTCAGGAGGACAAAAGCAATTATTAACGATTGCAAGAGTGATTCTAAATGACCCAAAAATTTTAATTTTAGATGAAGCAACTTCTTCTGTAGATACTAGGACAGAAGTGTTGATTCAAAAAGCAATGGATCAATTAATGGAAGGAAGAACCAGCTTTATTATCGCACACCGTCTTTCGACAATCCGTAATGCAGATTTAATCTTAGTTATGAAAGATGGAGATATTGTAGAGCAAGGAAAACATCGAGAATTAATCAAGAAAAATGGATTCTATGCAACTTTATATAATTCTCAATTTGAGGAAGTAGAAAATTAAAAAATTCCGTCATGGAATTTTTTCCTTTGGGGAAAATTTTATTTCATAAAAGAAATGGTAGAATCTCCCTTTTTTCTTGTAAAAAATGGAAATATATATTATAATTTTTTATAGTAGAGGAGGAAATAAAATGTTAAAAAAAGTATCCAATCAACATGCATTTACTTTAGTTGAACTTTTAGCAGTAATCGTGATTTTATCTATTTTGATGGCAATTGCTGTACCAAATATTATTTCCACTCTTGATCGTAATAAAAAAGTAACCTATATTGGAGATGCCAAAAAGTTAATTGCTTTAGCGAGAAACCAACTGGGAAATAAAATTAACAAGCCTGGATATGGAGAACTTGTTCGAGTTAATCTATCTTGTTTGGATGCCCAAGATTTACCGTCAGATCCAGAAGGAAATCCTTATGATGAAGAAGAATCCTTTGTAGTCATTGTAAGAAAAAACGAAGAATTAATCTATTATGTCAATCTAATAGGAAAGAGTAGTAACGGAAAAACAAGAGGAATATACTTAACTGAACGTTCCGCTTTAGATGGGGACCGTAGAATGTCTTTGGTAAAAAAGAACATTACCGCACCGACGGATGATGCAATTCGAAGTACTACAGGTGTTTCGGGAACGATTCGAACCTGTGGAAGTTAGGGGGAATTTTATGAACTGGATAATTTTTGTTACTGTTTGTACATCATATTTTTACTTAATTGTGAAGTCTAAAAAGGCAATGCATATGTTACAACAGAATTTATATAATATGAACCATCGTTATGTAAAATGGATTATTAAAAATCCTATTTCTGTTTTTATCAGCTTTGATTTTCTCTCAGTAATGTTTATGATTTTGGCCTTTTATCTGAATCAAGAACTATGGTTAATCCTAAGCTCTGTAATCTACGTTCTTGGATTTTTCTTAATACGTATGAAAGATGAGAAGGAAAAAGTACATGAAAAAAAACCATTGGTAGTTACTAAAAGAGTTCTTAGATTGATTTTTACTACGAGTGTTCTATATTTAATTCCAAGTATTTTAATTTGCTTTTATAAGGAATCTTCTCTCTTATTTCTTTTGATTCTAGGGATTATGGTTTACTTTGTCTATTTTATTTTATGGATTACGAATATTTTAAATAAACCAATTGAAAAATGTGTATACTATTATTACTATTTGAAAGCTACAAGTAAGTTAAAGAAAATGTCTCAATTAAAGGTAGTAGGAATTACTGGTAGTTATGGAAAAACAAGTAGTAAAAATATTTTAAGTGATATTTTAAATGTGAAAATGATTGCACATCCAACACCACAGAATTTAAATACAGAATACGGTCTTATGATTACGATTAATAATCACCTAGATAAATTTGATGAAGTGTTTATTGCCGAAATGGGAGCTTATAAATGTGGTGAAATTCGTACGTTATGTAAAATGGTTCATCCTAGTTATGGAATTTTAACGTCAATTGGTACGGCACACTTAGAAAGTTTTGGTAGTGAAGAAAATATTCAAAAGACAAAATTTGAATTGATTGATTCACTCCCAGATGATGGAATTGCCATTTTAAATGGGGATGATCCAAAGCAGCTATCTTATAAGATTCAAAGTAAGTGTCAAAAAATTTGGATTGGAATTGATAATCATGAGGTTGACCTTTATGCGACAAATATTCATTGTAGTAACAACGGAAGTAGTTTTGATTGCTTTGTAAAAGAGGAAAATCAATCTTATACTTTTACGACAAAACTTCTAGGAAATCATAACATCTATAACGTTCTAGCAGGAATTGCCCTCGCTAGAGAGTTTGGGATGAGTATGGAAGAAATTAAGACAGGTGTTAGAAAAATCAAACCAATTGAACATCGCCTAGAAATCAAACCAATCGGCTCTATTTACATGATAGATGATGCTTATAACTCAAATCCAGTGGGTGCCAAAAGAGCAGTGGAAGTCTTAGATATGATGCCTGGAACTAAGGTAGTAGTAACTCCTGGAATGATTGAACTTGGTGTAAAGGAAAAGGAATACAATAAGATTTTTGGAATGCAAATTGCGAATGTTGCAGACTATGTAATATTGATTGGTGAAAAGAGAACTCAGCCAATTTATCAAGGGTTGATGGAAAGTGATTATTCAAAAGAAAAAATCTATATTTTAAACGATGTCAAAGAATCATTTCCTCTTCTAGCGAAATTAAAGGGAAAAGAAGATCTATACGCTCTTTATGAAAATGATTTACCAGACAGTTATAATGAGAATAAATAAACAAATTGTAAACTACGGGCAAAACCATCCTAAAATATTGACCGTGTTTTTTGGATAAGATATAATATATATGATAAGAGAGGGATATAAACATGGATTTACATAATAAAAAAGGGTTTACATTGATTGAATTATTGGCAGTAATCGTAATATTATCAATCCTTTTAGCGGTTGCGATTCCAGCAGTTACAGGCTATATTAATTCATCCAAAAAGAGTGGGTATGTAGATAATGTACTTCAATATATTGCTGCTGCTAGATATGCAGCACTTACGGGAGAGTTTGAAATGCCAACCGATTTGTATGATGCTACCGTAATTCCATTTGAATTGTTAGTAAATAGACTGGATAAAAGTGGTAAAAAGAGTCCTTATGGTGGATCATTTGTAGAAGGGGTTGCAGGAAAGAATAATAGTAGAACGATTGTAAGTTCCTATGTAGTAATTGTATATGAATCAGAAGATGGAGATTCTCCAGTTTATAAATATTACGCAACAGCAGATGATGGACAATATGTAATTGGTCAAAATTCTAAACAGATGATTATTTCTGAGGAAGAGTTAATTGCAAAATCAGATTACGTAACGCGTTATACTGGAAACTCTTCTGCAGGGGATGTGAATCTGTCTAATATTCAAGCAAACGCTACACAAATGAGTTTAACGCCTGGTTCTGGAAATTCTGGAAAAAATTATATACCAAAAAATATTGCAATTAGTTCTAATGGTGTAATTACGGTACGTAATGTTTCTGACTAAGTTTTAATTTTAAAAAGGGTATTTTTACTCTTTTTCTTTTCCGATTTTAATAATTTGTGGTATATTTAATATAGGAGATGTGAAAACATGAATCAAAAAGGTTTTACATTAATTGAATTACTTGCAACAATTGTTATCATTGCTGTTTTACTAAATATTGCAATTCCAGCAGTGACAGGCTATCTTGGTACTTCTAAGAAACGACTATTTGTAGATGATGCAATTACAAATCAAGAAATAGTCAGTAGAGATACGATTTTAGAAAAATTCAAGTTACCCGTTGCAGAAAATGAAGTGACCATTATTTCAACTAGTATGCTAGGAAAAGAAAAAGATTCTTTTCGTTCTTCTTATGGTTTCTTATATGCAGAAAATAAAAGTTATGTTGCGATTGTCAATCGTGGAACACCAGATGAACCAAAATATGAATATTATGTAGCGTTACAGGACCTTGGAAGAAATGCTCTACCACTAACAAATATTGAAGATGTGGAAGAGGATATATTTACGAAGAATGCAAAGAACCGAATGGAATTAACAATTCAATCTTTTTGTGGAACCACGGAAGGGACCAATCGTTCTTTATATACAATTAAAGGCTTAGAAGACATCCAATTAAAAGATGAAAACGGATATTTAAAAAATTGGGATACTACTATTTATAGTAGTGAACAGTGTGGAAGGGTGAGTTAAAATGCTTTATATTGGCTCTCATGTTTCTTTTGATAAGCAAGATCAACTTCTTAAAAGTACGAAAGAAGCAATCAGTTATGGTGCAAATACATTTATGTTTTATACAGGTGCACCTCAAAATACATTAAGATACCCAATCAATGATGAAAAAACACTAGAAGCATTGATGCTAATGAAAAAGGAAGGAGTCGCCTTTGATAAGGTAGGTGCTCATGCACCTTACATCATTAATTTAGCGAATCCTGATAATTTAGAGTTTGGGGTTCGTTTTTTAACAGAAGAATTAGAACGCTGTCAGGCACTTGGAATTAAGTTTATTGTTCTTCATCCCGGAAGTCATGTCGGAAGGGGAATTGAAGAAGGAATAGAGACGATTATTCGTGGATTAAATAGTGTATTTTTAAACTATCATGGAGATGTGAAAATTCTGCTTGAAACCATGGCAGGAAAGGGAACCGAGATTGGACGTACATTTGAAGAACTAAAAGAAATCATGGATGGTGTTGAGAGAAAAGAAAATCTTGGTATTTGTATGGATACATGCCATATGAGTGATGCAGGATATGATTTAACGGACTTTGACTCCGTTCTAAAAGAATTTGACTCTATCTTAGGAATTGATAAAATTGGATGTATTCATATCAATGATAGTAAAAATGAAAGAGGTGCCCATAAAGACCGTCATGAGAATCTTGGATATGGGACTTTAGGATTTGACCTTCTTTTAAAAATTATTTATCATCCCTTATTAGAAGAAATACCAAAGATTTTAGAAACTCCCTATATCAATCGAGAAATTGCTCCATACAAAAAAGAAATCGAAATGATTCGAAATCAAACCTATGAAGATGGTTGGAGAGAATCCATTCATTCATAAATATTTTAAGTAGAAGTTAACATAACAAAAGCCAGTAATTTTACTGGCTTTAAATATGATATTTCTTTTTTGCTTCCTCATAAAGGGTATATAATTTTTGATAAGTTTCAGGAGATATTTCCTTTTTTAAACGTAAAAAAGTTTCTTCTTTCCCATCATAAATTCCTTCCCAGTCTTCTTTCAGAAAACGAAAGAGTACATTTGCTTCTTCCTCTGACGTATACAATTGATTCATTTTTAAATACCGAATAAATTCCTCTTTCTGAATATTAGTAATCCATTGTTTTAATAAATTCTTATACATAAAATCACCCATTAAAATATATGCAAGTTTTCTTTAAAAAAGCACAAACTATAAATGGTGAAATTTATGAAAGTCAGTCATAAAATATTAAGAAAACGGATCCTTGCCTTAGAAATTTTAGTAGGATGTTGTTTTATCATCTTATTTTATTCTCTCTATCATATTATTTATGTACGGGGTGCTTTTTATAAGCAAAACTTAAAAAATCTAACAGAAGTCATCGTTGAAGGGGAAAGTGCACCGCGTGGAAGAATCTATGATCGAAATTACAATTTATTAGTAGATAATATTGCAGTTCCTGTTGTTTATTATCAAAAAGAAAAAAAAGTAACGGCAAAACAGGAAATAAAGCTCGCTTACGAAATTGAAAAGCATTTAGAGATAGATGCATCCAAGCTACATGTACGAAATTTAAAAGAATTTTATTTATTAAAGTATCCAAAAAAAGGTCAAGAAAAAATCACCGAAGAAGAATATGAAAAATTAAAACGGAGAGAACTGAGTACAAAAGAAATCGAGGAATTAAAGATTTCTAGAATTACAGAAGAAGATTTATCCATTTTTAAGGAAGGGGATTATAAAGCAGCTTATCTATATTATTTAATGAATCAAGGATATTCCTATCAGGAAAAGGTATTAAAAAGTGAAGGGGTAACGGATGAAGAATATGCTTTCTTTTCAGAAAACATAGATTCTTTTCATGGGGTCAATACAAAGGTAACTTGGCAACGAGAATATCTATATGGAGATACTTTCCGTTCTATTTTAGGAAACATTGGTCCCGTAACAAAGGAAAATAAAAAGGAATATTTAGCCATGGGATATCAATTGACAGACCGAGTAGGGACAAGTAATTTAGAGTTACAGTATGAAAGTTTATTAAGAGGAACAAAAGCAACCTATTTGAAAGAAAACGACTCTAGCTTAACCAAAATATCAGATGCTATTCGAGGAAATGATATTGTACTAACAATTGATATTGAGCTTCAAAAGAAGGTCGATGAGTTAATTGATCAGGAATTAATACGAGCGAAGGGGGAAGCAAATACAAAGTACTTAGATAAAACTTATGTAGTAATTGAAGAACCAAACACAGGGGAAATCTTAGCGATATCGGGTAGAAAATTAGTATGGAATGGGAACGGATATCAAGGAACAGATATTACTCCCTATGCCTTAACAGACCCAATGGCGCCAGGAAGTGTAGTGAAAGGAGCCTCTATGTTGGTTGGTTATAATACAGATGCTTTAAAAATTGGGGAAGTAATGACCGATGAGTGTATCAAATTAAAGTCAATTCCTGCGAAGTGTTCCTCCCATCAAGTGGGACGTTTAAACGATATTATTGCACTTTCTGAGTCATCCAATGTATATCAATTTAAAATAGCAATGAGAGTGGGTGGCGCTAAGTATTCCTACAATGCAGATATTAAAGTGGACCCAAATGCTTTTAAAATTTATCGTGATACATTTTCTCAGTTTGGATTAGGAGTAAAAACGGGGATTGATTTACCAGTAGAAAGTCTTGGATATATTGGAAAAAGTACGAAACCAGAATTTCTTCTAAACTTTGCAATTGGACAGTATGATACGTATACTCCCATTCAACTATCTCAGTATATTACAACGATTGCATCGAATGGAAATCGTTATCAACCACATCTTTTAAAAGCAGTCTATGAACCGACTCAAGTAGAAACATTAGGATCCCTTGCCTATGAAGTAATGCCGATTCTTCAAGGAAAGGTAGATACAAAAGAAGAATATTTAAAAAGGATTCAAGAGGGATTTCAAGCTGTAATGACGATAGGGCTTGGAAAACGAGTCATGGGAGATGCACCTAATCCCGCTGGAAAAACAGGAACTAGCGAGAGCTTTTTAGATACGGATGGAGATGGAAAAATTGATACTGCGACTGTCAGTAATGCTTTTGTTGGATATGCGCCTATAGAAAATCCTGAAATGACAATTACAGTTACTTCTCCTGATGTAGAAGATCCAAGTACAGGCATATCCTTTCACAGTTATGTAAATCGACGAATTGCTAGAGAAATCTCTACATATTACTTTCATAGAGGATAGGAAAGAGAGGGATTCCTTGACAAATTTATAAGAAAAGTATAAAATCGTGAAAATTTCTTTTGATTTTTCCTAAATATTTGGTATAATACCTATAGGAAACGAGGAGGGATATTATGGCAAAAGTTGGAAATAGACAAAATAAGACTCTAGTGTGTACAGAATGTAATAATGAAAATTACAGAGTAAGTAAGAATGTTAAGAATACAACCGACAGACTTGAATTAAATAAATACTGTTCACATTGTCGTAAACATACGGCACATAAAGAAAAGAAATAAAAAAGTAGGAGAAGAGTTTATATTCTCCTATCATTTTATAAATGGAGGTTTTTTTAAATGGTTAATGTAAATGACTTAAAAGTTGGAATGACCATTCAAATGGATGGAAATATTTATACTGTACTTGAATTAGGACATGTAAAACCTGGAAAAGGAGCTGCTTTTGTTACAGCAAAGTTAAAAAATTTAAGATCAGGTGCAATTATTGAAGAAAGATTCAATGCTGGAATTAAAATTGAAACTGCCCATATTGATAGAAGAGATATGCAATATCTTTATGAAATGAATGGAATTTATTATTTTATGAATTTAGAGACTTATGATCAAATTGAATTAAATCAATCTTCTTTAGGAGATGATGCAAAATTCTTAAAAGAGAATTTAATTGTAAGTATTACTTCCTATGAAGGAGAAGTTATTGGAATGTCTCTTCCAGATAAAATTGAGTATGTAATTACACATGCTGAACCTGCAGTCAAAGGAAATACAAGTAGTGGTGCAATGAAAGATGCAACATTAGAGAATGGAATGACGATTAAAGTGCCATTATTTATAGAAGAAGGGGAAACAATTTTAGTTACTTCAAAAGATGGAAAATATTCATCAAGAGCATAGAAATATGTTCTTTTTCTATGAAAAAAAACTACAGTTTATATAACTATAGCCTTTTAATTCGTTAAATACTGAATCAGATTTTGAATGAATTCTGGTTCCAGATAAATTTCTTCTTGAAGGAGACCAATTTCTGGATGAATTCCATCCTTCGTATGAAAATCAGAGCCAATCGTCGTAAATAGATGATTTTCTTTTGCAAACTGATTCCATTTTTCAATCTCGTTTATCTTATTTAAATTCCTATCAATATAAATATAGTTAGCTTCAATACCATCTGCATTTATTTCTTGAACTAAATCTAAGATATCTTCTTCATTGAGTCCGTCTTCATATTGATAAGCAACCGGATGGGCTAAGACGACTTTTCCGCCAGCTTCTCGGATAAGTTCTGCCGCTTCTTTTGGGGAAATCGTTTCTTTTTTTACATAGGCAGGACATCCTTCATTCATAATTGTTTCTATGAATTCCCCCATGGATGGGATTTTTCCAAATGTTTTTAGAAGCACTTCTTTATTTTTTTTGTTTTGAATTACATCTTTTGCGATATGTGCTTTTGTAACAGTATCAATTTGATCTAATGTGTTAGTATTTACAAGATATCCTAGTTGTTCCAATTTCTTAGATACATTGATTAAATATTCATGTCTTACATTCTTTAAGACGGATAACTTTTCTTTTAATTTTGGATGCTCTTTATTTAGATTATATCCTAATACATGAACACCTGATTTCTTTGCTTTGGTACTGATCTCAACAGCAGGGATGAGTTTAATTTTCTTTTCTTCTGCATATTTTTCCAAGTCTTCAGTATAAGCATCCATAGTATCATGATCAGCAATCGCAATGACAGAAACTCCATTCTTGAAAGCTTCGTCGATAATTTCCTTTGGAGAAAATGTCCCATCAGAACAGTTGGTATGAATGTGTAAGTCAATTATTTTTTCCATGATTCAATCCTTTCTTCGAACCGATCCTTCAAAGATAAAGTTTTATGCCTCTCTTTTACAGATTTCGGTCCTGTAATAATTAAAAAATGATAGAGTTCATCTAGAGTATAGTTGTTTGCAACTACACCTCTGACATCAGTTAATATTTTTTGTAAATTTTCTTCTAAACTAAATTCAGTAAAACTAGATAAAAAGTCATGTATAAAATTGTAAGCAACATCATCATACTGCCAGGTTTTTCTTAAAGAAAGAGGGTGAATTGGCAAGTAAGGTGTATCCTTGCTTTTCGAAGATTGGTCTAAAATTAATGGTACCTGTTTAATTAAAGAAAGTAAAGTGGAGTAACCAATAATATGAGCATCGATTGGTAACATTTTTTCTGGAATTCTTTGTTGCTTAATCTGATCTACGATTTCTTCTAAATCCTTCATCGTTTGAATTGGATTAATATCTGATGATTGAATTTGATATTCGTGAAAGAGGGAAGTTAATTGTTCGATCGCTTTTGGAATGTTGCTTTCTTCACAAACCATCCATAAATCCATATCCGGTAATCGATTAATCACCTTTCTAGGTTTTAAAGAACCTTCTATTTTTCTACAAGATTTACAAACATTCTTTAAGTCAGCCATAATTTCTCCATTTACTTGTAAGCATTGATAACATGGCCATATAGAAGATTTACTAAGGAGACTTTCTTTTATTAGCTGATGATTGTACCGAATCTGTTCTTCTATAATGGGTAGCTTTCCGCCTAAATCTCTTGTTAAAGCGTAAAAAGGATACCCCGTTCCAAATGAACCACAAGATTCCTCTATTTTAGATATAAGTTCATTATATAATACAATGTTCTTAATTAGATATTCTTTTTTTATTTCAGTGTTACATGTTTCAAATGTATTCGATATTCCTGCCACCTTAGAACAAAGAAAAATATTTCCAATTGGCTTTGGGCAGCAAGAGTTTTCATATAAATTTTCCATAGGGTTTCCTCCACAATGTTATTGATTATATCATAAAATTTATTAAAAGGGAATCTAAAAAAGTTGCTTTGGTTTATTTTATATGTTACGATTGACTTATATCTTAAAATTGGAATTTATTTTATATAGTGAGGAGAAACGAGATGGAAAATTTAAGATTAGAAGGATTACAGGAAGCAAGCTTTATTTATATTCAGGGCCTTAATTATCATGAAAAAGTAATTACTTATGAACCATGGATTGATGGGATAGAAATTGTAGAAGTAAAAAATATTCAATACGATGCTCATAACGTTTCTAATGCATTACTAAAAGCCATGAAAAAAGAAATGGGGATTAAGGTTTCTCGTGTACTAGACGATCGTCCGTTTCATATTGAACGAATCTCTTTTGATCATACGAATGCTACTAGACAGTTAGTGATTGTAGGAAAAAATAGCTTGGTAGTAAAAAATGGTAGTTTTGGAGAAGAAAGGATTTTAAGAAAGGTTAGTAGAAATTCAAATCAAGATCGAGAAATGTTATCAAGACATGATCTTAGTCATCACTCCATGTATCAACCAATCATGGATGCATTTACAAAAATGATGGATGGGACAATTCCCCAAGAAACCCTACGTACAGTATGTTCAGTAGTACCACAAGACGTTTATATAGAAATTTTATGTGTTTTAAATGGCTTAGTGGATATGGGCTCTTTTCCTCCAAAGTTTCATGAACAATCAAAAGAAAAAGTAAAAAGACTATTAGAGTATTCAAAATAATACTCTTTTTTTGCATAACTTTTTCTAACGCTCATAAGATTTAGTAGAAAAGAGGAGGATTCAATGATAAACAAGCAAAGTTTGTGGTTTTTAACCTTGTTCAGTTTGATTTTAGTACTGAGTGTATACTATATTACAATGCCAAATGAATTATTACTTACTAATAATGGAAATACGGAGAAAACAAGTTCTGTATCTTCTGACTCTAAGGAGAAAAAAGAACAGGATCAAAAGGAAGCCAAAGTAACAATTCAAGAAAGTGAAACTTTAGTTACAATGCGTGTAACACTAGAAGAAGAAAGAGAAAAACAAATGGCAGATTTAAAAACAACACTAACGAGTGAGGTGGCAACTGCATCAGAAAAGAATGATGCCTATGAACAGATGAAAGTAATGGATGAAATCAAGGCAAAAGAAAGTACCATTGAACAACAAATCAAAGATAATTTCTCATTAGATAGTTTTGTTAAAATTGATGGTACAAACGTAAAAGTAGTAGTTGTAAAGAAAGATCATGATAGTAATCTAGCAAATCAAATTATGAAAAAAGTACAAGAAAACTTTTCTGAAAAGGTCTATACGACTGTAAAATTCGAAAAATAATACCCAAAGTATTTTGTTATCCCTTTTCGCTCTTGATACATAAAATATTATAAGCAAATAGAAGTACGAAAAAGGAGTGAAAAAGTGGGAGGGAATCTTTTGACGCAAAGAGAATTGGAAGTTTTCTCTTTATTAGTAATGAATAAAAGTACAAAAGAAATTGCTCATGAATTTGGGATTAGCGATAAAACTGTAAGAAATCATATTTCAAATGTAATTCAAAAGCTTGGAGTAAATGATCGTACGGAGGCGGTATTAGAATTACTACGATTAAAGGTGGTTTCTTTATCTGAATAGGAGAAAAAGAATAAAATGGAATGATTCTTTTTCTTTTTCTATAAAATGATTGACAATTGGTTTTTACTTGTATAGAATAAAAATCAAAGTAATAAAAGGGATAATGTGGTATGGCGCTTCAATGAAAGGATTGAATATGAAAATCAGAGATAACTACGTGATTAAACAAAATCAAAGGATTGCGAAAGATGTATATGAAATGATTTTAGTTGGGGATACATCAGCAATTCAAAGTCCAGGAGAGTTTGTAAATGTGTATGTTCCTGGAAAATTTTTGCCTAGACCGATTTCTGTTGCTTATTCAGATGAAGAAAGTTTGTGTCTTGCATATAAGGTAGTAGGTGAGGGAACAGAAATTATGTCTCAAATGGTACCAGGAGAAGTATTAACTGTTTTAACTGGTTTAGGGAATGGATTTGACTTAGATGTTCCAAGCGAGAAACCAGTATTAATTGGTGGAGGTATGGGAGTGGCCCCACTTTACAAGCTGGCAGTTGAACTAAAAAAACGAAAGAAAGAAGCTACTATTATTACCGGATTTAGAAGTGAAGAAGATATCATTTACTATGAACAATTAAATCAATTGTTTCCTAATTTTGTAACACTGGAGCAAGCACCTTTAAAAAAGGGTGTAAGACTAGTAACAGATATCTTAAAAGACTTATCAGAAAGTGATTATGATTATTTTTACGCCTGTGGGCCAAAACCTATGTTAAAGGCAGTTTGTGATATTGCTTTGACAGATGGGGAAGTAAGCCTAGAAAGTAGAATGGCTTGCGGAGTTGGACAATGTAAATGTTGTAGTATAGAGACAAATGATGGAATGAAAACTTTATGTAAAGACGGTCCAGTCCTTAAGAAGAATATGGTTAGGTGGTAGTTATGAATACAGTAGATACGAAGGTTACATTAAGTAACTGGGAGTTAGATAATCCTATTATTCCAGCGAGTGGATGCTTTGGATATGGGTATGAGTTTATGCAATTTTATGATATCAATAAATTAGGAAGCTTTTCATTTAAGGGAACCACGAGAAATCCTCAGAAAGGAAATCCTTTACCAAGAGTTGCAGAATGTAGTGATGGAATGATTAATTCAGTAGGTTTAGAAAATCCGGGGATTCATAAGGTAATTGAGGAAGAACTTCCAAAATTAGAGAAAGTATTCCATAAAAAGGTGATTGCTAATATTAGCGGAAATTCGCTTGCTGATTTTGTCTATAACTGTAAGTTAATTGATGCCTGTGATCAAGTTGGAATCATTGAGGTAAATGTAAGTTGTCCAAATGTTCATGGCGGAAAGATTCCTTTTGGAGTCGACTCAAAAATTGTAGGGGAAGTAACAAAAAGAGTAAAGGAAGTTACTACAAAACCAATTTACATTAAACTTTCCCCAAACGTTACAAATATTGTTGATATTGCTGTTTCATGTGCTGAAAATGGTGCAGATGGAATAGTTTTAATTAATACATTACAAGGGATGAGAATTGATTTAAAAACAGGGCGTCCTATATTAAGCCAAACGATGGGTGGATATTCAGGACCAGGAGTGTTTCCGATTGCCGAGCGAATGGTTTATCAAGTCTATGAAAACGTAGATATTCCAATTATCGGTGTTGGAGGAATTGATTCTGCAGAAAAAGTAATCGAAATGATGTATGCAGGTGCAACTGCTGTAGAAATAGGAACAGCCAATGTAGTAGATCCATGGGCATCGTCAAAAATCGTAGATGACTTACCAAGAGTAATGGAAAAATATCAAATCAAATCATTAAGAAAAATTATAGGAGGTGCTCATAATGAGTAAAATGGATGAAAAGACAGTAATTATTGCATGTGATTTTAATTCTAAGGAAAGACTAGAGGAATTCTTAGATCAGATGGAAGGGACTGATCCAAACTTTTATTGTAAAGTTGGAATGGAGTTATTTAATACAGGTGCCCTAGAAGGGTTTCAACCAGTAAAAATGATTAAAGATAGAGGACACAAGGTATTTTTAGATTTAAAATTAAAGGATATCCCAAATACAGTTGCCAAAACAGCTGCGGTTTTAGCAAAAGCTGGTGCAGATATAATTAATGTCCATGCAGATGGTGGACTTACGATGATGAAAAAGGCAGTAGACTCTATCAATGGAGTATATAGCCAATATGAAATAGATTGCCAGGCACTAATTGAAACAAATCAAGATGGAATCAACGATGAAATGATTGCACAGTTAGAGGAAAAAATCAAATCAAAACCAATACTAGTAGGAGTTACAGTACTAACTTCTATGAGCGATGAAGAATTAAAAGAAGAAATTGGAGTAGATCGTACTTCGATGGAACAAGCAGTTGCTCTAGCCAAGCTTTCTAAAGAAGCAGGAATGGATGGAGTGATTTGCTCTCCAAAAGAGATTTTGGCTATCAAAGCAGCTTGTGGAGAAGACTTCTTAACAATTACACCTGGAATCCGCTTTATTGATAGTAAGAAAGATGATCAAACAAGAATTGCAACTCCCTATTGTGCAAATGCAATGGGTACCAATGGAATCGTAGTAGGTCGTCCAATTACCGAAGCAGAAGATTCAATTGCATCTTACAATCGATGCAAGAAGGAATTTGCACAAGGAATTGGAAGTCCAGAAGAAGTAGAGAATGCCAAAATATATATTGCTGATATAAAGAAAAAAATGCTAGAACCATCTGATGCTGTTGCCTTAGCATTAATTGAAGCAGGAGCATTTAAAGTCAATACAGAAGATCCATATCTATTAAAGAGTGGAATTGCTTCTCCATTATATTGTAATAATCGTGCACTGTACTGTTATCCAGAACAACAAAAACTAGTAATGAACTATTTAGCGGAGTTAGTAAAAGAATGTTATCCATCATGTGAGGCTATTTTTGGTACTCCACTGTCAGCTATTTCTTTTGGTGCTTTAGTAGCAGAGAGATTAAATCTAAAATTTGGGTTTAGAAGACCTGAAAAGAAGGATCATGGATTAAATGTAGAGATTGAAGGACCAGTAGAAGAGGGAATTAGAGCAGTTGTAATTGAAGATTTAATTACTTCTGGAGCTAGTTCATTCCAATCAGTTTCAGAATTGATGGGGTATAATATAGATGTACTAGGTGTTGGAGGTATTGTCGATAATAATTTCATTGATTCTACCGAATTAATTAAAAATGAAATTGATTATCATACTATTACAACGATGTCAAAGATCGCTCATTATGCTGGTGAACAAGGATTAATTACTCCAGAACAGTATGATCAAGTACTTGCTTATGAAAATAATCCAAAAGATGAATCATGGATGTCCGAGGAAGCAGCAGAAAAAATCCGAATCAAAAGACAAAATCAAAATAAATAATTGACAGAAAGAAAGAGAATCATGAATTTGAGGTGAATCCCAATTGTTGATTCTTTTTCTTTTTTTAATTTCATAAGATAGATTAGGTGAAGAGTATGCTAAAAAGAAAGGCATTAAGAAAAATTTTAATTACAACCTTTGCAGTGTTCACATTATTTGTAGTTTATTTGATTTCGGATACGGATTTAACGGAAGAGTTACATGTTTCTCCAGAAGTTTCGTATGTAGCGTCTTTAGGTATGGATGATGTGTATTTACTTGGAAGTAATCATTATCTTGTGAAGACCAATACTTTACTAGATGCAGATAATGTCGAAGGAAAAATTAAAATTTTGATTGATTATCTAACCATCAATCAAAATAATACATTACCAGTTGGGCTATCAGGAATTTTACCAAATGGGACCAAAGTGTTAGGAATTTCTACAACAGATGGAATTGTTACTTTGAATTTATCGAAAGAAGTTTGGGAGGGAGATAAAGAACTATATGAACGACTAATAGAAGGACTTACTTATAGTATTACTTCGCTAGAAGGTGTTTCAGGACTAAAACTACAAGTAGAAGGAATTCAGGTATCAGAGCTTCCATCTACCAAAAAACCACTCCCAGAAATTCTGACTAAAGAATATGGCATTAACAAAGTGTATGATTTAGATTCTGCTTCTGGAATCCAAAAGGTAACTACTTACTATCTAAATCAAATTAGTAATCAAAAATATTATGTACCTGTTACGAAATACGTCAATGATTCCAGAGAAAAAATTGATATCATTGTAGAAAACTTATCTAGTAGTTTCCTCTATGAAAGTAGTTTAGTTTCTTTATTACAATCCGATGTGGAATTAATGAATTATCAAGTAGAAGATGAACTGATGCTTTTAAACTTTAATCATTCCTTATTTGATAATGAAAAACTATTAGAAGAAGTGACTTATCAAGTTGCGTATTCCATCTTTGATAGTTATAATGTAAAGACCGTTTTATTTGAAGTTGAAGGAGAAGAATTTACAAGAATTGAAAGGTAATTTAAATCAGAAATTAAAAAAAGGGCAAAAATGTTTGACATTTGCTCTTTTTTGTGTTAAAATTAAACGCATGTGTGCGAAGGTTCCGCATCATACGAGAAAATTCATCAAGTGGTGTCCTGGAAGCGATTCGAACGCTTGACCGATGCCTTAGAAGGGCATTGCTCTATCCAGCTGAGCTACCAGGACAGTTTGTGTTCATTTGAAGAACAATTTCATTATACAAAAAGTTAGGAATCTTTGTCAAGAATTATTTAATAATAAATATAATCGTAGGGGGCGATGGTTATGGCAAAAAAGAGTCAAGTAAAATTTAGACTTTTTGAAAAAAATGGGTCGATTCGTATTGCGATTCAAACTGTACCAGAACAGGATGAAAACAATTCAAATCTAAACACATCCGCTGAATACTATATCGCAAGTGATCCGAGGAATGTAAGTAAAATATTAGATACTTTAGTGAGTACAGTGAAGGATGTTTCTATTCATGGGGATAGTTTATACACTAACTATCGAAAAAGCGACACTTTTATTATTGAAGATTATAAAAGATTAAAGAATCATCCAGAATTAAGACCATTTTTTGATAAGATGGGTAGAAAAATTAAGCATCAAGAAGAAAACAGAAAGAACAAGAAAAAAACCTCTAGTAAACGAAAAAATATACGTTTTGGTAAAAGAGTTTTAGCAGTTGCATCATTATTTACTACAGTATTAATCGCAGGACTTTTTAAATCTGATATGATGGCACAGGAAGCTACCTCTGATGATGCTTTAGTTTTCGATAACAACGATGAAGCGGTGGAAGCAGAAATAGAAGAAGTATTAGAAAAATATCAAGCATCGATTATAGAAAATGAGTGGAGTGAGTCTGAAAGTATAGAATCAGAACAAATGGCACAAGCTGACGAATCTGTTCCAGTAATGGAAGAAATGCCTGAAGAAACCATGCCTGAAGAAACATCTGAGGAAACGGTAGAAGTCTTAGAAGAAACAACAGGGGAAGATTCCCAAATGGTAGAAGAATCAACGGATAGTACCTCTGAAACGATAGAAGAGAAGAAGGATGAATCTCAAAAAGAGGAAGAAGAAAAAGAAGAAACAAAACAAGAAGACAAAGAAAAGAAAGAAACCGAAACAAAGTCTACCGATGAGACCACCCTGGCCAAAGTAGATGAAACAGCCGAAGAAGAAATAGATAAAGAAATAGAAAAAATTGCAACAGAACTTGTTGCACAAAATAAAACTTCAGAAGAAGATGTTAAAGTTGCAGCAGAAACGGCACTTCAAGATGGACAAGCACAAGTAGAAGTAGCAGAGGCACAAACAGAGACATTAGAACAAACACAAGTAGCCACTGCATCCGTAACTGATAATGCTACACCTGCGATGAATGCAAATGGTACAGGAATCAATTATGTTGAAACCTATCATTTGACACCAGAACAAATTGATATCATCAAAGCAACAATTCAACATGAAGCAGGATTTAATCCAGTAGAAGTAGAAAAGGTTACTTCTGTAGTCATCAACCGATGTGAGTCTGGAGGTTGGCCAGGAGGAACCAATCCTTATGGTGTAATCGTAGGAAAAGGACAATTCCAATCCTACTATGCAGGTTACTATAAGAAATATTTAAATGGAAATTATGCTGATTATACAGATCAAATTGTAGATGCCATGTTACTAGGAGAACAAGTTCCATCTCACGATTTTGAGCGTTTCTCTTCAGGGTCTGGCGCAACCGGAACGCAATTTACAGAAAACGGAAATAAATTTCGATAATAAAACGTCACAATTTGTGGCGTTTTATTTTACATTGACAGCTTCTTCTAATTGGGAAAGAATATTTTCCTTCATTTCATTTGATGCCTTCTTCCAAACTAATTCAAAGAATACTCCCATTCCAGGTAATGTAATCTCATCATTGTTTTGAATACTTTCTTCAATCGCATTTTTTAATGTTTCCTTGTTATCTCCTTTAAAGTTATTAATAATATGACTTCTAATATCTAAATTCATAAACTTTATTCCTCCTCACTACTATTTTGAGTAAAAGAATTCCTTTTTATACAAATTTATGTTAAAATAAAGAAGAATTTATGGTGGTGAAAAGATGCAAATAGAAATAAACAACACTATATATGATGTCGTAATTACAAAAAAAGTAGGAACAAAAAATACATATTTCAGAGTGAAAAACGATTTAAAATTATATGTTTCGACGAATGCATTTGTATCAGATAAACAAATCAAGAAAATGATTACAGAAAATATAGATTCTATTTCTAGTATGTTTCTAAAGCAACAAAAGAAAATAAATAATAACACTGGTTTTTACTATTTAGGCAAACAATATGATGTAGTAAATGTACTTGGAAGGGATATTACATTAGGAGAAAATAAAGTATTTGTTGGACGGGATGCAAATCTTGAAAAATGGTATCAGAAACAAGCAAAAAAACTTTTTCATGAACGTCTGGATTATTGGTATTCTGTATTTACGAGAGAAATTCCATATCCCAGTTTAACCATTCGAAAAATGACTAGTCGCTGGGGAGTTTGTAATTGCAAATTAAAAAGAGTTACTTTAAATTTAGAACTGATGAAAAGAGATATCGATTGTTTAGATTATGTCATCGTTCATGAACTGAGTCACTTTAAAGAAATGAATCATTCAAGTAAGTTTTGGAAAGTAGTAGAGGAAAATTATCCGAATTATAAGAAAGTACGTAAGGTTATGAAAGATTATTAATCAAAAAATATTTGAAGGTGGTAGAAATGCTAATAACGAGTTTAGAAAATGAACGAATTAAAAAGTATGTTCGTTTAAGAAATAAAAAATATAGAGATCAAGAAGGATTGTTTTTAGTAGAGGGATTTCATTTAGTAGACGAAGCATATAAAGCTAATTTAATCGATGAGTTAATCTTGATAGAGAAAGAAACATGTCCATATGATATTCCATATATCTATGTAACTGAAGAAGTTATGAAACGTCTTACAATGATGGAAACACCTTCAAAGGTAATGGCCGTCTGTCATAAAAAGGAAATGAGTACTGAACTTGGAAACCATCTTTTACTATTAGATGAAATTCAAGATCCAGGAAATTTAGGGACAATCATTCGAAGTAGTAAAGCATTTGGTATAGATACCATTATCCTAGGAGATAAATGTTGCGATTTATACAATCCAAAAGTGTTACGTTCTACACAAGGAATGGTATTTCATATCAATATTAGAAGAGAAAACTTAAGTAAATTTATTTTAAAACTAAAAAAAGAAAAAATCCCTATTTATGGAACTCGAGTAAATGGTGGCTCTAGTATTTATACACTTTCCAAAGAACAAAAAGAAAAATATGCCTTAGTCATGGGAAATGAAGGAAATGGTGTGTCTAATGATATTTTAGATTTATGTGACGAATATCTTTATATACCGATGAATAAAGAAGTAGAAAGCCTAAATGTAGGAATTGCAACTAGTATATTACTCTATGAACTCAATAGGAGGTAGTATGGAAGAATTTATTTATATAGGAAAAATTGTAAATACACATGGGATTCGGGGAGAGATTCGTCTTCTTTCTGATTTTGATAAAAAAGAAAAAGTCTTTGTTCCTAATATGACCCTTTATATTGGAAGAAAAAAAGAAGCAGTGAAAATTACTAGTTACAGAAAACATAAGAATTTTGATATGATTTGCTTAGAAGGATATCATGATATTAATGAAGTACTTCGATTCAAAGGACTCTATGCATATGTGAAACGAGAAGATCTAAATTTAGAAAATGGTGAACTTTTGGAAGAAGATTATATTGGAATGAATGCCTTCTATAAAGAGAACAGTTTTGGAACAGTCACGGATATTGAAAATCGTGGGAGGGGAAATAAGATTTTTGTAATTGAAAAAGATTCTAAAAGAATTTTGATTCCTTTTCATGATTCTTTTATTGAAAAAGTTTCTGCCTCTCAAAATATCATTTATTTTAAAAACGTGGAAGGATTGATTTCATGAAAATAGATATTTTAACTTTATTTCCAGAAATGTTTTCTAAAGTATTTGAAGAGTCTATCATAAAAAGAGCGCAAGAAAAAGAATTGGTAGAAATTCGTGTAATCAATTTTAGAGATTTCTCCAAAGATCCTCATCAAAAGGTAGATGATACCCCTTATGGGGGAGGACATGGAATGGTTTTAGCTTGTCAACCAATTTTTGACTGTATAGAAAGTATCCGAACGAAGGATAGTAAAGTCATCATGTTAACACCGGATGGAACTTTATATAAACAGTCGTTAGCGTATTCACTTTCTAAAGAAAAGCATTTAATTTTGTTATGTGGTCATTATGAAGGATTTGATGAGAGAATTCGTAGTATTTGTGACTATGAAATTTCTATTGGGGACTATGTGTTAACTGGAGGAGAATACCCTGCAATGATACTTGCGGACTCTATCATTCGACTACTTCCAGGAGCCATTGAAGAAGAAAGTCACCTACAGGATAGTTTTAATAATCAATTATTAGATTACCCCTCTTATACGAAGCCCCGTAATTTTAGAGGAATGGAAGTTCCCGAAGTCTTAGTTTCTGGAGATCATAAAAAAATTGATGAATTTCGGAAGCAAATGAGTTATAATAGAACTAAGAAGAGGAGACCTGATTTATTACAAAAGTGAGAGGTGAGATCATGATCGATAAAAGATACTTTGTTGTAAAGGGTAAAAAAGATTCAACCATTACTTATTTTGAGTATGATAAAATGGAAGGTTATGATCTGTCTCCAAAGAAAAACATTAAAATCAAAGATGCAATTAATGTAAATAAGGTTGTAATTATCAATCCTAGTTTGATGCAAAAAGTTGCCAAAAAGAAAATAGATTTAAAATTTAAAAAATTATTAGAATTCATGACTATTATTTTTGATGATGACGATGATACTACAAGTGGAGAGGCTTATCGAGAAGGATTGAATGAAATTAGTAAATTGCGGTTAGAAGCAAAAGTAAAATATCAAAAATACATGGAAGAAGAGGACTATAAGACATTAGAAAAAAAATTAGATATTTTAGAACAAGAATTAAATTCCAGAATTTATTATTTAGAACAATACTATTATCAAAGACAATTAGAGGCTCAATATGAAGAACAGGATGAAAATACCATTGGACGTAGAAGTAGATAAGATCTAGCGAGTATGCTAGTTTTTTTCTTTGACTTTATCTTGTCAAAAATATTTGGGATGAGGTATAATTGCTATAGATAGAATAGGAGCCTCGATATGGGAAATGGAAATAGTGAAAAAGCCTTTACATTGATAGAGTTACTAGCGGTAGTAGTTCTGATGGGACTAATTATTACGATGGCAATTCCAGCACTCCGGAATTTAACCTATAACGCGGAAGAAAGGGAGTATAAATATCATCGGCAATTGGTCCATGAAGCAGCAAAACTCTATACAAAAAACTTTCGTGGAGAATTAGAAAGTGAAGATGCCTCTTGTTTTAATATTCCATATCAGGCCCTATTGCAAGAAGATTTAATCGAAGAAGAAAATATCCGTTGTAATGGGAATATTATCCTAGAAAAAAGAAAGATGAATGGATATGATTATAACTACTATTTAACTTGTAAAGATGTATCTGGAAAGATGCTTCATGAAGCAGATACGACCGTTCCTATTTCTTGTAAAGGAATGAGTGGTAAGTTTAAAATCAGTTATAGTCTTTATAAAGATGGGGATTCTGGTAGAGTTCCTTATATAGAAGGAGAATGGGCAAAATATATTTATGGAGAATATAACGCAAGTAGTCCTTACAATTATCCAGTAGATTATTTTGAATACAGTATGGATTTTATTAATTGGCATAAAATTGATGGTCATACAGAAACCTATACAAATTATAATGGAAATATTTTTGTAAGAGCAGTAGATACTGGTGGAAATATTAGTGAAGCAATTCGACATTTAGTACGGGGAGACAGTGTGGGACCGACATTTACAGTGAAGAGCAGTGAAAATGGTATTAAAGAAGGAAATCGAATTGGGATTACCGTTCAAGAAATAGAAGACACCGGTGTAGGAGTTAATTTAAGTGGAAATGCTTATTCTATCGATGGGGTAAACTTTAGTCCTGTAAATGGATGGGATCTTTCTTTTAATAGTAAGGCTACGGTCTATGTACAAGATCAGCTTGGAAATGTAACGCCGCAAGAAGTTCAAGTCATTCGTGCTTGTAATAGTAGCAGTGGAAATGTAACTGCCAAAGATATCATTGCTGGGAAAACAGCATGGATGAATGGAGAAATGATTACAGGAACGATGACTAATCATGGAGGGCTTAATAAAGTGTTAACACCAGGAGAAAGTTTTACGGTTCCAGAAGGATATCATAATGGTACAGGGAAAGTAACCGTGGGAGGCCTATCAAGTAGTACAAGTGCGACGGCTACTGCCAATCAGATTTTATCAGGAAAGACGGCATGGATAAATGGAGAAAAGATTACAGGAACCATGACCGATGCAACAGAGGGGGATAAAACTTTAAATTCTGGTGACACTTATACAATCAAAGCAGGATATCACAATGGAAAAGAAGTAATTCGTGTAAAATCAATTGCAGAACAAACAACAGGAAATGCAACTGCGGATAATCTTCCAGCAGGAATGGTTGCTTGGGTCAATGGAGTACGGATTGTTGGTACGGGTTCTGATCAAAATACATGGTATCAAAAAGGAACCTCTGATGGAAATAGTCGGTGTACAGCAAGACTTACAAATATGGAAACCTATTTTAGATTGATTAATAATGGAATTCAATACCAATATTTTAACTTTACAATTGATACGTCTAAATATACAAAATTAAGAATTGGTGATATTACCACAAAGGTGGTGGACCAATATACGATTACTTTAAACTGTACGGGTTCTAGAGCGACAACGATGACTGTAGATGCAAACCAAACAATTGATATTTCTTCATATGATAGTATTACAGTAAGTATCGAACTTCAAAAAAATGCGCGATTGACAGATGAATATCTCGGAGGACAAGATAATCCACCAAGTATTAATATTTCTTATATGAACTTTGAATAGAGGTGAAGAGATGAAACAAGAAGCAAAATTCACTGTTCTTTGCATTTTACTCTTAGTACTTGCAATCATGGTGAATCTTACCTATCATACAAAAGATAAAAATAAAATTTATGTATCCAAGCAAGAATTGGATTCCCTAGCGACCGCAGATTCATTAGTAATTCGGGCTTGTAGTGGGGTAGGAACTGCAACAGAAAGGGATATGATCAAAGGAAAAACAGCATGGTCAGGAGATGAACTGATCACTGGTACGATGCCAACGGTTGATTCTGAAGTGGTTACTTTAAATGCAGGAGATACTTATATCATTCCAGAAGGGTATCATGATGGAAACATTCAAATCATTGTCAATGATTTAAATGACCTAACAGAAGGAACTGCCACTTCTAAAGATATTGTAGAAGGTCAGACTGCATGGGTCAATGGAGAATTAATTACAGGAACGATACCCATTCATGAAAGTAGTGAAAGTATGACTTTAAATCCAGGGGATAGTTATACAATTCCAGAAGGATATCATACAAAAGATACTGTAATTACGACGACACCTTTAAGTGAGCTAACGGAAGGAAATATTACAGCAGATTCACTGAGTGCCGGACAAATCGCATGGGTGAACGGAAAAAGAATTGTTGGGACTGGAAAGAGTAACCAAGATAGTTACCAGCAAGGATATAGTCAAACCGGAGGGAAAGGACGTGCTTATTTAAATCAAGTGAATACGAAAATGGTGATTGGCTCAGGGAATGGAGCGTCCAAATTACAAGGAACCGGTGCTGGTATCACGGTAGATGTAACTGGTTCTAATGCATCGAATGTTCTTTTGGCATATCGAACAAAACAAATGTTAGCGACATCTTCTTATCAAAGATTTTCTACGACAATTCCAGATTACAGTTGCCAATAAACTTTTTAAAAACTCGCCAATTTTTAGAGTAAAGTCC
>DLAC01000012.1 GCA_002493865.1 Caryophanales bacterium UBA7057
ATCAGTAGCTCCTCCTCCAGAACCTGCATACAATCTTTTAGATCCTACATAACCAGAACCTCCACCGTTATATCCACCAAGAACTTGAGTTCCACTTCCACCGTTTTTAATAATTCCTTTCTCACCTACATAAACATAAATTGTGTCATCTTCATTTAAATAATAATAGCCACTTGCATATCCACCTTTTCCCCCTTTGGCATTCGCATAGATTCCGCCACCACCTTCGGAACCCCATACTTCGAATTTATAAGTGCCTGAAATAGGAGCTGTAAATTCCTGAACATTCCCCGTATAGTCAAATTCTTTATATATAAAATTTGGTTTTCTATAGATATTAAAAGTATAAGTGGTATTAATCGCGCCATTTTTTGTTGCTTCTACCTTGATTGTATTATCCCCGACATCTAATTTCGATGGATTTATTACTTTGTAACTTACACCTACCTCTGGTTCAATTGTAAGATCTAAAAAAGTGATTTTATTGTTTACTGTTAGGTCATATTGATATGTGTGTTTATCAAATACATAATCTTTGATAGTTTCATTAAATTGAATATTTTTAATTTTTGCAATATCAGCGTTTGGATATAAATGATAAATTTCTACTGCTCCATCGACACCTTGAAGAATTATCGTATGAAGTTTTCCTACTTCTAAAGTAACTTCCCCAAGCCCACGTGACCAGACAATATTTTCTAAGTTTTGCGTTAAATTCACATCTACAGAATTATTCGGTAATGTTACCTCAAAGGAGTTTTCTTCCATAAATGGATAAATGTTTAAGTTTTCCGCACTAAACTCCACGTTTTCTAGAGCATCTACCCGATGACAACCAAAAAGAAAGGGTATCATACTAATTATCAGATATATAAATATATTTCTATATTTTTTCATTTTCACACATCACACATCCAAACTTTAAAGAAAGGAAGACTATCCTATTCTAAGTATGATTATACCAAATAAATCGACAATTTACTACACTTTTTTCCTTTTAATTTCCAATAGAAAAAGAAAAGGCAACTGTATAAAAGTTACTTTTTCTTACCTTCCATAATTTCTACTGAAATGTGTAATAACTAGTGATATCCTCTTCTACTTTGTAACCCTCTTCTTTGACATATAAGGTACAAAGAACATCTCCAATTTCTACATCGTCTCCAATTTTCTTTTTTAACATGATTCCAACGCCTGGATCAATTTTATCTTCTTTGGTTTTTCTTCCTCCACCAAGATCTAAAGACAATTTTCCAAACTTGTAGGCATCCATTCCAATAATATGTCCTTTTTTGTTGGAAATAATATCAACGGTATGTTCACTTACACGAAGTTTACTTAAATCTCCTCCTTGTGCATCCACCATTTCTAAAAACTTTTGATACGCTCTTCCTGAAGTGATACTTTCTTCTACACGGGAAGATGCTTCTTCAATTGAAATTCCAAGTCCTAGCTGTACCATTTTAGCGGCTAATGCTTTGGAAAGGGCTACTAGATAGTTATTTTCTTCATTTGATAAAATTTTCATTACTTCTAAAATTTCTAAGGCATTTCCAATACATGTACCTAAAGGAATATCCATATAAGTAATCATGGTTTCAACTTCACGGTTATACTTTTCTCCTATTTTCTTCATTAATCTAGAAATCTCTATTGCCTCTTCTTGTGTTTTTAAAAGTGCACCATTTCCAACTTTTACATCTAAAACAATTTTTTCGGCTCCTGCGGCTATTTTTTTACTCATAATACTAGTTGCAATTAAAGGAATTGATTCTACTGTCCCTGTAACATCTCTTAGTGCATATATTTTCTTATCTAGTGGCGCTAAGTGTGCTGTTTGACTGATAATTGCAAATCCAACAGTATTTAGTTGATGGATAAATTCTTCTTCACTTAAATCAATTCGAAATCCTGGGATACTTTCTAGTTTATCAATGGTTCCCCCGGTATGTCCAAGCCCTCTTCCACTCATTTTTGGTACTTTTACACCGAGAGATGCTGCAATGGATGCGACAATTAATGTGGTTTTATCCCCAACTCCTCCCGTTGAATGTTTATCTACTGTTACCCCATGAACATGACTCAAATCCAGTTGGTCCCCACTGTTAATAAAAATATCTGTCAGTGTAAAAATTTCTTCTTCTGTCATTCCATTCATACAAATGGCCATGAGTAGAGAACTCATTTGATAATCTGGAATTTCTCCTCTGTCATATCCTAAAAATGCTTCTTCTAAATCATGATCTGATAGCTCACGTCCTAGCCTTTTTTTATTGATAATATCTACCATAGACATAATCTTCACCCTCTATTCTATTATTATTATACTAAAAAAAGGAATGCTTTTCACCCCTTTATTTATTTAATTTTTTTATCAGTTATATTTTGAGTAGGAAATACACCAGATACATCAAAATCTTCTAGTTCTTTAGAGTCAAATACATAATCCATAGACGTTTCTAATATTTGCTTTTTGGCATCTATCTCAGGAAGTATGGAGTCTCTTTGGTCTTTCAACAGGGATGCTTTGCGGAATCCATCTGCATATATTTTGGCATTTTCTTCTGTTAATTCGATATATCCATTTTCAATTAATTCCTGTGCAAAAAGTTTTTCTCTTTCCGTTGTCAAAAAGTATCCAGGGTCTGGAGCAGTTGGTAAGGATGTATTTTCTTCTAAAGCATCGTATCTTCCCTCATTACATCGATTCGTGGAAAAAAATTGTCGGTAAGTAATATCTACTAAGTACGTTTTTTCTACATAAGTATCCTCTTCTTGAACTGTACAAGTAACGGTTCCAAATGCATGATTCCAAGGATAACCAAAGCTTTTGTTCGCCGTATTTTTTGTGACTTTAAAGTTTCTTTCTTCAAATGGCATAATGGTGAGTGCTTGTCCAATTTCACAAAATCCATTGAGTGAATTCTCTTCTACAGAAATTCCAAAACTTCCAATCATCTTTCTCGCATAAGATACTGCCTGATTCAATAACACTTTCATTTCTTCTTCGGTTAGTGTAATATTTCTTTCTAATTTTCCTAAAACTTCCTGTAGTTTTTCCTTTTCTATTACTGGAATTTTATATCGTGCTTCAGTCATAAAAGATTCATTTTCCCCTAGTAAATAAAGTTGATATCCTCGGCTCGACTCTACATTTTCCTTTTTTAAAATTTGATAATAAGAAGTCCAAAGCCTTTCTAATTTCTGATGTTTTTTATTTGATATTTCCATTGTATAATAAGCTTTTTCTATTTCATTTAGCACTTCTTCTAACTCTTCCATTGAAACCACCTCTTTTATAAATCCCAATCATTTTTCAGTATAATCATACAATATAATAAGAATTCACTCTTGTCAACTGATGCTCAAAAGTTCTTAATTTTCCATCAAAAATTAGAAAAACGTAACTTTTTGTTACGTTCATCTGATTTTTTTTTCTATTAACTCAATCGTTCTTTTTGGTTTTTCTAATAATCTTGTATACAGTGGGTAATGTTTTCTTAATTCTTGAATCAGTTTGATTTCATCTTTTGCTAGATTGATTCCATAAGTAATATCATCCGTTGCCACTTGATAAGTGTCTGATCCTAGAAAATAAATCAAATCGACATTTAGCTCATTCGCTAAATCAATTAATGTATCTAATGTTGGCATTCTTGTACCCTTTTCATAACAACAAATACTTGTTTTCGTAAGTCCAACTTTTTGGGCTAATTCTTCTTGTGTTAGATGATTCTTTAATCGCATTTCTTTTAGCCTCTTATCAAATAGTAACACGGGGTATCACCTCCACTGTATTCATGATAAGTTTAATTATAAGAAAATCATGTCGAAAAAAGAGTTAAGTTAACTAAAAAGAAACGTATTAGTCCTCTTTACTTTTTGAGGTTAAAAATGTGACTTTTTCTGCTACAATTGAAGTCACTGTTTTTCTTTTACTGTCTTCTTCTACTGTTCTAGATTGAAGACGCCCTTTGACTCCCACAATATCTCCCTTGTTACAGTACTCTACAGTTGATGTTGCGACATTGTCCCACAAAATACAATCTAAGAAATCTGTTTCATATTCCCCATTTGTATTTTTGAAACTGCGTGGTACTGCTAAGGTAATATAGGTCCTTTTTTTTCCAGAATCTGTTTCCATAATTTCTGGTTTTCTACACAACCTACCAACCAAAACCACCTGATTTAACATGGTAACTCCTCCTTTCGTTTGGTACTTTAGCACAATCAAAAAGCCTTTACAAATTGGCAATTTCCACGTATTTCAGAATTTTCTCTAGACGAAAAAAAGGAATTCTCAGACGAAAATTCCTTTTTCATAGATGAATTTTAAAAATTATATAATTTTTTATTTTTTATAAATTT
>DLAC01000010.1 GCA_002493865.1 Caryophanales bacterium UBA7057
AAATAATTTTGAAGAAAGATATTTAGATTTATTTGGGCATACATTTACGATATCAAAACCTTTTAGAGATTGTTTATAAGCCTCTAAAATAATATCTAAATTGTAGTCCATATAGGGAATATCAAATTCATAAATAAAATCTCCAATTGCTAAATCGATTCCTGCATTCATAGCTAGTTCTTTACCTTGATAGAAACTCATATTAATAAGTGTAATATTACTTGATGTATGATCTGCTAATTTTTTAATTACTTGTACAGAATTGTCTGTGGATGCATCGTTTACACATATTATCTCAAAATGATTGAAGTTTTTTTCCAAAACAGCTTCTAAATTTTTTAAAAAATCATGAATTGTTTCTGCACAATTATTTACATAAACAACTGCTGAAATAAAGTTTTTTTCTTTCATTATAACACCTCATCTAAATCGTATACTGTATTAATTTTTCCTGATAAAACGCTTATAAAAGTAGGATTCGTAGAAAATGTTTTGATTACTGTTGGTCTTGAATCATCAATTTCTGAAGCCATTAATATTGGTTTCATAGAAAATAATGATTTCACATATTTAATTTCAAATTCTTCTTTTAAATATTTTCTAGCTAAATTATACATATAAGGCCAGGCACTTTCTGGTTTTGCAATACACTTATCACAATTCCCTAAACATTTACTAGAGCAATAGCCTTTACTCTTCTTTTGACATTCAAAAGTAGGCAGTTCTTCATAGCTGGTTTTATGTGGAGTAAAGGTAACAGAGGTTAAACTATGATATCCAGTTTTACCAAATGGCATGATAGAAAAAAATGGCCCATCCATGACAGTAATTCCTACATTTTTAAATTTTTCTGGAACTGTACATAAGATAATTTCGCATAATTCATATTTTATCTTGAATTTCTCATATCCTAATTTTTCTAATATTTGATTTACACTAGCATATGTAGTATTTAAAACATAATTGCTGATATAGCTCTCTTTATCTTTCGTTTTGATTTCATATACTTTGTCTTTTTTTTCAATTGTATCAATATCTACATTATATTTAATTTCAACATTTGGATATTTGGAAATTTCTTTTAGAAAATAGTCTTTTAAAATCATTGCATCGTAAGTGTATTCTTTGGTTAAAAAACTACCATCACACATCATATCCTTAAAATATTTATTATTAGGTATTTCGTCACATTGGATATTAGTATCCCTACAGAATTTTTTAAATTGTTCTGCGTTTGTCCAAGAGAAATTAGAAGAGGTTGCATAAACTTGATCAAATTCTCTTAAAATAGAAAAGTCATAATCCTTATTGAATCTTTCAAAATATCCAGCAGATTTAATTGCTGTAGAATAAGATCTTGGATAGTGATATCCCATATGAACTCTGGCCTGATTAATATAGGTGGCTTTAGAAAAAGCCTCTTCTTCTTTTTCAAGAACAATTATTTTTTCTTTCTTTTTTCCACAATGAAGTGCAGAATATAATCCATAAATTCCCGCACCAATTATAATTTTATCATATTTCATGGTTACTCCTTTATGTTGTATTTTCCAAATAAATTTTTAAATAGAATTTTAAATAATTCGAAATTCCCCTTAAAAAAGCTAATTTTAGTTGGCGTTTTTTCTTTCTTTGGATATTCTCTTGTGACAGGGATTTCACAGGCTTTCATTTTAAGTTGTGATGCACGTACTGATAAGTAAGCTAATAATTCATAACTCATAAAAATATCTCTAAATGGGTTAACTCTTTTATCTAATAAATACTTTTTTGAGTATGCACGATAGGCGTTAGTAGTATCTGTAAACCTTTTTCTTGCAGTGAGAGAAATAATAGGAGCATGAATAAGTTTCACAGATAGATATCTAATAAAAGGAGTATTAATTGCCTTGCCTCCTTTAATAAAACGAGAACCTTGTACAAAATCGTATCCTTCCTCTAACTTTTCTATAAATTTTGGGATATCTTCAATGCTGTCTTTATTATTCCCATCGATGGTAATAATTCCTTTATATCCTCTTTCTAAGCACCACCAAAATCCCATCCTAAGTTGTGCACCCTGTTTGCCTACATCTTTTTTTACTAATACTGTATTTACTTCTAATTCTTTCATTAAGTTATCATTCAAACTATTATCTTGGGAATCTCCATCACAAATAATAATATCTACGTATTGTGAAATATTATGCTTTTTTGCCCTTTCTAATTCTTTCTTGATTCTAGTACCTTCATTGATTACAGGAATACAAACACAGTAATCTTTAGTTTTCTTTTGAAATTCCATGCATTCAAAATTAGGGACTCCTGCAATATTCTCAAATTTCTTTGCTTTCATTATAAACTCCTAACGTATTTTAATGTTTTTTCTATATCATCAATACTATTCGTTGTCTTCATTTCAATAGATACACTTTTTGAATAGTGCAGGGATCTTATAAGAGAAAATAGTTGTTTATGTAGTTCTCTTGGTGTAATCAACTCTAGGTTTGCTTCACTGATATGAATGTGATTAATATAACTGATATTTTCCCCTAAAATATCTAAACTTTCTTGGTTAGTGATTACAGTTCCTAAATCGTAGTTTATTTTAACACTTTCTAAATTTACATCTTTTACAAATTCTAAAGCTTCGGCTGTATAATTTAAAAAATTTGTATGGTAAATCGTCGGATTTGGTTCTATTGCAATAGTCACTCCCTTTTCTTGAGCATAAAGTCCTACCTTTTGGAAGAATAGTAGTGCCTTTTTATAATCTTCTTCATAGTTTGTAATTACTCTATTCCTAGGACATCCAAATACTAAGTTAGGGCAGTGAATGGCATGTGCGAAATCTATAGCTTTATAAGTGTAATTGAGCATTTCATTGAAATCGTCCTCACTCTCAAATATTTTTTCAGTTTTGCCAAACCAAATTGATTGCATAGAAACTACTTGAAGTTGATAATCTTCTTTTAATCGTTTTACGATTTCAGTCGCTTGTCCAATATTTTCATATGGGGCTTTTTCAACAATTCTAGTTGGTGCAATTTCTAATCCTTGAATATGGTACTTTTGTAGTAGTTTAAAAACTTCTGAATCCATTTCCTTAGTCCAAGCAATATTTGAGATTGCAAGGGAAATTGGATTTTTTTCTTTCTCAACAAATTGTCGAATGTCTTCTAAGATAAATTCTTTACCAAAAATATAACCATTTTTTCCATTAAAGTAGTGGTCGTACTTGGTGTGAAAATCATACTTAGCAACGTTAGAACTAATTTCATTATGAAAAGGTGTACCCATAATATATTGATATAATTCAGAAATCGTAACAGGTTCTGTTGCTAAATTTAATTCTTTAATTTGATGGCTTAAAGCAATTTGAATATGTTCCCATAGGTAAGATAAATTATAGAATTGATAAGTTCCACGGCTGTCTGTAAAGTTTAAAGCACTAAATCCTAAATGATTAAAGTAATCTATTAATTGATTATTTTCCTCTTTTGTGAGGGTTTTACATTTATAGAATCCATTATCCAGTTTTTCATAATAAGGAACTATGTAATGATCTTGCTCTGTTATTTCTTTAAACTTTTCTTCTTTTAGCATACTTGGAATAATTTTTATTAAATCATAAACAAAGTTCTTTTTAATATTTGTTCCATATAATCCTGGTAAATGAACAATTAGATAGTCTTCAAAATTGTCTTTTACCCATGCTTCTAAATAGTAACGGTTTTTACCATAAGCTTCTAAATCTTCTGGAATTATTTCTGTATCTTCATCTACATTGATAGGTGTTTTATAAACATCAATGGTTGAAATTAAAACGATTTTTTTAGGATTAATCCTTTTTATGTTTTCAATTGCATTCTTTATGGTTTCAAAATCTTGTTCTGGATTTTGATTTGCAAGAAATTTTTGGGCAGGGACTCCACTATAAACAAGTAAATCTGGATTTGCCCCAAATGCATCTTCTATATTCTTACTGTTGAAAACTTTGTCAAAGGAATATTGCTCATATAAATTTGAACCAACAAACCCTGTATAACCAACTAAAATTGTCATTTTTAAAACCTCCATAACTTGATGATATTATATCATATGTTTATAGAAATGTGGGAAAATATTGAAAATTTGGATATTCATAGTTATGTACTCATTTGAAGTTAGAATATTTGATAATTATCAAAAGTATGTTATGATAGTTTTGTAATTAAGAATTAGGGGACCATTATGAAGGAGAAGTTAAAAATATGAAGAAAAAGTTAAAAAAAATTAAAAGCTATATAAATATAAAAGATATTCTTATTTTTCTTTTACCATTTGTTACTTACTTAACAGTATTAGTTATTTTTTTTCCTGGAATGTTATCTTATGATTCTTTCGATCAATTAAACCAAATTGCTACTAACCAGTTTAATAATTGGCATCCGTTTCTGCATACGTTTATAGAAAAGATGTGTATGAAAGTTTGGAATTCACCTGCTAGTGTAGGAGTGTTTCAAATACTATTCTTTTCCATTCTATGGACAGTGATTTGTAAATATAATCGAAAGAAAAATACAAAACAAGAATTTATTTTCCAAATTATAGTAACTATTTTTATAGTTCTGAATCCTTTAAATTCATTTTATTCTATTACTTTATGGAAAGATGTTTTATTTGGATATATGTTTTTATTATTTTGCTTTTTATTGGAAATATTAATTGATCGGAAATATAACGTTTCTCCTAAATTTATTGTTTTATTAGGGCTTGTTACTGCAGTTATTTCAAAGTTAAGACATAATGGTTTGTATGCATTAATTATTTTTTTAATTATTTTAATTGGAATCTTTCTAGTAAAGAAAAAACGAAAATTCTGCTTATTAATTATTACATCATTCATCGCAAGCATGACTTTATTTTATGGACTTGAAGCTGTATATAATGTAAAGCATATAAAAAATACTTTAGTAGAAGTAAAGATGATGCATGCTCTTGCATATTACAATGAGGAAGATATTCTATCTCAGAGGGAGAAGAAAGTTATTTCAAATGTTGTAAATTTGAAAGACATGCATGATAATTTTAATAAGTATTATTCAGATCATTTAGCTACAAAATTAGATTTAGTAAAAGCTCAAGAGTATAAGTCTGATCTTATGAAAATTTTAATAAAAAAGTCCCTAAGCCATCCTTTAACTTTAATAAGATATGTTTTGGATAGTGCCAATATGACTTGGTCTATTATTAGACCAGATGGTGCAGTTGGTACGCTAGTTTTTTTACAATTAGATGACTCTCCAAATAATGTAACAGGAATTTCCCATGTAAATAAAGATAAGGGTATTTATAAAAATGTACAGCAAACTGTTTTAAAAAGTATGTATCAAAAATTACCTCAAACTATATTATATAGTGGAGCTTTGTATTTATATTTATCAATCATTTTGATAATTGCTTTGGTAGTTACAAAAAAATCATTAAAGTTTTTATTGTTAATTATCCCTAATATTTTAAATACAGTTATTATCGCAGCATCTACACCAATTCAGGATATTAGATATATCTATCCGAATTATCTCATATTATATTTAGTATTAATTATTTTTATAGCTAATTATTCAAGGAAAAAGGAAACTGTTACAAATTAAAATAGTTTTATAAAACTGTTACTTTTATTATATTTTTTCACAAAATACAAGTAAAACTATATATTAGTTTTCTTTTTTTTGTTATACTATAAATAGGGAAATAGGATATTGTTTTCATAGAAAGAAGTGATTATATGGCAAAAACAAATAAAATCAGTGACAAGAAGAAAGCAATTCGAGTAATTGATGTATCTAAGAAGTTTAAATTAGTCTATGATAAACCTTATACTTTAAAGGAAAGATTAGTGTTTTGGAATAAAACAAAAACGGGATATCACGAAGTTTTAAAACATGTGAATCTTGATATACAAAAAGGAGAAACTGTTGCTTTGATTGGAGTAAATGGTAGTGGAAAAAGTACCCTTTTAAAACTGATGACCAAAATTATTTATCCTAATGAGGGAAAGATAGAAATTGATGGTAAATTAACCTCTTTGTTGGAACTTGGTGCGGGGTTCCATCCCGACTTTACTGGAAGAGAAAATATTTATTTTAATGCTTCTATTTTTGGCTTGACAGCAGCAGAAATTGATTCTAGAGTATCAGACATCATAGAGTTTTCAGAATTAGGTTCTTTCATTGATAATCCTGTTCGTACTTATTCTTCAGGAATGTATATGAGACTTGCATTTTCTGTAGCAATTAACGTAGATGCGGAAATTTTACTAATCGATGAGATTTTGGCTGTAGGGGATCAACATTTTCAAGAAAAGTGTTTTAACAAATTAAAGGAATTAAAGGAAAGTGGAAAAACGATTGTGATTGTTAGTCATTCCTTGGAGTCCATTAAGGATTTATGTGATCGAGCTGTTTGGATATATGAAGGGGAAGTAAGAATGGATGGAAACTGTTCTAAAGTTATTGAAGAGTATTTAAAGGTGTGTGGATAAGATGATTAAAGAATTAATAAATAACTTATATTCCTATAGACAACTATTAAAAAGTAATGTTCAAAAAGAAATTAGAGGTAAGTATAAGGGGTCTTTCTTGGGGGTATTATGGTCTTTTGTCAATCCACTACTGATGACACTTGTATATGCAATTGTGTTTCCTTTAATTTTAAAAAATACAGAACCACATTATATTACTTATTTGGTGATTGGAATCTTACCATGGAATTATTTTACAACGGTAATTAGTCAAGGTACTACTACTGTACTTGCTAATGGCGGAATACTAAAGAAAGTTTATTTTCCTAGAGAAATTTTGCCATTATCTGTAAATCTTAGTGGTGTGATTAATTTCTTAATTTCTTGCTTGGTAATGTGTTTATTTTTAGTTTGTAGTGGAATTGGATTTAGTTGGGCAATTGTTTTCTTTCCATTAATTATTTGTATACAGTTTTTGCTTCAACAAGCTCTTATCTTTATTACAAGTGCAATCAATGTTTATGTTCGTGATTTAGAATACATTATTAACTTCATTATTAGTATGTTATTTTATGCAACTCCAATTTTATATTCTAAAGAAATGTTCGCTGGAAGTGCATTAGAATGGGTGATACAACTAAATCCGATTGCTATTATTATTAATAGTTATCGAGATATTTTTTACTATCAGACTACACCGGATATATCTTTCTTATTAATTGTTTTTGCTGTTAGTTTAATTATACTTTATATTGGATTAATGGTTTTCAGAAAACTTGAAAAAGGTTTTGCAGAGGAACTATAATATATGAAATTAGCAGGTGTAGTAGTTTGGTATCATCCTAAAGATGAAGATATAGAGAATATTAAAACGTATATTGATGAGTTGGATAAGCTTTATATTGTAGATAACAGTGAAGAAAGCAACCAGAATAAAGTTAAAAGAAATAAAAAAATAGAATACATCACGCAGTGTCAAAATTTAGGAATTGCCACTGCTTTAAATATTGCTGCTAAAAAAGCGATAGATGAAGGTTATGAAATCCTCTTAACCATGGATCAGGATAGTAGTTTTAAAAAGAATGATTTGGGAAAACTAAAAAAGGTAGCCTCTCAAGAAAATTTAAAAGAGATTGGAATTATTAGTCCATGGCATCATACCAAATTAAAGGTTGAAAAGCCAAAAGAAAAAATTGATTATCCCCTAGATGTAATGACCTCTGGTAATATACTCAATTTGGACATTTACCAAGAAATTGGTGGCTTTAAAGACTTTCTATTTATTGATGGGGTAGATATTGAGTATTGCCTGAATCTAAAGAAAAATGGTTATAAAATTATGCGAATCAATGAGGTAGAATTAAATCATGATTTAGGTGATATTTTTTATCGTAAATTTTTTAATAAAGAATTTATGTGTGATAATCACAATTATCTAAGAATTTATTATATGACAAGAAATTATCGGTATATTCGTTTTTCTTACCGTGATATTGCACCAGAATTTTGCGATATTCTTGTAAAAATAAAAGGCCTTATATTTAAAATTGTATTTTATGAGGATGATAAATTTAGAAAACTAAGAAGCATATTCTTAGGTATTAGAGATTATAAAAAGGGAAGATATGGAAAGTACTAAGGAGGAATTGTAATGGCAAATAAACCATATATTTTTACGAAGGTGAAAGAAACGTATCAAGAAGAGGGATTCAAGCGATTGATGGGGAAATCTATTTCTTATGTTAAGAAGAAAGCAACCTTTCATAAAGATAAAAAATGTTATAAAGACATCCTATTTATCAATGGCTGTACACTTCCTCATCCTTCTAGGTATCGTGTGGAACATCAAATTGAACAATTACTTGCGAATGGATTTACAGCGGATTCTGTTTTTTATGAACAACTTACTTTAGAAATGGAGAAGTATTATCGAGGATTTATATTTTTTAGATGTCCCATTACAGATACAGTTCAACAATTTATTGATAAGGCAAAATCACAGAATAAGGTTGTATTTTATGATATTGACGATTTAGTGTTTGATAAATCTTATACGAAGACTATTAAACACTTGGATACTCTTGAAAAAGATGAACTTGATTTATATTATGATGGTGTTAAGAGAATGGGAGATACCTTAAAGAAATGCGATTATGCAATTACTACTACTCCTACCTTAGCACATGAGTTAGAAAAGTATGTGAAGGAGGTTTTCGTTAATCGAAACGTAGCCTCTGAAAAAATGGTTGAATTTTCATTAAGAGCAGTAAAAGAGGAAAAAAAAGAAAAAGATAAAGTAGTGATTGGTTATCTTAGTGGTAGTATTACGCATAATGCTGATTTTGAATTGATTATGTCTACAATTAAAAAGATTATGGATAAATATCCAAATGTATATTTAAAGGTTGTTGGTCTATTAGATATACCGAAAACTTTAGAGGAGTATTCGAATCGAATTCTTTCTGTTCCTTTTATGTCTTGGATGCAGTTGCCTAACGTGATTGCCTCTCTTGATATTAATTTAGCTCCACTTGAAGAAAGTATTTTTAATAAAGCAAAATCAGAAAATAAATGGGTAGAAGCAGCCTTATGTAAGGTTCCGACTGTAGCATCTAACCTAGGAGCCTTTCATGAAATGATTCATGATGGTGAAGATGGTTTTTTATGCTCTACAGAAAAAGAGTGGTATCAAATATTAGAACAATTGATTCAAAATAGGGACTTGAGAGAGCAGATAGGGAAGAATGCTTATCATCGGGTAATTAAAAATAATGTTACTACTTATACAGGGTATGAACTTACCAAATTTATAAATAGTCATCTTCCAAAAACAATTGCATTTGTTTTACCTACAACAAATATTAGTGGTGGAGTCAATGTGATTTTAAAACACTGCCATATTTTAAAGAGTCATGGTGTCAACGTTTTTATCATCAATTCGGATCATCCTAATAAAAATATAATTAATCAAGATGGAGAACTTGAGGTTATTTCCAATGTTACTGAAATGATTGATGCAAATATTGATATGATGGTAGCATCTCTTTGGACCACCCTAAAATATATTTTAGAATATCCTAAGGTAAAGAAAAGAGCCTATTTGGTTCAAAATTTTGAAACAGATTTTATGAAGTATGGAGATTATAGTAAGTTTACAGCAAATTCTACATATAGTCACGATAATGTCCAATATATTACTATTTCTAAATGGTGTAAAAATTGGCTAGAGGAAAAATTCGAAAGAAAAGTGTCCTATATTCCAAATGGAATTCGACCAGAACAATTTCCATACAAAAAACGTAATTTTTCAGGAAAAATAAAGATCTTAGTAGAAGGTAATAGTGATGATTATTACAAAAACGTAGATGAAAGCTTTAAAATTGTTGAAAAATTGGATAAAGAAAAATATGAAATTCATTTTTTATCTTATCAAGGAACACCAAAAAAGTGGTATTATGTAGATAAGTTTATGCATCGTGTACCTCATGATAAGGTGGGAGAAGTTTACCAGAATGCGGATATTTTAATTAAATCCAGTATATTAGAAAGTTTTTCTTATCCCCCACTAGAAATGATGGCAACTGGTGGTACTTGTGTTGTAGTTCCTAATGATGGGAATGTAGAATACTTGAGTGATGGAGAGAACTGTTTGTTTTATGAAGCAGGTAATATTGATGAAGCAGTTGAAAAAATAGAAATGATTTCTAAAAACAAAAAATTAAGAGATCAATTAATTGAAAATGGTAAAAAAGTTGTAGAATCCAGAGATTGGAAAAAAATAGAAAATCAGATTATAGATGTATATATTGGAGAATAAAATATGAAAAATATGAATATAGAAAAGATATTTTTAGTTTTAGGATTTTTATTTGGTTGTTTATTTATTTATGTTATTCCACCTTTTCAGTCACCAGATGAGGATAGCCATTTTAAAAAAGCCTATGCAATATCAGAGGGTCAGTTCTATGCTAGTTCCAATGGGAAAATTGCAGGATTAAAAATCCCTGATACCATGCATGAATATATTGGACAAAAATTGGACATGATGGGAAATCGTGATTTAAAATATAGTTATACAGACTTTTATTATGATCAATTTCTTTCTTCTAATTTTTCTAGTCGGACCTTAAGAGAAGTCTCAACCTCTGGAACGACTCCCTTTGCTCATTTAATTCCTGCTACTGGGGTTTTATGTGCTAAGATTCTTTCTCCACTTTTTATAGATGGAACTCCTTCTACCTCTTTTATGTTATATTTTGCAAGGCTATTTTCATTATTATCTTATTTGATTATTGGTTATTTTGCTTTAAAGATCACGCCAGTATTTAAGAAAAGTATGATGGCTATTCTACTTTTGCCAATGTCACTTTTCCTAGCCAGTATGGTTACTTATGATAACTTGTTGATTCCTATTTCCTTATTAGCAATTTCTTGCATTCTTAAACTTATTTACGATAAAAAGGAAATGTTTGATAAAAAATATTTTATTCTCTTTTGCATTATTGGATATCTTTTATTAAATATTAAAGTAGTTTATTTTCCTCTTTTAGCATTGTTGCTATTTGTTCCGAAAGAAAAGTTTAAAAATCGTGATAAAAAAGAAAAAATCAAGACATATGTTAAAATCGGTGGAATCGTTATTTTCCTTACTATTTTGTTTAAAATACCTAATCTGTTTTTAGATGTAGAAGAAAGTTCTTCCTTGGCTTCTAAACAGTTAAACTTTTTATTGGGGCATCCATTTACTTATCTAAAAATTCTTTTATTAAATCTATTTCATCAATTTAGAATTCAACTAAGTTGGATGATAGGAACGTTTGGCTTACTAGATACTTCACTTCCCCCTTTATTTATTTTTATATCATTTATTAATTTAATTTTAACTTTTATTACGGATGCAATTTATGAAAAGATAAAAATTGGATATTTGCCAAAAATTGTGATTTTTGGAGTACTTGTTTTGTCAATTGTAGGAATGTATACTGCTATGTATATTGATTGGACCCCTCAAGTGCTTGGGGTAATTGGTGGAGATCAAATTACTGGAATTCAGGGTAGATATTTTTTACCGTTATTAATTTGCATTCCGATTCTATTTTCTAATAAAATATTTGATAAGAATAAAAAAGTGTTAGAATTCTCAAAAAATTATTCTAATTGGGCTATAATTATTTTAAGTTCCTGTCTATTGATTAGTATTTTAGTAAGTATCACTAGGTTTTGGATATAATGAGGTGAGGAGTATGAGTCAAAGGATTTTATTAATCATCCCTGCATACAATGAAGAAAAGAATATTCAGAAAGTATATCGTAGTATTATGGATTATAATAAAAAGAATAAAAGTCATTACGATTTAATTGTGATTAACGATGGATCTACGGATCAAACCAAAGAAATATTAGACAAAGAAAAGATTCCACATATTCATTTAGTTCATAATTTAGGAATTGGTGGAGCAGTGCAAACTGGATATAAATATGCCCTTGAAAATGATTATGATATTGCCATCCAATTTGATGGGGATGGTCAACATGATGTTCAATATGTGAAAGACTTAATTCAACCTATTATCGATGGACAAGCCGACTTGGTAATTGGTTCAAGATTTCTGGATAAAAATTCCAGTAAGTTTAAATCTACTAAGATTCGTAGGGCTGGAATTCGCTGGATTTCTTTCTTAATTAAAGTCTTTACAGGTAGAAAAATCACTGATACTACGAGTGGCTTTCGGGCAGCAAATCGTGAAATCATTTCATGTTTTGCTTTCGATTATCCATCTGATTCTCCTGAACCTTCTTCATTTGTTTCGATTGCCAAAAAGGGATATCGTACGATGGAAGTTCCTGTTTCTATGAATGAACGTGAGGGTGGTGTTTCCTCAGTGACTAGTCATTTTTGGAAACCAATTTATTATATGGTAAATGTCAGTTTATCTATTATTATTACTTGTTTAAAAAATAGGAGGGATCATTAGATGGAAATGCGTTTAAGATTGATTTTAGCAGCAGTCATCTTTCTATTTGTATTAGTAATAATTAATTTCATCAAAAAAGATAATATTAGTTTAAAATATTCTTTGATTTGGTTAATTAGCGGAATTTCTATGATTGTTGCTACTATGATTCCTAATTTTCTAGAAGGAATGAGTCATTTTTTAGGATTTGAATTAGTATCTAATATGATTTTTATGATTGCTATTATTATTTTACTGATGATCTGTTTTTCATTTACAATTATTGTATCTAGGCAGACACAGAAAATTAAGTTACTGATTCAAGAGGTTTCTATATTGAAAAATAGAGTCGAAAAGTTAGAAAAGGAGACAAAGTAGTATGAAAATTGCATTGACGGTTATTTATATTTGTTTAACTACCCTTGGGATATTTTTAATGAAGTTAGGTGGAAATTCCTTATCTTTAACATTTCATCATGGAATTAATTTTAAAATTGGATTCGTAACACTCCTTGGATTTTTATCTTATCTTTGTAGTTTTCTATTGTGGCAAAGACTGGTCGTTAGTTTTGACTTAAGTTATATTGTTCCAATTACAACTGGGATTACTCAACTCGTAATTTTATTGATTGGTATTTTATTTTTCAAGGAACAAATAAATACGGTCGGAATTATTGGGGTTTTATTTGTCATCTTGGGAGTAGTTTTAATGACAATTGGTAAGAGGTAATATATGAAGATTACATTAATTACGGTTTGTTTTAATTCTGAATCTACGATTCAAGATACATTAGAGTCTGTATTAAACCAAACTTCTAAAAACTATGAATACTTAATTATCGATGGAAAAAGTAAGGATCGGACAATGGAAATTGTAAAGGAGTATGAACCAAAATTTAAAGGAAAACTGAAATGGATTTCTGAAAAAGACCAAGGACTTTATGATGCAATGAATAAGGGAATTGGTTTAGCTTCCGGCGACATTATAGGAATTTTGAACTCTGATGATATTTTTTCTAATCCCAAGACATTAGAAACAATTGAGAAGACCTTTCTTAAAAATCATTGTGATGGAACTTATTCGGATTTAGAAATTCGTGATGCGAAATTAGAGAAAGTAGTACGGAAGTTTATTGCCAAAAAGGGAAATTATAAGTTTGGGTGGTACCCACCTCATCCAACACTTTACTTGAAAAGGGAAGTATATCAAAAGCATGGATTATATAATCAAGAATATCGGATTGCTGCCGATTATGATTTTATGTTGCGGGTTATGAAGGATATCTCCGTTCATTTATCTTATATACCTAAAACACTAATTTATATGCGTAGTGGTGGTGCGAGTACAGATGGTATTGGTGGATATTATAAAAGTTTTAAAGAATCATTTCATGTTTTAAAGAAAAATCAGATTCATTTTCCTTTCATTGTAAATAGTATTCGCGGATTTAAAATTATTTTACAATCATTTTGTTATAAAAAGTAAATAACAATTTAGTTAAATTATGAATCTTCTCGGTATGATATAATCGGGGAGTTTTTTTATGATAGAAGATTTATTAAATGATATTGATGGACATTCTTTAGATTTAGAACAAAGAAGGGTAGTGTTAGATGAATCTAATTTTCTTTTAGTAGTGGCTTCTGCTGGTAGTGGGAAAACATTAACAATTCTTGGGAAAATTCGCTATTTAATTGAAATCAAGAAAATAAAGCCAGAAGAAATCCTATGCCTTTCTTTTACGAATGATACTGTTTCTAATTTAAAAAATAAATTATGGGAAAACTATCATTATATGGTTCCTGTTTACACATTTCATAAACTGTCTTTAGAGATTCTAAAGGGTGACTCTTTTTCCATTGCTCCTTCTGATTATTTAAACTATACTACTCATGAATATTTTGAAGGAGTAATTTTTGCTTATCCGAAATTAATTCGATGGTTATTATTTTATTTTCATAAAAATCCATTTTGCTTAAAGGGTTACAATGATTTAAAGAATGGGTTTGAATTTCAAGAATTTATTCGAGAACTAATCTTTATTATGAGTAAATTGAAAACTGAAGGAATTTCCAAAGAACAATTGATTTGTAGGAGAATCTTTTCTTGGAAGGAAAGGTTTTTACGAAAGCTACTTTATGTATTATTTCTAGAGTATGAGGTAGAATTACGATCTCAGAATTTCATTGATTTTGATGATATGATTTCACTTGCGACTACCAAAGTAAATACAAGAGTTTCTTTCAAATACCGCTATATTTTAATTGATGAATACCAGGATACTTCCAATATTCGTTTTTCTTTGATTCAAGCTATTCAAGAAAAAACGGGTGCTAAGTTGATGGCGGTAGGGGATGATTTTCAATCCATCTACCGCTTTAGTGGGTGTAACTTGGATTTGTTTATTAAGTTTTCAAATTATTTTCAGGGTGCAAAACTTTTGAAATTAGAGAATACCTATCGAAATAGTCAGGAATTAATTGATATTGCAGGAAACTTTATTTTAAAAAATAAAAATCAATTACGAAAGGAATTGAAATCATCTAAGAGTGAATCTCATCCTATTAAAATCGTTTATTATCGTAATGAAAAGGATACATTTGTATCATTAATAGAAAAATTATATAGTGAAGGTAGACGTAAAATTATGATTTTAGGAAGGAACAATCGGGATATTTATTTTGTCCTTTCTAACTGTTTTCTTTATCAAGATGGAAATGTTATTTGGGAATCTCATCCGGATTTATATCTATATTATAAAACAATTCATCGATCTAAGGGACTAGAAGAGGAAACAGTAATTCTTGTTCATTTAGAGAATGTGGAAAATGGACTCCCTAATCTTAGAAAGGAATCTAGAATTGTTTCCTCACTTTTTCCAATCCATGATTTTTATCCTTATAGTGAAGAACGTAGACTCTTTTACGTAGCCTTAACTAGAACGAAACAGGATATCTATTTACTTGCATCAAAAGAAAATCCTTCTATATTCGTTTTAGAACTTCAAAAAATAATGAAACAAAAAAAGAAAAGATGAATTTTAAGAATTTCTTAAGGGAAAATTTAAAATTCGATTCCTATTTCTATTTAAATTTTTAAAAAGTATAGTTTTTCCATTTTTTTAAATTTTTTCTTTCTAATAATATGGTATACTGTAATTAATAAGAAAATGAAAGGAGCTTTTTATGGAAAAGTTAGAAGGAAAAGTAGCGATTGTGACTGGTGGCGCTATGGGAAATGGCTTAGGAATCGTAAAAGTATTTTTACGTCATCAAGCACAGGTTGTAATTTTAGATTATTCAGAGGAATTAAATCAAACACTAGATTCCCTACATCAAGAATATCCAAATCAAGTGATAGAAGGATATGTAGTAGATATTCGTGATAGAGAAAAAGTTCAATCTATCTGTTGCAAAGTTTATGAAAAATATGGTCATATTGATATTTTAGTAAATAATGCAGGAGTTGCTAGATTAGAGACATTTGAGAATATGTCAGATGAAGTGAGAGATTTTCATTTTGATATTAACATTAAAGGGACTTGGAATGTTACAAAGGCTGTGGTTCCTTATATGAAGAAAAATTCTTCTTCCTCTATTGTCAATTTATCAAGTGTTACAGGTCCTATGGTTGCCGATAGTGGAGAAGTTGCTTATGCGACAACGAAAGCAGCACTCATTGGATTTACGAAAGGCTTAGCCATGGAATTAGTCAATGATCATATTCGAGTAAATGCTATTATGCCTGGATATATTCATACACCTATGGTAGATGGAATTGCGAAGGATACGAATGCCTCTAATCCAAAAGAAGTCATTGACGGCATTGCTATGGGTATTCCGATGAAGCGACTTGGAACGATTGAAGAATTGGGAGAACTTGCAGCCTTTTTAGCGAGTGAAGAGTCTTCTTACATTACCGGTCAAGGGATTGTGATTGATGGTGGTTCCACTCTTCCTGAAACGATGAGTGTAGGAGTCTAATTGATGGAAAAAGAGCCTACTTGGGAAGTAGAAGAAATTACAATTGAAAATAATGAACCATATTTGAGACAAAGATCTAAAGAAGTAGATTTTAATGATACCTCTTATTTAGATGATATCAAAAAATTAGAATACTACTGTACTCATAATCGTGTATTTGCGATGGCTTCCGTTCAAATTGGCATTCCTAAAAGAATTATCTATTTAAAAGTTACTACTCTTGATGAAAGTAAATATGATGATATGAATTATAACGAAAGAAGAGTATTTATTAATCCAGTGATTTTAAATCGGAGGGGATGTACTCGTTATCTAGAGTCATGCGCAAGTTGTTTAGATTATGCAGGCGTTGTAGAACGTCCTTACGAAGTAGAAGTAGAGTATTATAAAGAAGACGGGACGAAAGTAAAAGAAGTTTTAGAAGGATTTATTTCTACTGTGTTTTCTCATGAGTATGATCACTTAAATGGAGTGCTTCATATGGATATTGCCAAAGAGTTAAAGTGGATGGACGTTGAGGAAAGAAAAAAATATCGAGAAGAGCATCCTTACGAAATTCTTAATAAAGATGAAAATTTTGATTCATAGATGAAAGAGAAAATGAATTTTTTCTCTTTTGTTTTGCACTAACTAATTGAGTTTTTTCTATAATTATTATATAATTTAATTATAATAAAGGAGAGGAACATGAAAGAAGAAGAAAAGGGAATTTTAAGTGATAGTGAACTAGAAACAATGGATCGTTATTTTCGGGCGGTCAATTATTTATCCGTAGGACAGCTTTATTTAAGGGATAATCCATTGTTAAGAAGACCATTGATTAAGGAAGATTTAAAGAAAAATATTGTTGGTCATTGGGGAACTGCGCCAGGACAAAATTTTATATATACGCATTTAAATCGTGTGATTAAGAAATATGATTTAGATATGATTTATATTTCTGGTCCAGGTCACGGTGGACAAGCCATGGTTTCTAATGTTTATCTAGAGGGAACGTATAGTGAAGTTTATCCACAAATTACAGAGGATGAAGAGGGATTACAAAAGTTATTTAAACAGTTCAGTTTTCCTGGTGGAATTTCTTCTCATGTGGCACCTGAAACACCAGGATCCATTAATGAGGGTGGAGAACTTGGATATAGTCTTTCTCACGCTTATGGTGCCGTTTTAGATAATCCAAAGTTAATTGCAGCATGTGTCGTTGGTGATGGGGAAGCAGAGACTGGTCCTCTTGCGACTTCTTGGCATTTAAATAAGTTCCTAAATCCTAGGGGAGATGGTGTTGTTTTACCGATTCTTCATTTAAATGGGTATAAAATTGCCAATCCAACAGTATTTTCTAGAATCACGAAAGATGAAAAGATTCAGTTTTTTGAAGGATGTGGTTGGCGTCCGTTTATCGTATCTGGAAGTGATCCAAAAGTTCTTCATCAAAAAATGGCAGAAACTCTAGATACAGTCATTGAAGAAATTCAAGAAATTAAAAAAATTGCACGTCAAACAAAAATTGATTTTCGTCCAAAATGGCCAATGATTATTTTAGAGACACCAAAAGGATGGACTGGTCCAAAAGAAGTGGCTGGTAAGATGATAGAAAACAGTTTTCGTGCACATCAAGTACCTATCGCAATTGATAGAGATCATCCAGAAAATATTAAATTGTTAGAAGATTGGTTAAAAAGCTACCATCCTGAAGAATTATTTGATGAAACTGGTAAAATCTGTGATGATATTAAATCTCTGATTCCTAAAAAGGATGCAAGAATGGGGTCAAATCCTCATACAAATGGTGGACTTCTTTTAAAAGAATTGCGTTTACCAGACTTTAGAGAATATCAAGTATCTGTTCCTTATCCAGGAGAGACTGTCGCCCAGGATATGATGGAACTTGGAAAATATATTAGAGATGTGATTGACTATAATGAAAATAACAAAAATTTCCGTATTTTTGGACCAGATGAAGCCTTATCCAATCGCTTAAACCATATATTTGAAAAAACTTCTAGGCAGTGGAATGTAGAACGTCTGGGAAGTGATGAATTTTTATCTTCTTCTGGTAGAGTGATTGACTCTTATTTATCTGAACACTTTTGTGAAGGTGCTTTAGAAGGATATTTACTTACGGGCCGTCATGGATTTATTCATAGCTATGAAGCATTTGCGAGAATTATTGATTCTATGGTCAGTCAACATGCGAAATGGCTCAAGGTTTCTAAGGAACTTTCTTGGAGACGAGATATTTCTTCTTTAAACTATATTTTAACTTCTCATATTTGGCAACAAGATCATAACGGGTATACACACCAAGATCCAGGATTTTTAAATCATATTGCCACTAAGAAGGCCGATATTTCTAGGATGTATTTACCACCAGATGCGAATTGTTTACTTTCTTGTTTTGATCATTGTATTAAGAGTAAAAATTATGTAAATGTCATTATTGCTAGTAAGCATCCACGTCCACAATGGCTCACGATGGAACAAGCTGTCAAACATTGTACTGAAGGAATCGGTATTTGGTCTTGGGCAAGTAATGATAAAAATCATGAACCAGATATCGTTATGGCTTGTTGTGGGGATACACCAACGCTAGAAACACTTGCGGCAGTATCCATTCTTAGAAGGTGGTTTCCAGAACTTAAGATTCGTGTAATTAATGTCGTTGATTTAATGAGATTACAATCCAGTCATGAACATCCTCATGGATTGTCCGATTCGGAGTATGATGCTTTATTTACAAAGGATAAACCAATTATTTTTGCTTTCCATGGTTATCCATCTTTGATTCATCAGATTGCTTATAAGAGAACGAATAATCATCTTCATGTTCATGGTTATCAAGAAGAAGGTACGATTACAACTCCATTTGATATGAGAGTTCAGAATAACTTAGATCGATTCCATTTAGTCATGGATGCTTTAAAGTATTTACCAACTCTTGGTAATCGTGGTGGTGCCTTAATGCAATGGTGTAAAGATAAATTGGTAGAACATAAACAATATATTCGTGAACATGGAGAAGACCTAGAAGAAATTAGAAATTGGTCTTGGAAAGAATCCATGAAAGATATTGAACACTGGTCTTGGAAAAGAGAAATTGAAAGTCCAGATAATTCAAATTTTTAAATTACTATAAAATAAAAGAACTTCCTTTTGTATTGAGGAAGTTTTTATTTTTTGGAATCATTTAAATACTTAAATACATTTCCTAAAGAATCATGAATGACTAGGGTAGCCATAGAGTCAAAACTAGTGTCATCCCTATTAATAATCACTAAATTTTTTCCACCGAAGTAGTGGATAAAACTACTCGCAGGATAGACAGTAAGAGAGGTACCTGCGACAATTAATAAGTCAGCGTTTCTTAATACCTGAATTGTTTCACTCACTGTTTCCTCATCTAGGGGTTCCTCATATAAAACCACATCTGGTTTAATGATTCCTCCACAAGAACAAGTAGGAATTTCTGTTTTCTTGTCAAAAACAATTTCTGGGTCATACTTTTTTCCACAACTTTCACATGTGTTTCGGTAAATACTTCCATGAAGTTCTAATACTTTTTTAGAACCCGCTTTTGTATGAAGACCATCAATATTTTGAGTAATAATTGCTTTTAGTTTGCCCTCTCTTTCTAACTTTTCTAAGTACTTGTGACAAATATTTGGTTCTACGTCTAAACAATTTAACTTATCTTTATAAAATTTAAAAAATTCTTTTGTCTTTGATTCAAAAAATGTATGGCTTAGAATCTCTTCGGGAGGATAGTCATATTTCATATGATAAAGTCCATCCTGACTTCTAAAATCAGGAATTCCACTTTCCGTAGAGACACCCGCACCTCCAAAAAAGACAATATTGTTACTTTCTTTGATTAGTTCTTTTAATTTTTCTAATTTTTCCATAAAATCACAATCCTTTATGATTATTATACAACAAGTAGGAAAATTCGTGTTATAATAATGATACGTTTTAAGAGGTGTTGTATGGCAAATAAGAATTTAAAAGCAAAAGGAATCCGTAGTAAAAAAGATCAGTTGATCTATGATAAAACAAAAAAGTATTTAGAAAAAATAAAGGAAACAGAGATCGAAGGGAAGATGAAGATCATTGATCAGATTTTAGAAAAAGAAGAGGGAGAAGAAAGATATAGTTATCTTTATGATATTCTTTGTGATTACTTAGATCAAGAATTTAAGAAAAATGACATTTGCGGATTTCATAATAATATTTGTAAAAGAAGATGCCATATGATGGAAGAAAATAAAAAGAAAGATACTTATGATAATGGGTGTTGTTATAGTTATCTCCATAAAAGAAATTGTGAACATTTAAATGCACCTTATGGATGTAAAATCAAGAACTTAGGATGTAAGACATTTACTTGTTCTTATTTGAGAAAACAGGGGATTTGTTATAAATTGAATCAAATTTATTTATCTAGGTATTTTTTTAATCGGAGGCAAAAGTTTTATATTGAAAACACATTTTTTGTGGATAAACCTGTGATTATGGAAGGAATTATGAAAAGGAGGTAAGTTGTATGAGCGATTTTTTAAATCAAGTCGTTTGGGTGACTGGAAGTTCTAGAGGAATTGGGGAAGCCTGTGTTAAGAAATTTGCATCCCGCCATGCTTCGGTTGTTATTCATTATCATAAGGAAAGAAAGCGTGCCTTAGAGGTTCAAAAATTGGTTGAAGAAGAATATCAGGTTTCAACACTTTTAGTTCAGGGAGATATTTCTAAGGAAGAAGATGTCAAACGAATGGTGGATGAAGTGATTTCTCATTTTGGGCACATTGATGTTTTAGTCAATAATGCGGCGATTTCTAGGGATAGTTATATCGAAGAAAAAACAAAAGAGGAATTTAAAGAAGTGTTGGGTACCAATCTAATTGGAACTTTCTTGATGACAAAGTATGTTGCGTCGCGGATGATTTCTAAGAATCATGGAAACATTATTTTTATTGCTTCTACGAATGGAATCGATACAAACAATGTTTGGTCCATTGACTATGATGCCTCTAAAGCAGGAGTGATTTCCATGATGCGAAACTTTGCTCTTCAATATGCACCAACGTTAAGAATTAATAGTATTGCGCCTGGTTGGGTAGATACAGAAGATGTATTAGAAATGAATCCAGATACTTATCATGAAGAGAAAGAAAAGTGTTTATTAAAGCGTTTTGCGAAACCAGAAGAGATTGCCTCTGTTGTTTGTTTTATCGCATCTAGTGATGCAAGTTATATCAATAATAGTGTGATTCGAGTAGATGGTGGATCTATTTAATGATAGTTAGGGGGAAATAAAATGGTTAGAGTCGAGGTTATTCCAAATCGAAGTATTTTAGATATTGAAAATTATGATGAGATTTCTTACACAGGAAGTCATGGGGATTTGTTTCGTGAATTTTGTAAAAAATACAAGATTCCAATTTCTCTTCCTTATATTGGTGGACAGTATTGGGCAGAACCGATTGCCAAACTAGGGCATATTGCCATTTTTTCAGATGCTTTTTCGGTGTGTGCCTATGCTTTTTATCAATTAAATTCAGAACAAAGAATGCAGATTGTAAGGAAAAAAGAAGAATGGAAAAAAAGTAAATTTTCTGGTGTGATTGTCAATGAACGAGAAATTCTTTATAAATTTGATAGTGCTTTATTAGAAACGTCGAATGAGAAAGTAATTGGTCGTTTTACTTATGAATTGACGCATACTTCGAATCCTTTAAAGATAAAAACAAGAAGGTGACTTTTAATGCAAGAATCCATGACCATCGTCGTAGATGAAGAAACAGAAGATTTTCATGATTATTATCAAAATATTAATGATGAATTTGATCGGCATGGGAAGTGTGTAAAATTTTTTTGTGATTCTCATGGGATTTCTCTTACTTTCCAAGATGTTGGTGTGTCAGAAGGAAATTATAATGGATATAATTGGTGTCGGGCGATTGCCGTTTTGGGATACTTGGCAATTCAGGACTGCAAAGAATATACTGTGATTTATCTTCCCCCAGTCATTACTTCTCATCAATATGAGTGGATGCAAAGTAGAAGAAAACTATTTCAAAATAAAAGTTATAAACTTGCCAGCTACTCTTATTATGAAAAAGATCAAACGATTCAAGAAACTCATCTAGATATGACAGATGAAACTTCTAGATTGAAGGTTCTTTATAAAGAAATCAAAAAGAAAAGAGGAAAAGAGGAAACGTATCATGTATCAAGAATTAGGAATTAGTAAAGAAACTGTAGAATTCATTCAAAAATGTGAACAGAAATTAGAAAAAAGTTTTAAAAAAATTGACGAACAAGCGGATTTGAATAGCCTGAAAGTATTAAATGCTTTTCATAAATATCAAATCAGTGAAGTTCATTTCAATATGACAACTGGTTATGGATATGGAGATCTTGGAAGAGATACAACAGAAAAAGTATTTGCAGAGGTATTAGGAGCCGAAGATGCTTTAGTTCGTGGTCAGTTTATTTCTGGCACGCATGCTTTAACCGTTGCATTTTTCTCCTATCTTCGTCCGGGAGATTTATTACTTAGTATTTCAGGAACTCCCTATGATACGTTACATGAAGTGATTGGAATTAAAGAAAATACAAGTAGTTTAAAAAGTTTTGGGGTTTTATATGATGAAATTGACTTAGTAAATGATGACTTTGATGATGAAAAAATCTTGTCTTATTTAAAGAAAAAGAAAGTAAAAATGATTGAAATTCAGCGGTCCAAAGGTTATTCTACGAGAAAGAGTTTGTCCATTTCTAAGTTAGATAGAATTATTTCGAAGATTAAGAAAGTAAGCCCATCTACAATTATTATGGTGGATAATTGCTATTGTGAATTTGTAGAAGAAAAGACGCCAACAGAAGTTGGGGCAGATGTGATGGTAGGTTCTTTAATTAAAAATCTAGGTGGTGGAATTGCGCCAAATGGAGCCTATATTGCCGGAAGAAAAGATTTGATTGATTTAGCAGGAGAAAGACTTACCTGTCCTGGAGAAGGAAGAGAAGTGGGACCAAGTCTTGGGATTACGAAACAGTTTTTACAGGGATTATTTTTTGCTCCAAGTGTCGTTGCCTCTAGTTTAAAGACGGCAGTTCTTGCATCCTACGCGATGGAAGAACTAGGATATCAGGTAGAACCAAGATGGGATGAGGAAAGAGTCGATATCGTTCAAAATATTATTTTTGGAAATAAAGAAGATTTAATTTCTTACTGTCAAGGAATTCAAATGGCTTCTCCTGTTGACTCGAATGCGGTTCCAGAACCATGGGATATGCCGGGATATGAAGATCAAGTAATTATGGCTGCTGGTGCTTTTACTCAAGGGTCTTCGATTGAATTATCTTGTGATGGACCAATTCGTCCTCCGTATATTGCCTATATGCAGGGGGGACTTACCTATTCTTATGGGAGGCTAGGAGTCATGCGAGCCATTTCTCAAATCAAAAAGAAATAGATGCTTTCTGTTTCTTTTTCTTTGAAATATTTTGTATAATATAGGAAAGGAGGAATTTATGATTGTTCAAGTATTAGTAGAATTATCTAGTAGAAGTATTGATAAAACATTTGATTATTTGGTTCCTTCTTTTTTAGAGGAAAAAATCAAAGTTGGAATCCGTGTCTTAGTTCCTTTTGGTGCACAAAAATTAGAGGGATTCGTTTTAAGTATCAAAGAAGAGGATGAAGATACGTATGATCATGATAAATTAAAAGAAATTTTAGAAGTCATTGATGAAGAAGTGATTTTAAATGAAGAGTTATTAAGTCTTGGTAGGGAGATTAGTAAAATGACACTTTCTACTTTAATTTCTTCTTATCAGGTGATGTTACCAGTTGCTTTAAAGGCAAAGAAAGGTAGTCATATTTCTAAAAAAATAGAATCTTTTGTTTCTCTATCTTCGATGGAACTTGAGGGGTTACATTTCAATGATTCTCAAAAGAAAATTATCGATATTGTAAAAAAAGAAGGCAAAGTATTAAAAAGTAATTTAAACTTAATTTCGCCTAGTAGTGTTAAAACTTTATTAAATAAGGGAATTTTAGTTTTAGAAAAGGAAGAATCTTACCGTTTAAATCATAGTTTTGAATTAAAGGAAAAGTATCCACTGACAGAAGCTCAAAAGAATGTTGTAGAACGTATTCTTTTAAAAAAGGATGTTAATCAAACCTTTTTACTACATGGAGTGACCGGGAGTGGGAAAACAGAAGTTTATATGGAACTGATTGAACATATGCTTCAGGAAGGCAAGTCTAGTATTGTATTGGTTCCAGAAATCTCTTTAACAGAACAAATTGTATCCAGATTTAAGAGTCGTTTTGGTGCCGATATTGCGATTCTTCATAGTCGCTTAAGCGATGGTGAAAAGTATGATGAGTGGAGGAAGATTTCTCGTCATGAAGTTAGAATTGTGATTGGTGCGAGAAGTGCGATTTTCGCACCACTTGAGAATTTAGGAATGATTATTATTGATGAAGAACACACTTCTAGTTATAAGCAAGAATCCACTCCAAAATATAGTGCGATTGATGTCGCTAGATGGAGAAGTGAGTATCATTCTTGCCCTTTGGTTTTGGGAAGTGCTACGCCAACACTGGAAAGTTATGCGAGAGCCAAAAAGGGCGTGTATCAGTTATTAGAAATGAAAGAACGTATTAATAAGCGTCCTCTTCCAAAAGTAGAAATCGTCGACTTAAATCGGGAACAAGTTGGTGGAAAACATTTTTCAAATTCTCTACTGGGGGAAATTCGGCTATGCCTAGAACGGAAAGAACAGATCATTTTACTATTAAACCGTAGGGGGTATGCCTCTTTTGTTTCTTGTAAGAATTGTGGACATGTAGAAAAATGTCCAAATTGCGATATTACTTTGACTTACCATAAAAGTAGCGGAATGCTCAGATGCCATTACTGTGGATATGCGACGAAGCTTTCTTCTATCTGTCCAGAATGTGGAGAAGAGGCCATGAATCGTTTAGGAATTGGTACTGAAAAAATTGAAGAAGAATTAAATTATTATTTTACAGATGCTAGAATCTTACGAATGGATTTGGATACTACAAGTCGGAAAGGTTCTCATGAAAAAATGATTACTGCTTTTAAAAATCATGAATATGATATTCTTTTAGGAACTCAAATGATTGCGAAGGGACTCGATTTTGAAGAAGTAACTTTGGTAGGGGTTATCAATGCAGATACTTCTTTGAATCTTCCAGATTTTCGTAGTAGCGAATTGACCTTTCAACTGCTAAGTCAAGTCGCTGGTCGTAGTGGCCGTGGAAAAAAGGAAGGGAAGGTTTTAATTCAAACCTATAATAAAGACCATTATGCAATTCAATTTGCGAAATCTCACGACTATCAGTCATTTTACAACAAGGAAATGGCAATTAGACACGAACTTGGTTATCCACCTTACTATTATTTGACATCAATTAAGGTGTTAAGTAGTGACTATGAACTAGCAAGTAAAGAAAGTATGAAAGTCGGAGACTATTTAAAGAAAAATCTAAATCACTCCATCGTTTTAGGCCCATCGGTTGCCAGTGTTTTTCGGGTGAATAACATCTACCGATTTCAGTTGATTATTAAATATAAGAGTGATCCTTCTTTATATCCAACTTTACACTCACTGATTGAGCATTATCAATCCAATTCGAAAGTAAAAATAGATATCGACTTTAATCCACTGCATATTTAAAAACGAATCCTTCATATTTTTGCTTTCTTTGGAAATACTAAAATTGGTGATCAATTTGATAACAGGATATGAAATTCGAAAAGAAGGTAGGAAAGAAGTACTTGTTCTTCATCTTAGTTATGATGTGGAGTTTTCCTTAGATTTTTATAAAAGAAAGAATGGGAAGAATATGAAGCAGATGATCAATGATTATATTCGAAACAATAAAATTCGGTGGAATGGGAATCAAATTCTTTTATTATTTGGAGGAGTAGCGTTAGGAACTCTCCTTCTTTTTTCAAGTCCAAACCACAATGGACAAATGGATTATCTCTATGTGAATTCTGTGATTATGAATTCCTCTACTTCGACTGCTTCTATTTTGACTAGTAAACCTAAAGAAAAAGAAATTTCCATGAGTGAGGATACTTTTATTTCAAAAGAACCTACGAAAATAGAAGAGAGTAAAGAGCCTGAAAAAAAGCAGGAAGAGATAACAGTGAATAAAGACGATTCTTTGAAGAAAGTCGAAAATACTGCTTATGTAGACGAATCTTCCAAAAAATCAGAACCAGTAGGGGTAGAAAGTCATAGTTCTTCTACTTCCTCTATTTCTTCGAATCAATCTCAGTCTGTGAAAGAAGAAGACCCAGTATCAAACGAAGAAAAAGTAACAATTTACCGAAGTAACGGTACAGTTTTAACTCTTTCCATGAATGATTATTTAATAGGAGTTGTCGCTTCTGAAATGCCTGCTTCTTTTCCAGTGGAAGCCTTAAAAGCACAAGCAATTGTCGCTAGGACTTACGCTAGTAAGAAATTAAAGAGTGGTGAGGTTCTTACTGATGATGTTTCTACTCAAGTATATAAAGATGAATCTTATTTTCGTTCGGTTTGGAAAAAAGATTTTGATTTTTATTATAGCAAAATTAGACAAGCAGTTTTAGAAACTGATGGAATGACCGTTCAATATCAAGGGGATTACATCGAAGCCATTTATCACTCTACGAGTAATGGAAAAACAGAAGATGCCATTTCTGTTTGGGGAAATTCCGTTCCCTATTTAAAAAGTGTAAATAGTGTTTGGGATCAATATGCAGATACTTATTTAAGAACGGTAGAAAAAGACTTATCTACAGTCCTTCAAATTTTTGGAATTGATTTTCAAGAACCATTCACCATGGAAGTTTTATCTAGAAATGAAAGTGGTAGGATTTCTAGTATTCGTGTTGGAAATCAAAGTTATACAGGGGTTCAGTTTCGAAATTTACTAGGACTACGTTCTGCAGACTTTGATATAGAAATTCAAGATGGAAAATTATTGATTACAACGAGAGGTTATGGACATGGTGTTGGTATGAGCCAATATGGTGCGAAGGGGATGGCAGAATCTGGCTATTCTTGTTTACAAATTTTATCTCATTACTATCCAGGAACTTTAGTTACAAAAGAATAACTAAAGTTCTTTTTTGATACTTCTATTTTTTTCAATAAAATCACCTGAAAAAGATAAAAAAATATTTAATCTCTAAGTAAAACATGTTATAATATTTAAAGATAAAGAATAGAAAAGAAGAATAAAGGGAGGTGTTTTTATGAATGGGGAAGATTTAGCGGATAAAGCTGGGATTAAAAAAGAAAATCGGTTTATATTTTCAGATTCTTATTATGAAAATATGCCTGAAGTCCCAGAAAAACCTAATTTTGATGTAGTAGGACTTCCTAAAAAAGAAACGCCTTCTAGTAATACTCCAATACAACAAGCAAGTAGTTTTGATCAGATTATTCATAATGATTATACAAAAAATGACGAAGAACCTTCGAATCATATGTTTAATTTCTTTTCAGAAACAGACTCTCATGAATCGAATGATTTTGGTGTGAAAGAAAATACAATGCATCCATCGGATTTAACGAATCCTTTTTCCAGCCAAAAAGTGTCAGAAAAGATGGACTTATTTCACTCACTTCCAGGTTCAGGTAGTGAATTAAATAGCACTTATGAGAACAATCATTTTCAAGAAAATAGTGAAATGCAAACACAGGATACTTATGCTTCCTCTAATGTTTCCTTTGAAAATGATTCTTTCAGTTTACCTTCTACGGATTTAGGAGCTTTACAGCATGAAGATACTTTTTCAAATCACAAAGAAGATTTACCAACGGATGGATTTAACTTTGGTACCGAATCTAGTTTAGATTCTATTTCTAGTGAAAATAATGCTTCTACTTCATTTAATCTAATGGATCAGAACAGTAATCCATTAGATGTTATTCATCCAGCAGAAGATGTTTCAAGAAAACAGGAGTCACAAAAACAGGATGACTTTTCTCCTTCTAGTACGTCTTTTGAAAATGATACGTTTGGTTTACCTTCTATGGATTCCAACTCTTTACAGCCAGAAAATTCTAATTTTTCTTTTAATAATGCTCCTTTACCATCGAATGATGTTTCTTTAGAAGATAAGAAAGAACAATCTGTAGATCCATTTAGTTTTAATGTTGGAACTAGTGATCATTCTAATGAAGCAAATCCTTCCATTCCTGTACCTATGGATTTTAATTCTTCTTTCAGTCAGGAAACATCTGAAATTCCTCCAAAAGTTGATTCCCAAACGGATTCTACAACAAGTATATTTTCAAATGGGAAAATTAATGATTCCTTTGAATTTTATAAACCAGATGAATCTTTGAATCATGATTACTTTTTTGGAACAGATAGTAAATCTTTGGCAGATATTGAAAAAGAAAAAATTGAAATTCCTTCTGTAGATTCTACTAATGCAAAACAAGAAAAACAAGAAAAAGAAGAGGATTCTATAGACTTTATTGAGCGATTAAAAAATCAAGAGGAGCCTTTGAAAAACGTTTCCTCTTCTGAGAATTCTAGTGATTCTTCTTCCTCTCAGTTTGCCATTCCTGTTGATCAGATGGAAGATAAAAAAGATTTTTTGTGGAGACCGATTGAGAAACCAAAGACAGAAGAAATTAAAATTCCTGAAAGAAAATTAGAGTATGATCAAAGCTTTATGAGTTCTACACCAAGCGAAGAGAATAAATTTATTGTAAATGGGGATCCTAGTGTTGAAATTAAGGATGTTCCAAAAAGGGAAACTAGTAAAATTCCAGATTTTATGTCTGGAACGTTCCAGGCCTCTAATTTAAATATTTCAACAGGTGTAAATCAAGAACTAGAAGCAGAACTTCTAAAACAAAGAGAAGAGGAAGAGGAACGAAAACGTAAAGAAGCTTTAGAATCTAGTGTATATCGTAACCTGAATCAAAATAAAAAGAATCAACAACTTGTATATAAAGCTGGAGGAAAAAGTTATGTCAGAGAAGTAGAAAATAAACCTAAAATAGAACTTTGGCCGGCGAATCAACCGCCTGCTTCAACACCTGAATCTACTTCACCACAAGTGGAAATACCTTCTGTAGTTACGGATACTGAGTCTACTGATTTAAAATCAGAAATAGAGGCACCAGTAGAAGAAATAAAGGAAGAGTCAAAGAAAGAACAGCCAAAATCTATCCAAGAATTGATAGAAAGTATTGTCGATGTTCCAGGATTATCCAATATTGAGGTGAAATTGAATCCTTTTGAAAATCCAGGTGTAAAGTTTGGATTCCAAGAAAAAGTAGATAAAGAAGTGATTCCAGATGACCAACCTACGAATGTATATGATGAGAAGGCAGATAATTTTGATTATGACCAAAACTTTGAAAATGTCGAGGTTGTCAAATCCACCTTGTTAGAAGAACTGATTGGAAAATCTCATAAAGAGGGAAAAATTAGTATTCTCGCACGTTATGGAGAAGACTTTTGCGCTAGAGATTATATTACAAATCCAGCAATTGGGCGTGCAGAAGAAATTAAACAGTTAATTTTGATTTTACTAACTCCAGAAAAATCAGGAATTCTAATTGGTAAGCCTGGTATTGGTAAAACTTCGATTGTAGAGGGACTTGCTTATCAACTTCAAAGAAATAATGTACCAGAAGCCTTGAAAGGATTTCGAATTGTCAGTGTTAAAACGCCTTCCCTTCTCGGTAGTTTACCAACAGGTGAAACAAGACTACAGACGTTAGTTGATGAATTAAAGGGATTAGATAAAGTTATCTTATTTATTGATGAAATTCATATGTTGATTGGTGCGACAAATGATTCTTCTATGGATTTTGCGAACATGTTTAAGGAAAGCTTGGGTCGTGGTACGATTAAAGTAATTGGTGCGACAACGACTGAAGAATATGAACGATATATACTTCGTGATAAGGCATTTGTTAGACGTTTCCAAAAAGTAGAAGTAGAAGAGCCAAGTAGGGAACATACAATTAAAATATTAATGGGAACACTACCTAAAATAGAAAAAACAACAGGTGCAAAGCTTAAGTACTCTGAATTTATGAAGACTGAAATTATGTCTTTTATCGTAGATATTACAACAGAGTATAAGAGAATTTATGGAATTGGATCTAGATATCCAGACATCTGTTTAACTTTACTATCTCAAGCATTTTCTCAAGCCGTCTTTGCGAATCGGACCGAGGTAACGATTAATGATATTCGTAAAGCCATCGAAAATTCTAAAAATATTTATCCAGATGTCATCCGCAAAGAATTAGTGAACTTTGATCAAAAATTTAAAGATTTAATTCGTGAAGAAGAATTAGGACAATAAAAAAGGCACTTGTAGATACCCTCTACAGTGTCTTTTTTGATTATCCTCTCTCTAGCATTTTTTTCATTTCTAGAAGTGCTTCTAATCCATCCTTCTTAAAAGTAAAGAGTGGATTTCCAACATTTGATATTACTTCATCTAAAGAAAACCAACGAATTTCTGATAGTTCCTCTGTTTGAATCGTAAAATCAGGAATATCTAAATCTGTTTTAATATAGTACCAAGTTCGAACACTAGAGTCTCTTTTTTCACGTAATACAAGTGCTTTATATACTAAAATCTTAAGTTCTTCTTTTTTTACACGAATTCCAAGTTCCTCTGATAATTCGCGTAATGCTGCGTCTTCTAAAGTTTCTGATACATCTACATGCCCAGCACAAGAAGAAGCCCAGCAATTCGGATGACTCTTTTTATTTGCAGATCTTTTTTGTAATAATAATTGGTTCTTGTCATTGATAACAAAAACCACAATCTCATTATGCAATAAATTCTTGTCATGGATTTCTCCTCGTGGTAAAATCACCCCTGTTGGTACCCCATCTTCTGTTACAACTTCTAATAATTCCTTCTCTTCCATACTTTTACCTCGTAATTTTATTGTAACATAAGCAAGTATATAATCCCAATCATTTATTTTGACACTATTTTTAAAATACGATGCAGTTATTGATGAGTAAAATGTATTAAATACAACAAAAAATATAAAAAAAGTAATGAAGATTACTGTATTGATCTTTTTCCTATACTTTTTTGTCGTGGTTTTTCTTGAATTTCTCCATTTGAATTTTCAGGTATCGTTAATAACTGTAAAGCAAGTTTTTTACGTAATGACTCAGAACCAACATCTATTCTACCACCGTAAGGGCGAATTTCATCCTTTGCTAATATCGTTATTTTTTCTATTCTGCGATTCGGCATCTCTCTTTTCATATTTTTTCTCCTCCTAAGTCAATGTATTAATATTACTTTAACATACTTTAACCAAGTTTGAAACATTTATTAACAGCAAAGTTAAATTATCCTCATTCCCATTGATTTTTTCCCTCCTAGCAAAATAAAAAAGTTCATAATATTAAGTATTACGAACTTTTACTGACTCTCGCACAAAGGTGTGCGTAAAATTCTATATGGGGCGAAATATGGGGATCGAACCCATGCATACCGGAGCCACAATCCGGCGTGTTAACCACTTCACCAATTCCGCCATATCAAAAATACATTCTTATTTTATCAACAAATTAGCATTTTGACAAGAGATTTTATTGATTTCTATTAAAAATTATGTGTGAAAGATAAAATCTAGGCAATTACCCAAACTCATCTAGTTAAATATCATAGATTATTAACAAAGGAGATAGAACATGAATAATAATTTTAGTTATGATTCCTATAGATATCCAAATATGCCAATGTTAAATCAAAATCAAGTACTTCCAGTTCCAAACAATGATTTGGCAGAACCATATCAAGGATTTCTACAGGGAAACTTATTTAATAACATCTTTCAAGGGTACAAAAATTATCGTCCAGCGAAAATTGTACCAAATAATGAGCAAGCAGAACTTTTACTAAATGTAGATCAATTATCTTTTGCGGCTCATGAATTAAATTTATACTTGGATGTACATCCAACGGATCAACCAATGATTCAGCTTTTTAACAAATATCAAGCAATGGCACAAGATGCAATTCAAAAATATGAAAGCAAATACGGGCCTCTTTCCGTATCATTCCCATCAGAAGCAAATCATTTTAGTTGGGAAGCCTATGCTTGGCCATGGGAGGTAGACTAAAATGTGGAAATATGAGAAAAGATTACAATATCCTGTATCTATTAAGAAAAAAAATCTAGCATTCGCAAAACAGTTAGTAACTCAATACGGTGGTTTTGCAGGAGAACTTGGCGCAGCCCTACGTTATCTAAATCAGCGCTATACAATGCCAGATAATCGTGGAAAAGCATTATTAACGGACATCGGCACGGAGGAACTAGCCCATGTAGAAATTTTATCAACAATGTTATATCAGTTGATGAAAGATGCAACTCCAGAAGAAATGAAAGCAGCAGGACTTGCAAGTCACTATGCAGAACATAGAAATGCTGTCTATCCATTAGATGCAAGTGGAGTACCATTTACGGTAACCTATTTTGCAACAACTGGGGATCCTTTAGCAGATTTAAGTGAAGATATGGCAGCAGAAGAAAAAGCAAGAGCCGTATATGAAAGCTTAATTGACTTAACAGATGATCCTGATATCATTGGACCATTACTCTGGTTAAGACAAAGAGAAATTGTGCACTTTGAGCGCTTTAAAGAACTTTATAATGAATATAAAAATAAGCAAATACAACCAAGATAAAAAGACACTGTAGAAATATTTACTAAAAAAGACCTCAAGGTCTTTTTTAAATTCTCAAAATCTCTCTTTTTCAGTAGTTTCATTATCATATACTTTAATAAAAAGTATATGAAATATCATTACATAGAGCCTAACTTATACTGCTTTTCTTCTTGGCTTTCTTCTGATGATGTACTAGATATTTTTTGTAGTTTTGATAAGCAGTCAAGAAACTCTTTCAATTCATTTAAAAACTCTGAATTTTCTTCTGTCATATTTTCTTGCAGATACTTTTGACATCCTTCGAAATCATCTTTTTCAATGAAGTCTTTTATTTGTTGTAATTGTTCTAGTATGATTGGTGGTTTTTCTAATGGCTTTTCTCCTTTCATACTTGTAGTAGATCCTTTTTGTAGATTTACCATGATTGTTAGTACTTTATTAATTAGGACAATTTGATCCTTATATGAGAACTCTTTCGTTTCTACTCTCCATTCATCGCTATACATGATTTGACGTGCAGTGTGATAGTCACCTAAATTCATCATATCTTCAAATTGACAGATGATATTGTTTTTGTCCGTTGTTACTTTACAGAAGTCGCCTTTGTTATTAGAATTGGAAACTGTCTCTAGTGTATCTAGAACATCTAATACATACATATCATACTGACTTGATTTCGTAGAAAACTTAATTTTTTCTTGATAAAGTTCCTTTAGAACGGTTAAATCCTCTACAGTAAGTTCTTTTTTATGAGTATATTTTTTAATCCTTTTATATAAAAGAATACTATTTAATAATTGTATATAGGTTTCAATGTCATTTGACTTTTTGAGCTTTAAAGCGTAAATGTAAGCAGTTTCAAAATCTTCTTTCTTCAATGCTTCAAAAAAGTAGGCAAATGGATTATCTTCACGATTACGATAGTAGATACTAGGTTGAGGATTCATAATCTTAGTCTTATCCAATTCTAGATTGTCTAGTATATTTAGCATTCTTAGGATATCTTGAAAGTAACTATTATCTTTTTTGTCATTTACTGGCAGATTTGCTTCTAATAGTTTTTTTGCGTCTGTATACCTTTTTTTAGAAATTAAATCTTGAATATTTGATCTACTTAAATTTTTGTATTCTGGTCCTTTCTTTTCTTCCACTAGATTTTGTATATCAAATGCAGGTATTACAAAGTCTAAATCTGCATTCTTTATATGGGCTTCTTGTTTTTTTACAACTTCACTGACTAAGTAGAAATATATTTCTGTTTGTATTCTAGCGGATTTATTCTTTTCTTTTTCTATTTCCATTTCTTTTTGAATATATTTTCTCGCACTTGTGAAGTCCTTACTTAAGACTGCATCTTTAAACTTTTGTAAGAACTCATAATCATATTCTTTGCTTGGTGTGAATATAGGCATAAGAACTATACTATTATTGTCTTCTAGAAAACTAAAATCATAATCTTCTTCTTGTAGAATTTCCTTTAATAAAATAAAAAATAATGCATAGTGATTTTTCACTTTAGAATCTATCACCTTATATAGTTCATGATAGGCTGCTTTAAAATCTTTTTCTCTTAATCTTATATAAAATTGATTAAAATACTTCTTTTTTTCATTTGCCATAGTTACTTTCTTTTTTTCACATATTTCGTTTGTTAGTATGAGGAATAGGCGAGTACTAATTTGTGTTTCCATGCGACCATGCTTTTTTCTTCTTATTTCATATTCATTAATATAATTACTCGCTTGCTCAAAATCATCACTTAAAACAGAGTGTTTAAAATTTTTAAATGTTTCCATAATAGAACCTGATTCATAACTATCTGTTGTGATATGAATGTTCCCATTTTCTAACATACTAAAGTCATAGCTGGCTTCTCCTAAAATTCCTTTTAACAGCCTAAGATATAAATAATAGTGATCATCATATTCATGATTGACTCTTGTATTTATGGTATCACATAGATATTGATAAGCTTTTTTATAATTCTTTTCTAGTACACTGCATTTAAATAGATTGAAATTTGTACGATGGATTTTAATTTTGTTGTTTTTTTCCTCTACCTCTTGTTTTTCAATTACTTTAGGAACTAGGTAATGCCCTTTTTTTACTCTTTCAATCATTTGTTGTTCTTCTAACTTTCCAATTTGATATTTACTAAATCCTAATTCTTTTAATTCTTTTGTCGTGATTTCCCTTTTGTTTTCTTGAATTAAAATGTCAATTAACTGTGTAAAATCTTTGGGTTCTTTTTTTGAAAAAATTTCAGCTTTTAATAAACTCATTTTTGTAATCTCCTTTTCTCATTATCATAGCATTAATTGATAGATTATTCTATAAAAATATTTATTTTCTGATGTTCATCTTCAAAGAAAGATTGTATAATTAAAAAAAGGAGGAGTTATATGAAAGAGACTTATGATTTTTTAAAAAACAGAACGCAAGTAAATTACGTTGCGACAATGAATGGGGATGTTCCAAGTAATTGACCTTTTGGAGATCCAGTATTATTTGATAATAAAATTTATGTCATTACAAATAAAAAGAAAAATGTATCAAAGCAATTGGGTATGAATAATCATGCTTGTATTGTAGCCTGTGATGGAGAAGAGTGGATTCGTATTGATTGTCAATTAATAGATGATAGTGATAATGTAGATGCAAAAAAAGCAATGATGGAAGAATTTGATTGGATGGAGGAAGCAGGTTATACATTAGATAACCCGGATTTCCAAGTATTATATATTGCGAATGCAAAGTCGACCATTGCTGATAGTGATGGAAATATTAAAGCTACTTATGAATTTTAAAAATGACATTCATTCTAAACAAAAAAGTCAGTTGAACGTTCTGACTTTTTATTTGGCTTCTTTTTCCATTAGACGATCTATAATTTTGTGTATGTTTTCTTTTAGTTTTTCTTCATCTACTTCAATGGTTAATTTGTGGTTTTCCATTAAAACCTTTCCATTGATGATGGTAGTATCTACATTATTACTTTCTACATTGTGAACTACTTGAGTAATTAAATCAACGGTAGGATAGATTTCTGTATTATTTAAATCTAAAATAATCATATCTGCTTTTTTTCCCTTTTCAATTGAACCAATTTTATTTTCTAGATTTAATGCTTTTGCTCCATTGATAGTAGCCATTTTTAGTACGTCATAGGAACCCATTACTGTTGGATCTTGATATTTTGCTTTTTGTAATTGATCAACAACAGACATATGATAAAACATATTTAGATTGTTTCCACTGCCTTGACCATCCGTTCCAAGACATAGATTGATTCCATTCTTTTTATATTGTACCAAATCGGCAATTCCACATCCTAAATTTAGATTACTAACGGGATTGGTTGCGATAGATACATCATGGGATGCAAGAATTCTTTGATCTTCTTCACTAATAAAAGTACCATGGGCTAGAATTAATTTGTGATTTAAGTATCCTAAATCTTTTAAAGCCTGTGCTGGGGATGTTTGATACTCTTTAATAATTCCTTCCACTTCAGATTGATTTTCTGAATAATGCATATGAATGGGTAAATGGAATTCTGTTGCTATTTTTTCATATTCTAGTAAATCTTCCTTACTACAGGTATACATGGAGTGGGGTGTGACTGTGAAAGTTAAGAGGTCTTTTCCTTGATTTTCTTTTATTAATGATTTAAATTCCTCTATTCTTTTTTTTGAGTCCGAATCCTTTCCAGTTAAACACCTGGAAAAAACACTACGGACTTTTGTTTCTTCAATTGCCTTTAGGCTTCCACCTACTCCAAAATACATATCATTTGAGGTCGTAGTCCCTGTTTTAATCATTTCGATACATGAGAGTAGAGTCGTATAATAGACATCTTCATCGGTCATATGATTTTCAATCGGCCATATTTTATGATTCAGCCAATCTTGTAAGTTTAAATTATCATTGGTTGCTCTAAAAATACTCATTCCTAAATGTGTATGACAATTAATTAATCCTGGGAGAATAATTTTATTTGTAGCGTCAATGATTTTGTCATAAGGTCCTTGATAATTTTCTGTTAGTTCTGTAATTTCACCTTCTGTAATTACAATATCTAGTTTTTCATATTTTTTTTCTCTTTTGTCATCCATTGTAATGACTGTTCCATTTTTTATAACTTGAATCATTTGTGCCTCCTATTTCTATTTCATACTCATTATAACCTATTTTTAAAACTTTTTTCACTTTTTTTGTACCGACTCTTCATTTTTGTAAATAATGATAGTTAGAACAGGAGGAATTTTATGAGACATGTAAAATTTATTTTATTATTAGCAGTATTTACGATTTTTCTATCAGGAAGTCGTGTGTATGCGAAAAGTGATTCGTTTTATGAAGGTGAGGCAGTTACTGGTGCATATTTAAAGAAGTTTAAGCCGGGAGCAACCACAGGGAAATATGAACAGATGAGAATTTTTAGAAGAAGTAGTGACCATCAGGCAGCCTACTGTATTGAAATATGGGAAACACTTGCTTCTAATCAAGCAATGGTTGGTTATGAAGACAATTATTTACTTCATACCAATCTAACGGAAGATGTTTGGGAAAGAATTCAATTAATTTCTTATTATGGGTATGAGTATAAAAATCATACAACCGATAATTGGTATGCTGCGAGTCAGTATTTAATTTGGAAAGCAATAGAACCAAATAGTACAATTTATTTTACGGATACCCTTAATGGAAATCAGGTTTCAAAATTTGAAGCAGAAATCACTGAGATTGAAAGTTTAATTTCTAGGCACTATGTACTTCCATCTTTTGCAGGCCAAAAATTTGTAGTGAATCCTTGGATAGAAAATTACTTGGTAGATGAAAATGGAGTTTTATCCGATTATGAAGTTACATCGGATTTTACTTCTGTATCTTATCGAAAGAATGAATCTACACTTCATTTCAAAATAGATAAAGATTTAATCAAGGTAAAGTTTCGATTGACTAAGGAGGATACAACTAGGAAAACTTCTCTTTATATTAGTCCCAATGGTCAAGATTTAATTGTACGTGGTAATTACCCTAAGATTATGACAGATGTTGATGTAGAAGTCGGAATGGGAAATGTTGTGTTTCAAAAAGTAGATAAAGATACTGGGGAATCCAATCCACAAGGAGAAGCATCTTTTACAGGAACTACTTATGAACTCTATGATCAAAATTATCAACTTGTAACAACCTTTGAATTTGAGGATGATGATTTTGTATTTTCTACTGTCCTTCCTTATGGTACTTATTATGTACGGGAGATAAAAAGCGGACCAGGATATCAAGTGGATCCCACTGAATATACAGTTGCTGTAGGTGATAAGACGGTCGTATTTGTTTTACCGGATAAAGTTTATGAGGGAACTGTAAAGATTCAAAAGTTTTATGAGATTGGTTCTATATTAAAAGAAGAAGAAAATGCATCCTTTGAAGTTTATAATTCTAAAGATGAGTTAGTCGGAACCTATACTACTGATAAGCTTGGAAAAATAGAAGTGACTTTTCCTTATGGAACGTATCGTTTTCATCAGGTAGGTGGAAGAGAAAATTATAATTTTATTGATGATTTTTCTGTTACGATTGATGATAGGGAAAATCAGGAGTATCAATTTACTTTTAAAAATACTCCAATTCATCGTTATGTAAAGGTCATAAAAAAAGATGCTGAAACGAAAAAAGAAATTGTAATTGGAAATGCCTCTTTTCGAATTAAAAATTTAGATACAGGAGATTATGTTAGACAAAAGTTATCTTACCCAAATGGAGAAATAGTAGATATCTTTCAAACCAGCAATCATGGCTTTTTTATGATGCCAGAAGCATTACCTGCTGGAAATTATCAGCTAGAAGAGGTAGAAAGTCCAGATGGGTATTACAAATTAGAAAAGCCAATACTTTTTCAGATTACGGAAGATTCTCCTACCATTGATATTCCAGGATATGGATTAACCATTTTACTAGAAGTAGAAAACGTGCCAAAAACTGGTACAGTAGCGATTCAAAAACTAGGAGAAGTATTTGAATTTTTAGACGAACAGATTCATTATGAATATCAGCCACTAGAAAATATTATGTTTTCTATTTATGCAGAAGAAGATATTATTTCCGGGGATGGAAGCATTCTTTATTCTAAGGGTGAATTGATTGAAGAAGCAAAGACAAATTCAGAAGGAAAGATTATTTTTTCTTTACCAATTGGAAAGTATTCAGTGATTGAAAAGACATTTTTAGAAGGATATCTTCAGAATGAAAAAACATACGATGTTGAAATTACCTCTGATGATTTAGAGGAAACCTTAATTGTTTATAATTATCTAAAGAAGGGAAGTCTAGTCATTCATAAAAAAGACGCGTCGACTGGGGAAGCAATTAAAGATACATACTTTTCAGTTTTTACTAAAGATGGAAAACTAGTGGCAACCATTGTAACTGATGAAAATGGAATTGCCGTTTTAAACTCTATTCCACTTGGTGAATATTATTTAGAAGAGACGAAAAGTAATTTCAATTATATAAAGGATTCTATCAAAAAAACATTTACAATCAACGAAACTGGTGAAATCATTACATTAGATTTATTGAATGAACCAATTTTACCACCTAAAACATCCGTGGATGAGGGAGAAGTAAAAACGGTTTTATGTGGGGAACTCTTTTTTGAAATTGTATTTGGGTTTGTAATAGTTTGTCTAAAACCATACTTTCATTCTAAAAAAATGGATTAGGCAAATTATGGGAATTTACTCGCTTTTCTTTACTTTCTCTTTTACTTTATATATAATGAAAATAAGGTGATAGCATGAAGAAAGTAAGCATTTTGGCACTTCATTTAGGATACGGAGGTATTGAAAAAAGTGTTGTTAATTTGGCAAATGCACTTTGCCATGATTATAAAGTTGAAATTATTTCTACCTATCGTTTAGAGGAAAAACCGGCTTTTTCCATTGATTCTAACGTTCGTGTAAAATATTTAATAGAAAAATATAAACCAAATCGTGAAGAATGGAAGCGTTCCATCAAAAAAATCAAACCATTTACTTTTCTTAAGGAAAGTTATAAAGCAATTGTTGTGTTACTCCTTCGAAGAAGAAAAACAATCGCAGCAATTAAATCCAATGATAGTGATATTATTATTTCAACACGGGCATTATTTAATCGTTGGTTAGGTGCCTATGGAAATAAGAAATCATATCGAATTGGATGGGAACATAATCACCATCATCAAGATGAGAAATATATTAAAATTTTAGTTTCTTCTTGTGAAAAATTGGACAAATTGGTTGTAGTATCCGATTCGCTTCGCTCTTTTTATAAGAAAGAGTTTCGAAAAAGAGGTTTAAAATGTAAATGTGTATATATTCCTAATATGATTGACCGGATACCAGAAGAAGTTTCTTCTTTAAAAGAACATAATTTAGTTTCTATTGGTCGTTTTTCTAGGGAGAAGGGATTTGTTGACTTAATTGAAGTTTTTCGTCTAATTCATGAGAAAAATCCAGATTGGAAACTCCATTTGATTGGTGATGGAGCTGAGAAAAACAAAATCGTGGATTTAATTTATCAATATCATTTGGATCAATTTGTAGAATTACATGGGTATTTAAGTCGTGAAAAAATAGATGAGGTTTTACACCAGTCTTCTATTTACTTAATGACTTCTTATACAGAATCTTTTGGAATTGTGTTAATTGAAGCGATGTCACATGGTATTCCTTGTGTTGCCTTTTCTTCTGCAGAAGGGGCCAATGACTTAATTACAAATGAACAAAATGGCTATTTAATTGAAGAAAGGAACTTTGAAGAGATGGCAAATTGTGTTTTGGGGTTAATGAAAAGTGAAACCAAGCGGAAAAAACTTGGAAAAGAAGCTAGAAAATTAAGTAATAATTATACAGAAAAAGAAGTAAAGGAAGAATGGTTAAAACTATTGAAGAAAAGAGGATAATATGAAGAAGGTATTATTTATTTCTAGTACAGGGGGACATTTGACAGAGATGTTGTGCTTGAAAAAAATGTTCTCAAATTATGATTTTCGAATTATTACAGAGAAAACTCCTTCTACGAGTTACTTGAAAAAACAATACGCAGGAAAAGTCAATTACTTATTCTATGGTACTAAGGATCATTTATTTTCTTATCCTTGGAAGTTATTAGCTAATTGTTTTAAAAGTTTATACTATTATCTTCGCTTTCGACCAAAATACATTGTTACAACAGGTGCTCATACTGCTGGTCCTATGTGTTGTATTGGAAAATTATTTGGAAGCAAAATTATTTATATAGAATCTTTTGCTAATATTCATACAAAAACAGTGACTGGGAGACTCATTTATGCTTTTGCTGATTTATTTATTGTACAGTGGGAGAGTATGCTAAAACTCTACCCAAGAGCTACCTATGGTGGCTGGATTTATTAGGGGGGATTCTAATGATTTTAGTTACTCTTGGTACACAAGATAAAAGTTTTGAAAGATTATTAGTAGAAATTGAACGACTAATTGATCAAAAAGTAATTCGTGAAAAGGTAATTGTACAAGCAGGATACACAAACTATTTTAGTAATAAAATGGAGATATTCGATTATTTACCAAAAGATGAATTTGAAAAGTTAATCCATCAGGCACGAATTTTAATCACACATGGTGGTGTAGGTTCTATTTTTGATGGGCTTGCTAGAAATAAAAAGATAATTGCAGTTCCGAGACTTTCTAAATATATGGAACATACCAATGATCATCAATTGCAGGTCATAGAAAAACTTGGGAGTGAAGGATATATTTTACCTTGTGCCGGTATAGAGGATATTGAGGAGAATTTAAAAAAAATCAGTAAATTTCGCCCAAAGAAGTATCATGAAAACAATTATCAGATGCTTTCTTTGATTGAGAATTTTATAGAGAACGATTCTAATCATTTTTCTTCTAGTATTTTTGAGTATTTTACTTTTGGAATTTTCTTTATGGCTTTTCAATCTATTTTCTCTTGTTTGGGTCTTTTTCAAAACCTTCCAAGTTTAGAAATTTGTTTCATCTATTGGTTACTTTCATATATTATGATTCTTTTCTTCTATTCTATCTTTCAAAAGAAACAGTTAAGGATTTCTAAAAAATTTTTTGGTTTTAGCTTGATTTGTTTATCCATTCATATTTTGAGTTTTCTCGTTTTTCAATCATTCTTTGAATTCTTTCATTGTATGGTAATTAGTAGTTTGATTTCCTTTATTTTAGGCTATCTTATTTTCATGTTAGTATTTGGTGGGAGAAACGTTTGCTCCGATTAAATGGTTTTTTAGATGAAGGAAAAATTATTATCAAGTAGACACGTATTATCCAAGTAGTAAAACATGTAGTAGATGTGGGGCTAAGGCAGAGATAACAAATCACTTAAGTATCAGGAGTTAGGAATGTAAAGAATGTAGAAATAGAAATGATAGAGATGTCAATGCGAGTGTTAATATGATGCTTGAAGGATTACGATTACACTATGGAAATTAAAATTCAATAAAATGAAGAGTACGGCAGCGACTGTCGGAATTTAAGCCTATGGAGAATAGAGGTTACTCTATCAATGAAGTAGGAAACTTAGGAGAAGGCGACTAGGGCGAATGAAATTTATTTCATTCTTTTGTTCATATAAAAGTGTCAACGAGTAATTGCACTCTTATCAATTCTATGATTTTATGATATGATAACCTTGTCGGAGGGATAACATGAAAAAAATATCAATTGTAGTTCCATGTCACAATGAGGAAAGTTCTATTCCACTTTTTTATGAAGAAGTAAATAAAATTGCTGAGGATATGAAGAAAAAGGCAACCTTTGAGTTTATTTTTGTGAATGATGGTTCTAAGGATCAAACTCTAGAGGAATTAAGAAAACTATCAGAAAAAGATTCAAAAGTACGTTATATTTCTTTTTCTAGAAACTTTGGAAAAGAGTCTGCGATGTATGCAGGTCTAGAAGCATCTACTGGAGATTATGTAACGACGATGGATGCAGATTTACAAGATCCACCTAGTTTACTAAAAGAAATGTTTGATATTTTAGAAACTGGGGAATATGATTGCGTTGCGACAAAGAGTACAAACCGTAAGGGTTATTCCTTTTTACGCAAAATTTTTACAAAGTGGTTTTATCAACTCATTGGAAAGATTTCGAATATTGAAATGGTTCCTGGAGCACGTGATTTTCGATTGATGACAAGACAAATGATTGATGCTGTTTTATCTATGAAAGAATATAATCGTTATTCTAAAGGATTATTTAGTTTTGTAGGATTTGAAACAAAATGGATTGATTTTGAATTAGAGGAGAGAGTTGCTGGGAAAACAAACTTTAATTTTGGAAAACTTTTTGCCTATGCTTTAGAAGGAATTGTTGCTTTTTCAACAGCACCTTTAGTATTTGCAGCTTTAGTTGGAATGTTCTTCTGCTTAATTGCCGTGATTTTGATTATTATAATCATTACAAAAACCCTGATTTGGGGAGACCCGGTTGGTGGGTGGCCAAGCATGGCGTGTATTATGTTCCTAGTAGGCGGAGTTCAGCTTTTTTGTACAGGAATTATAGGAGAATATTTGTCTAAAACTTATCTTGAAACTAAAAAAAGACCAATTTATATTATTAAAGAAACAGAGAAAAGTGAACGTAAGAGAAAGTAAACTTTTCTTTTTTTGGAGGCTAATATATGAAAATATTAATTACTGGTGGATGTGGCTATATTGGTAGCCATACCGTTGTTGAATTATTACAGGACAACTATGAAGTTGTAATTATTGATAATTTATCTAATTCTTTAAAAGAAGTGTTGACTTCTATTGAAACGATTACTAAGAAAAAGCCTATTTTTTATGAGGGAGATGTTGCTGACTTTTCTCTTTTGAGAAAAATTTTTGGCGAGCATTCTTTTGATGCAGTCATTCATTTCGCAGGTTATAAAGCTGTGGGGGAATCTGTCCAAAAGCCTTTAATGTATTATGAAAACAATTTGGAGTCGACCTTACATTTATGTAAGGTAATGTCCGAATTTGGTTGTAAGAGGCTTGTTTTTTCTTCTTCTGCTACAGTCTATGGGAATCCTAAAAAGCTCCCTCTTACAGAAGATACTCCTCTTTCAACAACAAATCCTTATGGAACTACGAAATTAATGATTGAAAATATTTTAAGAGATGTATCGGCTTCTGATTCAGAGTGGAGTATTGCTTTACTTCGATACTTTAATCCAATTGGTGCTCATGATTCTGGATTGATTGGTGAAAATCCAAAAGGAATTCCCAATAATTTAATGCCTTACATTATTAAGGTTGCAATCGGAGAACTCCCACAGTTAAATATTTTTGGAAATGATTATGATACGAAGGATGGAACGGGAGTGCGTGACTATATTCATGTCGTTGATTTAGCGCGTGGGCATATTTCGGCTTTAAAAAAAATCATGCATTCTAAAGGTATTGATGCGTATAATTTGGGTACTGGAAAAGGGTATAGTGTATTAGAGCTTGTTCAAACCTTTGAAAAAGTCAATCATATTTCGATTCCTTATAAAATTGGACCTAGAAGAGCAGGTGATATTGCTGAGTGTTATGCAGATTGTAGTTATGCTAAAAAACAGTTAGGTTGGGAAGCAGAAAAAAATTTAGAAACGATGTGTAGAGATTCCTATCATTATATTTCTAGGCTTGAAAAATAAAGAAGTCTATGATTTTTTCCTCTTATAATCCATTTTAATATTGTGGTTTCATTTGACAAAACAAGCCAAAATGTGTATAATATTGAACTATCCCGTGTATAAGAGGTGTTATAGATGTTTTATGATGAAGCCAAAGCCATTGAGGCTGTTCAAAAAGACCCATCATTGGTTTTTGAACTGATTAGAGAGGGTCATACAGAACTCGTTGACAAAGTGCTTAAAAAGAAAATCGTGGATATTAACACTTGCGATGATGCAGGTAATAGTATTTTGATTCGATTACTCAAACATGGTGATTATGAATTAGTACTTCACCATATGGGAAATAAAGATTGGGATGTTAACCATCAAAACTTAGTGGGTAATACATTCGCCCATTTTCTAGTTTCTATCAACTATGTGAATGTAGTCGAAATCATAGCCAAACTAAAGAAGAATAAAAAATTTCTTCCCAATATTAAGAATAATAAGGGAGAAACCATTTTAGATAAGTCAATTAATGACCATTATATCTATACAACAGTAAAAATTCTAGAAGATGAGAGATTTAATAATATCGATGTCGTATCTTTTAAAAATTTGTATGATACTTATATTAAAAGCAATAAATACGGGAAATATTCAAAGCTTACAAATTTAGAAATGATTATGGACAATCTAGAAGAAAAGTCATTACTTCCAAGAATGGAAAAACTGGTGGCATTCATTAGAAATAACTTTGATGTTATCAAAGATGAGGTATTAACCAATCAAAAATTTACTTGTATGGATAGTATCATTAACAACGTATTAAAAGAAAGTAACGCTTAATGCGTTATTTTTTTGAATTTATTGATAAATTGCTGGTTAATTTCACTCAAATGTGATATAATAGGGATATTTTTAGAGGGGGATTCTAGTGAAGGATGTAAGCGTTATTGTACCAATTTATAATAAAGAAGCTTTTTTGGATCAATCCTTAAATAGTTTATTAAACGGAGTAGGTAAAGATTCAGAAATCCTATTAATTGATGATCATTCTACGGATCGGAGTTTTTCTATTGCCGAAGATTTCGCTAAGAGGGATTCTCGAATTCGACTTTTAAGAAATAAAGTAAATCGTGGTGTTTCCTATGCAAGAAACAAAGGAATCAAGGAAGCAAAAGGAAAATATATTGGATTTTTTGATGCTGATGATCAGGTCGATTATGGATTTTATGATAAATTGTGCCAGAGTGCTGCTTCCATAGATATAGCCCCTGATATTGTTGTTGGTGGATTCAATTGTATTGATGTGAATCATCTCGAAATTGTCTTTCCTACTTTGTCTATCTTAGTTGATGGAGTTCCTTTTTCTCTTCAACGAAGAAAATTTGCATCTGGTGAAACGTTTTCTTGCTGTAACAAGATCTATCATCGAGACTTTTTAGAGCAAAAATATTTTCCTGATTTTAGCAAGGAAGATATCTATTTTCATTATTGGACCATGAAGACTGCTAGTAAAGTTTTAGAACATAGGGAAACCCAGTATTACTATCATCCACAGGAAGATGGAAGAAATTTTTCTTATTACAATCTTCCGAATGGGGATTTTTATAGTTTTGTAGAAGGTTATCAATGGCTACAACAAAAAATTGGAAATGATCAGTATTATCTTTCCTCTTTTCATAAGGCAGTTGAGCAAGCTTTTTATGGTTATATTCAATCCATTACTAGTTGGCATATATCTTTTGATGATCAAGTAGATTTAATTGGAACGATGATTGATTACTGTACAAGAGTTCATCATATGGATTTAAGTCATTTAGATGTTGTCAGTTTAAATTACTATAAATTCTATCAGAAAAAATACTCGGAAACTTCACTAGAAGATTTAACAAAAAAACTAAATCGTCTTTCTTTCAATTATCCAAGACGAAAGAGGAGATAAAAAATTTGTATGGTTCAATGAAGCAATACATCATGAGGTGTTAGTTCAAATAGATATATTATTCATTAAAAATTATTTATACTATTATAAGAATGTTTTAGGAGGTGGTAACAGTGAAGAAAGTGAGTGTAGTTGTACCAGTTTATAATAAACAACCATATTTAAAAGAATCATTAGAGAGTCTACTTTCTGATTCCTCTGAAAATATAGAATTTTTACTAATTGATGATGCATCTACAGATGGTAGCCTTTCTATATTGGAGAATGCCTCTAAAAATGATTCTAGAGTTCGTATTTTAAAAAATTCATCAAATTTAGGAGTTAGTTCTACTAGAAATAGGGGAATTTGTGAAGCAAAGGGCGAGTATATTGGTTTTTTTGATGCCGATGATATTGTAAGCTCAGGTTTTTATCAAACTTTGTATCAGACTGCAACTCATTATAGAAAACGTCCAGATATGGTTGTTGGGAATCTAACTATCTATGGTGGACTTTCAACGTATTTATTGGGAAAGCAATCTTATACAAATACTCAAGTGGAAATTCCGAATGTGTTACAACCGTATCTTCCATTTTCTCTACAACGACATCAATTTTTTACGAAAGAAGTGCCTTCTTGTTGTAATAAAATTTACCATCGTAACTTTTTAAAAGAAAGAAGGTTCCCAGATTATATCAAAGAAGATGTTTATTTTCATAGTTGGGTAAGTCATGATGCCAAGCGTGTGGTAGAAGATAGAAGTGTTAATTATTATTACTGTGTCAACCATAGTGAGCGAGATAATTCTGCTTTTAAGCATCCATGTGGAGATTTTATTGAACTGATTGATGCTTATTATTGGAGTCTTCTAAAAATAGGAGATTCTCCATTATTAGTAGATGCACTTAAGAAGTTTCAATGTCAAATTTTAGAATCATTTTTACATCAATGTGTTTGTTGGGAAATACCATATCCTGAAAAGGTTAAATTAATTGGAACTGTTTATGATTACTGTGTTCATCTTGATCCAGAATTTCAAAGTACAACTACAGATTTATCTTTGAAAATTATTGAAATGTATCAACAGTATCTAGTAGCAAATCAAAATCCAACTGATGATATCAGAAAAATAGAAAAAAGATTATCTGTATTATCAAAAATATATCCTAGATGTAGATCATAAAACTTATGAGAAGTGGATTGAAATTTTCTGTGGTAATTTGTTTCATGTCAATCTAAATGGTGATATAATTGGAAAAGAAAAAGGAAGTGATTGTGATGCAATTACCAAATTATAAAGAAGCAAGAAGTCGTAAAAAACAGCAAATTCAGAAGGAAGAGTATAAAAAAGATGAAAGTTTTGGGCAATTAGGAAAAGGGAAGACATATTATGTAAAGACTTATGGCTGTCAAATGAATGAGCATGATAGTGAGAATATTAAAGCGATGCTTGAAGAACTTGGATTTATTGAAAGTTTAGAAATGGAAGCATCTGATTTAGTGATTTTAAATACTTGTTCTATCCGTGAGAATGCACATAATAAAGCCTTTGGAATGCTTGGTAGATTAAAACATTTAAAAGAGACTAGGAAAGATCTCATTCTTGGGCTATGTGGATGTATGGCTCAAGAAGAGGGAGTTGTAGATGAGATTCTACATAAATATCGTCAAGTAGATTTTGTTTTTGGAACTCACAATTTGCACCGTCTTCCATATATTCTTAAAAAACATATGGATAGTAATCAGCAGGAAATAGAGGTACTCAGTGTTGAGGGGAATTTAATTGAGGGTATGCCTGTCAAAAGAGCAAGCAAGCATAAGGCATTTGTGAACATTATGTATGGTTGTGATAAATTCTGTACGTATTGTATTGTTCCTTATACAAGGGGAAAGCAAAGAAGTCGTAAAAAGGAAGATATTTTAAAAGAAGTAGAAGAACTTGTGTCTTCAGGATACAAAGAGGTTACTCTTTTGGGTCAAAATGTAAATGCCTATGGAAAAGACACAGATAGTGATTATTCTATGGCAAACTTATTGGAAGATGTTGCCAAAACCAATATTCCTCGTGTTCGTTTTATGACGAGTCATCCTTGGGATTTTACAGATCAAATGATTGAAATCATTGCCAAGTATCCAAACATTATGCCATCGATTCATTTGCCAGTGCAGTCTGGAAGTAGTCGTATTTTAAAATTAATGGGTCGTCGCTATACGAAAGAAGAATATATAAAATTATTTGATAAAATGAAGGAAAAGATTCCGAATGTTAGCATTTCAACAGATATTATTGTTGGTTTTCCTGGAGAAACAGAAGAAGACTTTAAAGAAACTTTGGAATTAGCGGAGTACTGTAAATATGACAATGCCTTTACATTTATTTATTCCCCTCGTGAAAATACAGCCGCTTGTCGATTACAGGATGATACACCATTACAGGAAAAAGAAAAACGACTCTATCGTCTTAATTCTATTGTCAATCAATATTTCTTAGAAAATAATCAAAAGATGATTGGAAAAACGGTTCCAGTATTAGTAGAAGGACACAACGAGAATGGAAAGACAGAGCTTTATGGATATACAGATAATAATAAGTTAATTAATTTTGATGGAGATGACTCTTTGATTGGAACAATTATTCCTGTTGAAGTAGTAGATGCAAAAACTTGGAGTTTAGATGGAAAAATCGTTTAGTCAGGAAATCCCAAAGAAAGTTCAGGAGATTGTAGATTTTATCAAATCCTCTGAAGAGTATCAAAAATATCTCTACTTAGAGAATAAAATGAAAAGTCATCCCATCATTCCAAAAACAATTGAGGAAATTAAAAAACTTCAAAAAGAGGCTGTACAAAAAGAAAGCCAGGAATTAGATATTACATCTATTGAACAAAGGCTTTCTTCTTTGGAAAAAGAGTTAAAAGATATTCCTCTATATCAAGATTTTCTTTATCAACAGGAAAATTTAGATCATTTATTTACCTATATTAAAGATACAATTGAACAATTATTTCAGTTTTAAAAATGATTCCAAAAACGGAATTGTTTTTTTCTTTATAGCAACAAAACCATTCTTTTGCATAAATTAAATTAGAGGAGGGATATTATGGCAAAATCAAGAGAAATTGTTACAAAAGCAGTCGTTGGGAAGGGAAAGAAAACATTTGTGACGACAGATGTAATTACCCCAGAAATTATGCCTACAACTATCCTTGGTGCTTGGATTATCAATCATAACTTTTCTGGAAGAAAGAATGGAGATAAGGTAGCAATTACCGGTAGTTACGATGTCAATATCTGGTATTCTTGTATGAACGATAGCAAAACAGAGGTTGTAAAGAAAAGTGTTCAATATAATGAAAATGTTACAGTTCCAAAGAAAAATGAAGCTTCACTTTCTGATGAAGAAGTGGTTATCCGTAGTTTGAAACAGCCAACTTGTACGCGTGCTGAGATTATTGACGGGAAAATAGAATTTACAGTAGAAAAAGAGTTAGGAATCGAATTAGTTGGAGATACAAAAGTAAAAATTAGTTATGAAGAAGAAGAGGATCCATGGGAAGATATCGAGGATGATCAAACAGAAATAGAATTAGAACAGGCGGAACAGCAAATAGATAATGAAATCCAAGAAGAATTTCTAGATGAATAAAGTATCGTTATGGTACTTTATTTTTTTGTATTCTATTGGTTTTAGTGTTAAAATAAGTACATAGTAGGTGAGGTGTAAAAATGAGTCGTAAAACAGAAAAAAATATAAAGATTGCTATTGTAATATTAATAATAATATTAATAGGATTTTTAGTTTTTATTTTAGTAGATAGCTTCTTATCAGAAAATAACAAAGAAAAAGATAAACCAATATTCTCAAATAATCCTATTTCATCACCAATGCAAAATCAGGAAGCAAACGAACCAGAAGAGCAGGAAATTGAAATCTCTATGGAGTTGGCGGAGAAACTTTATAATATGCTTTATGAACCAATGGATTGTGGAAGTAGATTATTCTCTCATTATGGTAGTGACAAGATAGTTCCAAATGATTTTAGTAACTTAGAAAAAAATTTTATTGTAGTTATGAATCTAAATAAAGAAAGGGTTCTACATCAGAATCCAAAATATACAAAAGAGGAAATTATTGAAACAAAGAATCGTATTTTTGGTAAAGAAGCCACGTTCGAAATTATAAATAGCAATAGTTGTTATCACTTTCATTTGGGAGAGGATGGAAATTACACCGTCGAATGGCAATGCGGTGGAGATATGTGTAGTCCATTAACTCTTACAAAACTTTCAAAGGCTGTACAGAAAGGGAATAAAATATATATAGACCAAATGGTAATTTTTAGTTTGACAGGTGAATCTGGTGAAAGTGATGAGAATACAGCTTATTATTACCAAGACTATAATAGAACAAAGCTGCTTGGAAAAAAAGAATTTATAGATTCATATGATTATATGATTAATTCTGATAAACTCGATTGGAATCAATATGAAAATCAAGCAAGTATTTATCAATATACTTATCAAGATAATAATGATGGAACTTATACATTTATTCAAATAGAAAAAATTAAATAACAAGGACTTCAGTTTAAACTGTAGCCCTTTTTGTGTGTTTGGTGCAATTATAAAATGCCCCCTTTCATATATTAAAGTAGAAAGGAGATATGAAATATGGAATTTTTTACGTTTCCTATGGAAACTATGAGAATTATAGCTAATTACAATGATAATAGTGCACATTTTACTGGTGATCCTAAGGATTATCCAATTGCCAATGCTGGGGCTGATAATTCACGATCAGCTATATTTGCACGAGTTGATTTGAGAGTTGTCGCAAAAAGAGGGGTTGGAAATACTGTTACAAATACGGTATGGTTACAGACTGTTAATCCAGTTAAGACACCAACTTTTGAAGATTATGCATTTATAACACTTACTCATTGGAACGATAGCGACAATCTTATGAAAAAATGGGAAGTAGGATTAATAATCCCAAAAGGAGAACTTATTTGCGGTGAAGGAACTGATGGTGTAACTGAAAATCAAATTCAAATAGCTTGTGGTAAAGGTTATTCAGATAATTGGACACAAAATACATCAGGTGCTTGGGTTATGACTGGAGATGCTAGAAAACCTGAAGAAGTATTTTATGTAGATCCTTCATTTACAACTATAGTGGATTCAAGAGGACTTGCTTTTCAATCATTACCTACTTTTTATGGTACACCTTTAGGAAGAAATACAAAGTTAAGGCAAGTTAACGTTACTACTAATGTACAAGAGGCATATTCAAATGCATCTGGAAACATGATTGGTATGGTAAATCCTGGAGTTTATAATCTTTTACAAGTAAGTGGTGAATATGCTCAAATTGAATCTGGTCTTTGGGTAAAATTAGTAAGTGGAAGAGTTGTTATTTTAGAGGCAGAAACTGCCCCAAGTACATTAGGCTCTATTAATAATACTTCAATTGGTAGTAATGTAAATATTACCATTAATAAGCAAATGGAAAATGTTGAGCATACATTAAGGTATGAATTTGGTTCAACTAATGCAACAATTGCTACCAGTGTAGATTCAAGTTATCAATTCAATTTATCAAAAGATTTATATTATCATATGATAAATTCTAAATCTGCTAGCATGACTATATATTGTGATACTTATTCTAATGGAAATTTAATTGGAACTACTTCTACTGTATTTATAGTATCTGCAGTTGATGATGATGTAAAACCAGATGTATCAATTGCCACCTCTGTTGATTCTAAAACAATGGAATTAACAAATGATGAAAATACGATTATTGCTGGAGTTACAGATCTTACATATCAAATAACTGCAGAGCCAAAATATGATGCAAGTATTAATTCTTATCAATTAGAAGATGCTACTGGCATTAAAAGTGTATCTGCAAATGGAACTTTAGAAAAAGTAAATTTAACAGATGCACTAAAGTATCGTGTAATTGATAGTAGAGGATATAATGATTGGTATTTAAAAGATTTTGATATTGTTTCTTATACAGGAATTGGATTGATCTTTAGTGCAAATAGGTCAAATAAAAATAATATGGAAGAAGTAACAATTAATTATTCTGGTACTTTTGATAACAAAGTTTTTGGTACAAAGGAAGGGGCTTTAACTAACCAGTTAAGTGTTGCATTATATTCTAGAACATCAGATACAGAAGAGTGGGAAAAGGTATTAGATTTAACACCGACTGTTTTAGAAAACAATTACTATCAAGAAATGATTTTACCTATGGGATTTAATAAAAATACAACTTACTATTTCAAAATAGTTGTAAATGATTTATTAACAAAAGCGGAAGTTGAATATGAAGTTAAAGATGAGCAAAGTCTAAATTTTGAATTTATATATCCGATTGGACGTGGGTTCTTAGATTTTACGAATACAGATTATAGTAATTATCTTGGATTTACTTGGGAAAAAACATTATTAGGAGTATTTCCAGTAGGATTCGATGGTACTCAAGCAGAATTTAATGTTATAGGTAAAAAAGGAGGAAGCAAATTTTTACAAGCTCATAGCCATACTTTTTCAGGAACTACTAGTCAAAATGGTAACCATTATCATACAACGATGGGGGTAGAGGCATCAAGTAAGACTAATCCGTCTAAAACAGTTTTAAGACCTGCTGGATGGGACGGTCAGACAAGTGTTGTTTCTGGTAATGCTGCGGGTGACCATGCACATACTTATAGTGGTACTACTAGCACTGCTGGTAATGGTAATGCACAGAATTTACCACCATATGAAGTCGTTAATTTCTGGAAAAGAATTGCATAGTTTTATTTATTATGAACAAACTCAAATATGAGTTTGTTCTTTTATGTTGTTTTTTATAAAATTAAATGATAAGATAATGACATAATAGGTGAGTTGTAAAATGGAAAAAAAGGTTGAAGTAAGATTAAAAATCATTATTATAGTTTTAATATTAGTAATAATAGGATTGGGAGGATTTATTACAGTTGATAAGTTTTTATTAGAAAATGATTCAAAAGTGAAACAGAAAAATCCAAATTCTACTAACAAGCCAGTTCTGTCAGAAAGTCCTAAACCAACACAAGGTGGGGACATTCCAGAACCAGAGGAGAAAGAAATTGCAATTTCTATTGATTTAGCCAAAACAATTTATAATAAATTTTATGACGCAGAAGATTGTGGAGAAAGATTTTCTAAATATTATAAATATGATAAAGTAACGGCAGATGACTTAACTAATGAGGATAAAACATATATCATATCATTAAATATAGCAAAAAGAATGGACGAACATATATTTACTGAAGAAGAAATTTTAAAAACTAAAAATCAACTTTTAGGAGAAAATACTACATTTGAAATTACGAATAGCAAAGAATGTAAAAATTTTTTCAAATTGAATGATGGGACTTATGATTTAAATCGTTATTGTAGTGGTGGTATGTGTACACCAAGCGAAATTACAAATATTAAAAGGGCTACAAAGAGGGGAAATATCATTTCTATAGATCAAAAGGTAATATTTGAGAAATATCAAAATCATGATAATGATGATGGAATGACATCATACTATTACCAAGATGTAGATCAAACTATATTATTAGAAAAAAGAGATTATATCGATAATGATCAATATTTAGAGCAATATAATAAAATTGATTGGGAAAAATATGAGAATCAAGTAAGTGTTTATCGCTACACTTATCGGGATAATGAAGATGATACTTATACATTCATACAAATGGAGAAAATAAATTAAACTATTAAAATAATTTTAGGTCGTTAGCAAGGTCGTTTTTTATGCTGTTTTGTTAACGACTTTTTTTGGTTCTAATTTTAATAGTAAAAAGTATTTTTAGAAATCTAATATTTAATAAACTCTAATTTTGATAATTAATTTTCCTTTGTGATAAAGTTAAACTATTAATATTTTCAAAAGGATTTTTTTCAGTACGATGAAATCGCTAAAATAATTTTTTCTGTGTGTTTGATGTAATTATAGAAAGTCTCTTTTCATATATTAAAGTAGAAAGGAGGTATGAAATATGGAATTTTTTACGTTTCCCATGGAGTCTTTAAATGTTTCGCAAAGATATGATGGAGATGGACATATAGGTCATATAAAAGGAAATCCCAAAGATTATCCAATAGATATAGTTGGTGGTGATTATGGAGTACCGAATGCCGTTTTTGCAACAGTAGATCTAAGGGTTGTGAAAAAAAAGAGGACCATATGATAATACAGTAACAAATACTGTATGGTTACAAACTGTTAACCCTGTTAGAACACCAACTTTTGAAGATTATGCATTTATGACACTAACACATTGGAATGATGGAGATACTGCAATGAAAAAGTGGCCAGAGGGATCTATTATTCCAAAAGGACAAATTATATGTTATGAAGGAACTAATGTAAATGTTGCCTTACATATTCATATGACCTGTGGAAGAGGCTATTCCAGCGGATGGACAAAAAGTACTACTGGAAAACAGGTTATAACGGGAGATTGTAAGCCACCAGAGGATGTATTATATATAAATCCTTCATTCACTAAGATAGGAACAAGGTATGGAAAAAATGGTCTTAATTGGAGAAATATTCCATCTTCTTATGGAACCCCAGTTTCAAGGAACAATACAATTCGTCAAGTTAATGTAATTGCTACAATGCAAGATGCTTATTCTTCAGCTGGTGGATCCTCAATTGGATTGGTTAATCCAGGGATTTATAATCTTTTACAAGTGAGTGGAGAATATGTTCAAATTGAATCTGGTCTTTGGGTAAAATTAGTAAGTGGAAAAGTTGTTATCTTAGAAGCTGAAGTAGTACCAAGTACATTAAATTCTATTAATGATACTTCTGTTGGTAACAGTATAAATATTGTTATTAATAAAAAAACATCAAATGTTTATCACACATTGAGATATATTTTTAATTCTACCAATGCGACTATTGCTACTAATGTAGATTCAAGCTACCAATTTGAACTATCACAAGATTTATATTATCATATGACAAACTCTAAGTTTGCTAATATGACTATATATTGTGATACTTATTTTAATGGAAGTTTAATTGGAACTACTTCTACTACATTTAAAGTATTTGCTGTTGATAGCGATGTAAAGCCAGAGGTATCAATTACTACTTCTGTTGATTCTAAAACAATGGAATTAACAAATGATGAAAGCACTATTATTGTCGGAGTTACAGATCTTACATATCAGATAACTGCACAGGCAAAATATGATGCCGGTATTAATAGCTATCAATTGGAAGATGCTACTGGTATGAAAAGTGTATCTGTAAATGGAATTTTAGAAAAAGTAAATTTAACAGATACACTAAAATATCGTGTAATTGATAGTAGAGGATATGACAATTGGTATTCAAAAGGCTTTAACATTGTTTCATATACACCAGTTGCATTATCGTATCGTGCAGTTCGAGAAAATGAAACTAATTTGGAAGAGGTAACAATTAATTATTCTGGCGTTTTTGATAACAAAGCGTTTGGCTCAAAAGAAGGTGCCTTGACTAACGAATTAGAGCTAGAGTTATATTATCGTAACGCAGGGGAAAATAATTGGATAAAGATTTCATCTTTAAATCCTACCATAGTAGGAAATAAGTATGAAGGAAAACTTTTATTACCTATTACTTTTGATAAAAATACAATTTATTACTTTAAAATTAATGCAAAGGATTTGCTTACTGAAGTAGAAGTTGAAAAAGTATTACTGGACCAAAAGGGTCAATTTTTTGATTTTCTATTCCCAGTAGGAAGTGGATTTATAGATTTTACAGACATTAATTATACAAATTATCTCGGTTTTACTTGGGAAAAAACTTTATTAGGAAAAACGCCAGTTGGGTGTGATATTAGTCAATCAGAATTTAATACTTTAGGCAAAATAGGTGGATCAAAAGGTTTGCTTGCGCATAGCCATAGTTTTTCTGGAGGTACTGACCAAAATGGTAATCATACTCATACAACGATGGGGGTAGAGGCATCAAGTTTAACGAATCCTTCAAAAACAGTTTTAAGGCCTGCTGGATGGGATGGGCAAACAAGTGTTGTTGAAGGTAATGCTACTGGTAATCACATGCATAGTTACAGTGGAACTACTAGTACTTCAGGTGTTGGTAATGGACAAAATTTACCTCCATATGAAGTAGTTAACTTTTGGAAGAGAATTGCTTAGATTAGCATCATTAAAAACAAAATGGGATTTAATGGGTTCTGTTTTGTTTTTTTAATAGAAATTAACCTGTTAATAAAAAATACTTGACAGCACAAGAAAGTAATATTATAATGTAATTAATAAAAGAAATGGAGGAGAGAAATATGGCAGTAAAACTTAGACTTACTCGTATGGGTGCAAAAAAGAGACCAAGCTATCGTATTGTAGCTAGCGATTCTAGAGTAAAAAGAGATGGAAAATATCTTGAATTGGTTGGAACTTATGATCCAATTGCAAAAGAAACAAAAATTAATGAAGAAATCGCTTTAAAATGGTTAGAACTTGGAGCACAACCATCAGATACTGTAAAAAATTTATTCAGTAAGGCTGGAATTATGAAAAAATACTCTGATAAGAAGCAAGGAAAATAGGTATGAATTTAGTAGAGTTAACTGATTTTCTTGTAAAATCTTTAGTAGAAAATACAGAAGAAGTATCTGTCAAAGAATTTGAAAGCGATGATGAAAATACTATCCTTATCCAAGTCCTAGTAAGTCAAGATGACATGGGAAGAGTCATTGGTAAGGGTGGTAAAATTGCGAATGCGGTAAGAACTTTAGTTCAGGCAAGTAGCTATATGAAAGATAATAAAAAAGTAAAAATCAATATTGATAGTTTTTAGGAACCTATGGTTCTTTTTTTGATTTTAGAAGGAAAGAATCTTATTATTAATGGTTAAAAGAAGATCCACAATCAAAAGAATGAGTAAGATATAAGAAATCCAATTGGGAATTTTATTACTATATTTTTTTGCGATTGGATCGACGATTAGGGCTATCAAAATACTACAAATTCCCCAAACAATACTCATTTCTATGGAAGTATATTTTCCAATATTTGCTTTATGATCTTGATAGTTCCAAAAAACTTGATGAAATAATTCTTCTATGACATATCCTCCAATATATTCCATTGTTGCTAGAGTAATTGCAGAAATAAAAAATAAAACAACATATCGTATCCAATCCTTTTTTATCTTTTTTTTCAAGTATTGATTGAATAACAAAATAATAATTACTCCGATTCCATAGATAGGAGTCCAATATCCATAAAGGATTCCGCTATTATAATTTTTTATAAAAGTACTCTCTAGGAAGTGACCTAAAATAGAAAAGAAAAAGAAAATATTTAAGTAATTCATTTTGCTCACCTATTTTATTTTTCCCAATCTCTTACAAATTATTTCAAGAAAACTGTATTGTAGTTCTTACCAAAGTGTATTATAATTAATTTTAGAGTTAAGAATCTTGGGAGGTTATTATGAAACAAATTATGGAAAAGAGGATTTTAGGTGCAATCCTTATTCTAGCTATTTTTTTACCACTATTATTTCTAGGTGGAGAATATTTTGCTGTGATGATTGCACTTGTTGGTATGCTTGGGTTTCGTGAATTATGGAACGTACGCTTTAAGAAGAAAAAGAAAGAATCACAGATTCCTTTGACTTTAAAAATACTATCTTATGGGTGTTTACTATTTTTAGTTCTCAATAATTGGAGTTCTACAGAATTTAAAATTGTTTTAGATTATCGAGTACTTAGTTTGTGTCTGATTATATTTTTTCTTCCAATTATCATTTTGGCAGATGAAAAGAAATATAATTTAGAAGATGCAATGTTTTTAATGGGAAGTGTGATTTTTCTAGGATTATCTTTTAATTTAATTATTTTAACTAGAAATTATTCACTCAATTATATTTTATACTTCTTGATTATTACAACTGTGACAGATACATTTGCGTTAATTACTGGACTCTTGGTGGGAAAGCATAAATTAATAGAAGCAATTTCGCCTGGAAAAACAGTAGAGGGCTTGCTTGGTGGAACTGTGATGGGTGTTTTTGTCGCTAGTGTATTTTATATCACTGTCATTAATTCTTCGATTGATCCAGTTCAATTACTCATTGTCACTGTTACTTTATCTTTAATGGGACAACTTGGGGATTTAGTCTTTTCAGCGATTAAAAGACATTATGATGAAAAAGATTTTTCTAATTTAATTCCTGGTCATGGTGGGATTTTAGACCGTTTTGATAGTATTATCTTTGTAGTGATTACAGCGACATTATTTATGTCAATTATATAGGAGGGTATTCTCATTATGTTATTAAATCTAATTTATTTTGTTCTAGTATTAGGAATTATTGTGTTAATTCATGAATCTGGACATTTTCTATTTGCCAAACTTTGTGGTATTTATGTATATGAATTTTCTATTGGAATGGGACCAAAATTATTTTCTAAAAAGGGAAAAAATGGGGAAACTGAATATTGTATTCGAGCCATTCCCATTGGTGGTTTTGTTTCCTTAGCAGGAGAAGAAGTGGATGATGATAAGAAAATTCCTGAAGATCGGAAACTTTACGCAAAAAAAGCATGGCAGAGATTTTTAGTTATGTTTTTTGGAGCAGGATTCAATTTTATTTTTGCTGTACTCATTCTATTTTCCATTGGACTTTTCTATGGATCCGTTTCTTCTAAACCCATTATTTCTGAAGTAGTCAAAGACAATCCAGCAGAGGTTGCGGGTTTAAAAGATGGAGATCGTGTACTTGCTATTAATAATCGAAAAGTAAAAACATCTGATGATATTTCTTTATTCTTACAAATTGTAGATAAAAATAAGCCAGTAAAATTTAAAGTTGAAAGAGATGGTAAAGAATATACCTTTGATGTAAAACCAATCAAAGAAAAAGTAGAAGATCAAGATGTTTATCGCATTGGTGTTATGATTAACAATGAGAAAAAGCAGGGATTTGGTGCAGCAGTAGAGTACGCATTTGTGAAAACAGGGGCACTATTCCGTCAAATGTTTGTAACTTTGGAAAGCTTATTTACAGGTGGTGTTTCAATTAATCAATTCGCAGGACCTGTTGGTATTTATAATATCGTTGGAACACAAGCCAAAGCAGGATTTGCCAATATTCTTTATTTGATTGCTCTTTTAAGTATTAATGTTGGATTTATTAATTTAATTCCTTTTCCTGCCTTTGATGGAGGAAGAATTCTATTCTTAATTATCGAAAAAATCAAGGGAAGTCCGGTAAAACCTGAAACAGAAAATAAAATTCATACCATTGGATTCCTATTATTAATGGTTTTAATGGTTTATATTACATTTAATGATATTTTAAGGTTATTTTAACTTATAAAAAGAGGCGAATTTTTAGAATTGCTTTCTAGAAATTCTTTTTCTTTGATTTAGGAGGTTTGTATGGAAGAGGATTTTGAGATTGAGGCAATCATTCCGAACAATTTAAGAGACTATGTGAGTGAACAAAGAGAAAACGGAATGTTTTTATCGGATTATCAGATTGAAGTTTTAAAACACTTTGGATTTTATTATCAGAAGTATGGGAGTATCAAAGAATTATTATTTGATGTTGAATCTTATTTAAATTCCAATTCTGATATGGAAGAAATGGATTCTTTGGAGCAAGTTTCTCGTGAAATATCAGAAAGAGAATATTATTCTCATACAAATCAATAGAAAAAAAATTAAAAATAGTATATACTAAAGATAGTGGTGAATTTATGAATAAATATAAACTAATACGAATTATTAAATATGCATTTTTACTCTTTATTTTAGTTGTCGCAACTCAACAAGTTTATAAGTTTGGTAAAAAATCTTATCAAGATTATATTAACGCACACGAAAATGATTTAGAATGGGTAGAAGATAATATTACTTTAGAAGATGACTATCGAATTGGAAATCAGGTAAAGGTTGTTCATATGCCTACAGATTTAACTGTTTCTACAGAAGACTATACGGAAATTATAAACAAGAAAATTAAAGCCCTTTTGGTTAATTCTTATTCGATTGACAGTCCTATTTTGATTTATAATCCATATAGGGAAGATGAAAATAAGCTTTACATCTATTTCCATACAGGAGAGAAGTATCAGGCGCAATACTTTGTTTCTACAGAGAGTATTGTCATGCAGGATATGGATACTTTAGAATATAAGAACTTTTTAGATGAAACTGGAAATGTGTCTTTTACAACGAGACATTATTATACGATTGATTCTTTGGTTCCAGGAAAAAAGAATAATGTGATTCTTCGAATACTAGATGAAACTGGAGTCGTAGTTGATGCGGAAAACTTTATTTTAAATATTCCAAGTGAAGGGAATTAATGAATTCCTTTTCTTTTTTAGAGTAAATTTTTGAAATGAGTGATTTTATGTTTATTGGTTATTATAATAAATCTGTAATTTTAACATACTTGGGTGTATGTTTTAGTATATTTGGAATGAATTTGGCATTTAGTGGAGAGATTCTATATGCGTTTTTATGTTTGTTGGCTGCTGGAATCTGTGATATTTTTGATGGACCGATTGCTAGAAAGTGTAAGAGGAATAAGAAAGAAAAAATGTTTGGAATCGAAATAGATTCCCTATCTGATATTATTAATTTTGTAATTTTTCCAATTGTGATTTTTCATTGTATGGGATATGAAGAGTGGTATCATAATGTCATTTACACTTTATTTGCTTTGGGCGGTGTAATACGCCTTGGTTTCTTCAATGTAGAAGCACAGTCTTTTCATCTACATGGACCTGTCAAATATTATAGTGGGTTACCAGTCACAACGACCTCATTTATTTTTCCAATTTTCTATATCCTTTCTTTTATTTTAGAACCAGATATCTTTGAAGGACTCATGACTTCTTTAATTTTACTAGTTTCTATTTTATTTACTTATAATTTTAAAATTAAAAAATTAACCGGAAAGTTTTTATATTTTTCTGCACTTCTCGCAGTTGTGGTTGCTGTTACCTTACTGTTACTTTACTTCTAATGCGTATCTTTGATTATCAACAAAAACGTGAAATTGAGGTGTCACAGTACAATCAAAGAAGTTTATCTTTTTTATATAAAACAGCAGTAGGTAGACTTTTTTTAAAAGGAATTACGAGACCTTGGATTTCAAAAATTTATGGAAAGTATAATGATAGTAAATTTTCTAGACGAAAGATTTCTTCTTTTGTAAAAAAATATGAAATTGAACTTTCTGATTATGAGGAAAAAGAATATCAAAGCTTTAATGATTTCTTTACAAGAAAGATTTTTCCTAACAAGCGAAAGTTTTCCAAAAAAGGAACAGATTTTATTGCACCTGCTGATAGTAGAATTATGGTTTATCCAGTGAGTGAAAATCTTTTATTTCCAGTTAAGAATAGTAATTATAGTGTTGCGTCTATTTTAAATGATCCAATTCTTGCAGAGAAGTATAAGGGTGGTACTTGTATTGTTTTTAGACTTTGTGTAGATGACTACCATCGGTATTGCTTTTTTGATTCGGGTGTTTTAAGTAGTACTTATTATATTCCTGGAAGGCTTCATACCGTAAGTCCAATTGTTTATGATTTCTATCGTGTATTTCAAGAAAATAGTAGACAAGTCTCCGTGTTAGAAACAGACCATTTTGGAACGGTTGCACAGGTAGAAGTAGGTGCCTTGATGGTAGGAAAAATAGTAAATCATGAGATACAAACATTTCAAAGGGGAGAAGAAAAAGGATATTTTGAATTTGGTGGGAGTACTATCGTTTTATTTTTAGAACCAAATCAAGTAGAAATAGACCCTTGTATTTTAGAATATACGAAACAGGGAATCGAAGTAAAAGTTAAACTTGGAACAATTCTTGGTAGGAAGAAGCATAAGTAGTTACAGGTATCGTTTGCTTGATTGTAAAAAGGATTTTTTCGTGATATACTGAAATAAAATTAAGGGTGAATGTGTATGAAATGTAAGAAGTGCAAGATGGAAATTGATGATCAATCTATTTTTTGTTCTTATTGTGGAGAACGAGTGAAGTCAGAAGATTCTTATCTAGATCCATTCGAAAAATATAGAATTCCAGATTCTCATGAGACACAGTATTCCTATCAGCAGTCCTATAGTCAGGGAGAAAGCAGTAAAAAAACAGAGGATTTACAAATCGTTAAGACTTCTAGTATTTTGCCTTTACAGTCTTATACAGTGGTAGGAATCATTTTATCCATTCTTTCGATTGTTGTTTGCTTTCTTCATGCTGGATTTGGATTTACTTTTCTAGTACTTGCTTTTTTCTTTATTATTCGGGGATTTCGTTATGTAGAAAAGAAAAAGCGGATTGCATCTATTATAACACTTATTGTTTCTACCCTTGCAGTCTTTATCATATCGATTGTTCTTTGGATTTTTTCATTGACAATTACTTTAGCAAATGGAATGGAATATACAGTGAAAGAGTACTTATTTAGTTCATTTTTTAATTCCTATTATTCGGATCGCGTCTATGGAATGTGGATAGATGAATCTGGGGAGGTACTTGATTTAACAGGGGGCTTTTATTATACATTCTACGATTCTAATGGAGATACTTTATATGAAGGAGCTTATTCTAAAATCAATGGTTACCGAGTAGGAGTCGACGATTATGTTTATTCAGATCGAGATTTTTATTTCTTTGAGTTTATGGAAGAAAGGAAAGAGTTAACAGAAGATGATCCTTTGGTTTTATGTTTAGATAAAAAAGACTTTACGAGAATGGTTTTATATTTTCCTAAAAGAAACTTTTCTGTAGAAACTAAAAAAATAGATGCTCTTCCATATAAAAATGAAAAGAAACATGAGGAAATGGATCCGGGAATGATCGGATAAATAAAAAACAGGGGATGAGGATTCTACATGAAATACTGGTGGCTTGAAAAATATCAAAATTTAGAGATGAAGATGTTACCATCTTTGTTTTTGGATGTTCAATATTTTTTAGTAGTACCAAAAAACTATGTAGAAGTTTATCAGAAATTAAAGGATGTTGATATTGAATTATTGACAGAAGCAGAACTTTGCATTTTACTATATTGGATTTCCGTTACCAAGACAGTAAAAAATAATTTGTTAGGTAAAATCATCGAAAGACTTTTGTTAGTACCAGATACTTCCTTGCCAATTAGTGATTATAGCCTGTTAGAAGTGATTGAGGAAATTCGTAGTTTAAAAAACAGAAGGGCTATGATTGGCCAAATGGGTTGTAATAATATTGCAGCCTGTGATTCTTGTTTAAATGTTTTTTATGTGGATCAAATTAAAGCAACTAACTCGAAAGGTCAGTGTCTTTGCCCTTTCTGCCTCAAAAACAGATTATACTTTGATAACGAATATATTCCTATGAATTATAGTTTTCTTTTTCATAGTAGACTTTTTTATAGTACTTCTAATCTAGGATGCAATTACCAAAAATTAAAGAAATTACTAAAAAAGAACGTAAAAATTTTAGACGATGATTCTACTATAAATTTAAAAGAATTCATACTAGATTTAGAATTTAGTCAATATTTGAAAGGCCTGCAAATGAAAAAAATTACTGCCTTGGATGAATCTAAAATAATCAAAGGATTTTATGATTACTTTTTAAAAATAGAAGAATGTGGAAGTTATGAGGCAACACTTATTCTTCCTTGGAAAAATGATTGTAATTTATTTCAAATCTCTTATTTACTGATTCTTTCTTGTGCCTTTGTTTTAGAAAATTTCTTTTATTTAAAAGAAATTCACTTAGTAATAGAAAACAGGGAACTAAGGACTCAGTTAAAAAAAGTATTAAAAACTTGTATAGAAAAGTAAACAAGAATAAATCACTTGACATGTTTATGTAAAATAATTTTGTATATTTTTTAATTTTATGATATTCTTTAACTATATAAATAATATTAGGAGGGTATGGAATGGATCAGAAGTTATTAGACATAGAAGGGCTAGTATCTGGTAGTTCTAGTATTAATCAAGAATCATCAAATTTAACTGAAGTTTGTGCTTCTTTGTATTCACTTGTTACAAGTTTAAGAGAAAATGAAGATTTTAAAACGATGATTGCCAGTTCTGAGTACTTTGGTTCTATTGATATATTGAATCAACAAGTTCCAAGATATGCAGAGGCATTATTAGAATTTTCAAAGTTTTTATCGAATTATGTATTAGAAAATTATTCAGATACAGATGCAGAAATGAAAGCAAAAGTCGAAGCAAATTTAGCAGAAGCAATTGCGAAACTTGGAGAAACTGAGGAGACTGTTGGAACCGGCGTAGACTATAGCAAAATTTCTACTACCGCAGCAGGAGCCTTATCCGGAGACTTTATTGATAGCTCAAAAATTCAAAAGTCAACGTTTGAGGATGGAGAGTTAGAATTTATTACTCGTCCAGATGGAAGTGTTCAGATTGTTAAGAATGGGTCAGTGTTAGGATACACGACACAAGATGGAATTGGAAATGCACAGACAACGACGAGTGCAACGACAGGTAAAGAAACAGAAGAATTGCATACTTCTATATCGTCAGGGGAAATTGCTGGTACTGTTGCATCTATGGCAACAGTAGGTACAGGAGCTGTAGCAGGTAGTACTACTACTGGTGATGCTACTGCTTCTGCTGATATGATTGCCTCTGCGGATGCTACCATTCCTACAGATACTACCGCGATAGATCCAGGATTCAGTGGTACTACTGCTATGACTGCTCAAAATCCTACTCCCGGTACAAGGCTAATGGATGTACCAGACGTAAACAGTGAGTTTAAAGCATATATGGATTATAGAACTATTACTTCCAAAGATTCTAAACAATATGCAATGCAACATAGTGAAAATTGTTTTACAGATGAGTCTGGATTCCGAAAGATTCGTGATGAGAATGGTGAGGAATATTATATGGGTGCCTTGGGTAGTTATTATACCGAAGGTGAAGTTGGAAAAAAGTATCAAATTACACTTGATACTGGTGAAACATTTAAGTTTGTTGCTGGAGATCAAAAAGCAGATATTCATACCAATTCTACCAATCAATATCGTGATACGGGAACAACAACCAATGTGGTTGAGTTTATTGTAGATGATAATCAAATCCCGTCAGATTGTAAAAGGGCTGGTAGTATGAGTGGAGCCTATGGTGGGCAATTTGGAGGAAACGTTGTTAAAATTGAAATGCTAGACGATGGAAAACCTATTATGTAGGAACTTTCTATATATATATTATTTTTAGATTATAAAGGATAAGGAGCGTGAACGATATGCCAAATGGTTCAAATGATTTTAGTTTAAATTATGAAAATATTAGTGAAGTAATTACTCAAGTTACTCAAGGAAAGGACAAAATTGCTGAGATTGTAGATAAGCTTAGTGGGATTGTTGCTAATTTGGAAACTGCATGGGAAGGTACTGATGAGGCCTCATATGTAGAGAAAATAAATAGCTATAAACCTCATATTTTAAAATTGCAAAAAGCCTATGAAGATGCAGCGATTGCACTACAGAATATGAGCAATCAATATCAAGAAAAGCAGGCGGAAAATACATTAAAGGTTCAGAGTGAGTTGTATTAAGACGAATCTGTACTAAAATTTAGTTGATTGTTGCTTTACAGTCGACTTTTTCGTTTTATAAGAATTATGTTATTTTGACAGATAAAAGTCATATTAGGAGGTTACGAAATGAATGAAAAAAAGTTAAGTATAGAAGAACTTGTATCTAGTAGTTCTAGTATTAATCAAGAATCATCCAATTTAACAGAGGTTTGTTCTTCTTTGTATTCACTTGCTATGAGTCTAAGAGAAAATGAAGATTTTAAAACGATGATTGCAAGTTCTCAATATTTTGGTTCGATTGATAGTCTCAATCGGGAAGTTCCAAGATATTCGGAAGCATTATTGCAGTTTTCAAGATTTTTATCTAATTATGTATTAGAAAATTATTCAGATACAGATGAAGAAATGAAAGCAAAGGTCGAGGCCAATTTAGAAGAAGCTATTTCTAAACTAGGAGAATATGGAATCGACTACAGTAAAATTTCTACTTCTGCTGCCGGTGCTTTATCAGGAAACTTTGTTGATAGTTCAAAAATTCGAAAGTCAACGTTTGAAGAGGGAGAACTGGAATTTATTACTCGCCCAGATGGAAGTGTTCAGATTGTTAAGGATGGAACTGTGTTAGGATATACGACACAAGATGGAATCGGGAATGCACAATCAACGATGGGTGCAAATACAGCTACAGGAACAGAAGAAGTACATACATCTATGTCAAAGGAAGAAATCGCAGGTACTGCTATGGCAGCAGCTACAAGTGCAGGAATTGCAGCTAGTGGTACTACTTCAGTAGGTGAAACAACAGTTACAGAAGAAGTTCCTGAAACATCAGCTCCAACTTTATCTACAGGTCAAGTTCCTTCTGGCCTTTCTTCTGGATATTTTGGAGAGGTTCATACAAAAGGTCAAGCGAGTGCTAATATTAAAGAATCTTCTGGAAATATAACAACAGGGAATCAATCCTATACAATCGTTCCAGACAGTGAATATACAAAGGCACCAGGTACAATTTCAGAAAGTGATTATCATTTATTAATTGCACAAGTTGCTGGAGAAGCTGGAGCTTCGGTAGAACCTAAAAATTATAAAGATGATATGTTAGGAGTAACAACGACTGTATTAAATCGTCTTGAAACAGAAGGAAAATATGGAGATTCTGTAAGAGAAGTTCTTGAAGGTGGATATTTCCCATTTGGAGAAACGTATAGGGCATATGAGCCGGGAGGTAAATACTATAATACTGACTGGGGACAAGATAAATTAAGACAAGCAACGGAGGTTGTTAATGATGCCTTAGGTGGGGCAAGAAATCTAGAAAGTAATGTATATTATTATTCTGGAAACGGTGAGTATAATAGATTCTCAGATGTATTATAAAATGAAAATAGGAGTGTAGAATAATGGATTATAGTTTTTTACCAGAAGAGATGGAAAATGCATGTGTAGAGATTGAAAATGGGGTAGAAGAAATTCGTTTGCAATTAGAAAAAATTGTGAATGTAGCAAACACGATTAGCGATTCTCCGAATGATTGGAAAGGTAAAGATGCAACTAAATATATTGAAAATATGTTAACTTTTGAAGGCGATATGTTAGATTTAAACAGTGCTTATTTATCAGCTGTCAATACTTTGAGAGGGACAGCGGAAGTTGCGAATAATCGAGCAATTGAAACTACAAATCAAGTCAATCGAGAATTGTTTTAAGGAGAATAGAGAAAATGGATGGAGAAAAAATAAAATTAAGTGAAGCGGAAATCTTAGCACATAGTGAGACCTTAAATACAGCTGCTCAAAATATCAATGATACATGTAAAAAACTCTACAGTATCATTACAAATTTGCAAGAAAGTGAAGCATTTAAGTCTAAAGAAGCCGCTATGAATTATTATCTGCGCATTCAAGAAATAAATGCTGTCGTACCAAAGTTTATAGAGGGAATATTAAAGTTTTCTCAATTCTTATCTGGCTATTTATTAGAAAATTATAGAGAAACAGACGAAATGGCTAAGCAAATTCAGGAGTCATTTGACGAGTCTGTCAATCAATTAGCTGCCATTGGACTGATTGGGGGAGTAGTTAATATAGGAAAAATTTCTTCTACTGCACAAGGCGCTTTAAATGGAAATTTTATTAGTAGTGATCAAATATATAAAGAGGCATTTGAGGATACTGGTAACTTGGAATTTGTGACTCGTGATGATGGTGCGATTATGATTACTAGAGATGGGGTTCCAATTGGATTTACCACAAAGGATGGTATTTCTAATCCTATGTCATCAAAAGTATCTAAACCATCTGGGATGGGAAATGATCCAAGATATCAACAATTGAGCCCATCTGGAATGGGAGATGACCCAAGATATAAAAATATAAGACCAGAAACTCCATTAACAGAGGGAATGGGAAATAATGAGGCAATTATTAAAGCACGTGAAAATGGTCGTTTACCAAATCCAACAGATAAGAATGGAATCGGTGATGACTCAAAACACGAAGATGCCTACTCTAATCAATATCCATCTGCCATGAAAGGCGATCCAAGATATATTGGGGACGACTCAAGGCATGAAGATACGTATTCTAGTCAATCATCTTTAGGGCCCGTTCAAAAAAATTCATCTACGCTTGATCAAGGCTTTAATTTTTCAACTACCAATTCTAGTGGAAAATCAAATTCAACAAATGCACAATCTCCATCAATTTTCAAAAGTGGTGTAGAGGCACAAAAAAATTCGTCTTCCCTTGATCAAGGATTTATTGTTTCAACCACCAGTTCTAATGAAAAAACAAGTTTAGCAAGTCTACATTCATCATCAGGATTAGAAAGTTTGAGTTCATCTAAAACGGGACAAGCTCAAACGACTTCATCTGCCCCTTTACGAGAAGTTACTATCCCATCATTAAATGCTAATGAAAAGGCGGATTTAGCTAATGTACATTTTTCAACAGGAGCAGAAATTTTGAATTCTTTAGATTCGGGGCAGACTCAAACTAATTCTCCTACGATTGGGATTGCTTCTTCAGGAATAAATACGAATGATGGAGTAGATTCCTAAAGTTAAGAATAGTTGAACTTATATTTTGCTTTTAGGTTTATGCTTTTTTGAATAGTTTTTTCTGTCATATGACTTAATTTTATTGTATTAAAAGTAACACAAATAATGTTACTTTTTGTTTGCTAAATTCTTTAAAAACTTATTGGAAAATTCTTTACTTATGATATAATAATTATATATATAATAATGGGAGTTGGACTATGAGGATAACGATTATTAGGGAGAGTCATTTAGAAGATTTTATACTTCCTGAACTAGTAGATGGTAACTACTGGGTTTTTTATACGGATAAAAGAGGGAAGTCTAAAGAACTTGTCAATGTCATCGCTATGGATAATTCTTGGGTGATGAAGCAAAATAAAGATGTTTCTATTATTAATTTAGATGGGACTGAATCCTATGAACAAGTGACATTACAAAATGGAGAACTATATTTTTTACGTCTTGTAGATGAAAAAATTTTATTATATGTCTCTAATTTTTGTGATGACTCTCTCCAAAATTATAATATCGTTTCTAAGGGTGAAATTACAATTGGACAAGCCGATACAAATACAATCGTTATTCCAAGTCCTTTGGTGCGTAGTATTCAAGCAAAATTAATATTTGATGAAAATCGTTTGATTTTACAGTCTACAGGAAATGGGGTTTATTTAAACCATAAAGCAGTCATCAATCGTAGTGTGAATGTAACCATTGGAGATATTATTTTTATCTATGGTTTTAAACTAATTCATATGGGTTCTTTTTTAGCAATTCAAAACCCTAAGAATCAGGTGGTGATTCATGAAACAGGATTAGAAGTTCGACCTAATGAGCCGATGAATGTTCCAGATCAAGGAGAACCCATCGATTTATCTGAGCTAGAGCTTTATAAAGAAGAAGATTATTTCTATCAATCTCCAAGATTACGTAGTTCTATTGAAAAAAGAGAAATTAAAATTGATGCACCTCCTAGTAAACAGGAGCAGGGAAAGATGCCATGGATTTTTACCGTGGGTCCTATGCTTACCATGGCATGTACTTCGATTATGTCTGGGTATGTAGCAATCATGGGACTGATTGATGGAACGCGTAGTAAATCAGCAGCGATTCCTTCTCTGGTTATGTGCTTTACAATGTTATTTGGTACGATTTTATTACCATTACTCTCTAGAAGATATCAAAGACAACAAAAAGAAAAACGTGAAAAATATAGACAGAGTAAGTATCGAAAGTATTTATTTGACATTGAACAACAAATCGATGCGGAAATGAAAAAGCAAACTCAAATCTTAAATGAAATTTATTTGCCTTTAGAAACTTGTGAAAATATTATCATGACTAGAAAACGTGTTCTATGGGAAAGACGTACAGAAGATAATGACTTCTTATCTATTCGATTGGGTCTTGGAATCGTTCCTGCTGAGATTGATGTCAAAGCACCAGAACAATCATTTACACTGGATGAAGATAATTTAATGGCAGAAGTCAATAAAGTTGTTTATAAATCTCGCGAGTTAATTAATGTTCCTGTGGGAATGAATCTTGCACAAAAAAACATTGTAGCTATTATGGGATTAGAATCTGAAAGAAAAACTTTTATTTCCAATATGATTCTTCAGCTAATTACTTTCCATGGTTATACCAATTTAAAAATTGTATTTTTAATGGATGGAGTAGAAGAGGATGAATATAGTTTTGCGAAGGTTCTTCCTCACTGCTGGGATAATAATAAAGAAATTCATTTTTTTGCGACGAATGTAGATGAGATGAAATCCATTGATGCTTATTTACAATCTATTATGGAAGAAAGAAAGAGTAGTGCGAGTGATCAAAGTAATAAAATGACGGATTATCGTAATTTTGCTCCCTATTACTTGATTATTACCAATCATTATAAATCTGTTAAAAACTTAGGAATTATTCATGAAATATTGAAGTCTTCTGTGAATTTTGGATTTTCTTTTCTAATCCTTACGGATTTAATTTCAGAACTTCCAAAAGAATGTGAAACCTTCTTAGATATTTTAGAAAAAACTTCTGGGCTTGTAGAAAACGAACTTATTTCTACGAAACAAAAGCAGTTTACCATTGATCATAATCCAAATATTAATTTAGAACATTGTAGTATGAAGCTTGCAAACATTCCTATTATGGCTGAAGATGAGAATTCTAATTTACCAGGAATGATTACTTTCTTAGAGATGTATGGAGTTGGAATGGTCGAGCAGTTGAATTCTGCTAATACTTGGAAAATGAATGACCCAACGGCTAGTTTGAGTGCACCGATTGGAGTTTATGCAGGTGGAGAATTATTTAAATTAGACTTACATGAAAAACAACATGGACCCCATGGATTAATTGCTGGTTCTACGGGTAGTGGTAAGAGTGAGTTTATTATTACTTATGTTCTTTCGATGGCAGTCAATTATCATCCAGACGAAGTTCAATTTGTTTTAATTGACTATAAGGGTGGTGGACTTGCTGGTGCCTTTGAAAACCGTGAAACAGGAATTCGTCTTCCACATTTGGCAGGAACGATTACCAATTTAGACACCGTTGAAATGAACCGAAGCTTAGCCTCTATTCAAAGTGAACTTCGTAGAAGACAGAGAATGTTTAACGAAGCAAGAGAAGAATTGGATGAAAGTACCATCGATATTTATAAATATCAAAAATTATATAGGCAAGGATTAGTCAAAGAACCAATGTCTCATTTGTTTATTATCTCTGATGAATTTGCGGAGTTAAAACAACAACAACCAGAGTTTATGCAGCAGTTAATTTCTACTGCTCGTATCGGTCGTAGTTTAGGAGTACATTTAATTCTTGCAACGCAGAAACCAAGTGGTGTTGTCAATGATCAAATTTGGTCAAACTCTAAATTTAAGGTATGTTTGAAAGTACAGGAAAAAGCAGATAGTATGGATATGATAAAGCGACCAGATGCTGCCATGTTAAAGGAAACTGGACGCTTCTACTTGCAGGTCGGTTATAACGAGTACTTTGCTCTTGGGCAATCTGCATGGTGTGGAGCTAAATATTATCCATCTGAGAAATTAAAGAGAAAAGTAGATGACTCCATTATGTTCGTAGACCGAATTGGTTCTGTTATTAAGACTGTGTCAGATGCTAAGAAACAAGAAAAAGTTTTAGATGTTGGGGAGCAATTACCAAATATTGTGAAATATTTAATTGGGATTGCCGAAAAGGAAAACATTCATGTAAGGCAGTTATGGCTTGATCGAATTCCAGATGTAATCTATATGGAAGATTTAAAGAAAAAATATGGATATCAGAAAGAAAATTTTGTCTTAAATCCAATTGTCGGTGAATTTGATGATCCAAATAATCAAAGACAAGGGTTATTAACACTTCCATTATCGACTGGTGGACATGCCTCTATTTATGGAATTACAGGAAGTGGAAAAGAAAATCTTCTAAGTACAGTTATCTATTCCTTAATTACTACTTATAGTGTCAAAGAAGTGAATCTTTATATCTTAGATTTAGGTGCAGAAACCTTAAAAATGTTTGCTTCCGCTCCACAAGTTGGAGATGTCGCAACTACATATGATAAAGAAAAGATTACCAATTTATTTAAAATGGTTCGGGAAGAAATAGAAAATCGTAAGGACTTATTTAATGATTATAATGGGGATTATCAAACGTATTGCCGTGAAAGTGGAAAGAGTGTTCCAAATATTGTGGTAGTTATTAATAACTTTGCCGCATTCCTAGAACTTTATTCAGAACTAGAAGAAGATATTGTGCAACTGACTCGTGAAGGTTTGAAATACGGAATTATCTTTTTGATTACCGCTACCAATGTCAATACAATTCGCTATAAATTAGCGCAAAATATAGGTCAAAAATTTGTTTTACAATTAAATGATAACTCTGAATATACCGGATTACTTGGAAGAACGAATGGTATTTTTCCATCGAGAGTGGCAGGAAGAGGATTAGTTCGTTTGGAAGATGTTTATGAATTTCAAACTGCCTATATTAGTGATAACATTTCAAAGACCGTTAAAAGTACAATTGAGGCTTTACAAACACAGATTCAAGAAAAGGCCCGTCCAATTCCTGTATTACCACAAGTGGTTACCGTCGATTTCTTAAAAGATGCCATTCGTGGACTGAATAGTATGCCAATTGGTGTTTCTACCGATGAACTTAGTATTGTTTCTTTAGATTTAAAGAAAAATTTTGTAAATATTATTACCGCTTTAGATATTTCAATTACAGAAAAATTTATCTATGGATTTACAGATCTTTTATTAGAGGTTGGAGAGACTTTATCTGTTGTTGTGGATATTGATCATAACTTCTCTAAAGATAACTTTAAGAATTCTATGTATTTTAATGAGAAAGTTGATGAAATTTATCAATTCTTAGAAGAAGACATTGTATCTAAATTTAATATGGTTCACAGTACTCCAAATAATGATAGTCAAAAGAATGATATGAAGCAGGTGGTTTGTACAATTGTAGGATTTAGTAAATTCTATGAGAGTTTAAATCCAACGAAGAAGAAAAATTTCTCTGTCTTATTAAAGAGTGCTTCGATGATTAAGAAATATTCCTTTATCTTTGTAGATACTGCAGAAGGATTTAAAAAGATTGCTTATGAAGCATGGTATCGTGAATATATTTCTGGAGATGATGGTTTATGGATTGGTTCTGGTGTTTCTAATCAAATGACCATTCGTTTAAATAAAACAACCAAAGAAATGCGAGAAGAGATTAATAACAGTTTTGGCTTCCTAGTTAAAAAAGGAAATCCAAGGTTAATTAAAGTACTAGAAAAGGATGGAAGTAAGGGTGAATAATATGCATAATAAGATATTAGTTGTTTTAGAGGTACCATCTATTGAAAAAAAATATAATGTATTTTTGCCAATTAATAAAAAAGTGAGTAATATTATTATATTATTAACAAAGGCAGTTTCTGAACTTACTTCTGGAGGATATATTTCTCGTGGAAATGAGGGTTTATACAATAAGATGAGTGGAATCCAATATGATCGTGATGTATATTTAAAAGACTCAGATTTAACGAATGGTTCTACTGTGATTTTAATATAGGAGGGTTTATGAATTTAGTAGAAAAAATGAAAGAAGTAGAAGAAATCGGTGGGAAGTTGAAACATCAAGGTGCTGAATATGATGCAGCGATTGAAAAGATGTATCAAACAATTGATACTTTAAAAGAATACTGGACGGGAAATCAGCAAGATTATTTGGTGTTCATGGAACGGGTTTCTAAAGAAGAAAAGAATATGAGAATGGTTGGAAAAATCATTAGTGAGTATGGCGCAATGTTAGAAGATATTGCTTCTAATACCAATACTTTAAGTAGTCAAATACAAACAACAGTAGGTAGGGTGTAAGTATGGGAAAAGGTTATATTGAATTAGATTTAGAGAAAATAGAAGAAGAACATATTAACTTTATTGTACCTAATTTGGTTACTTATTCTTCAGATACGGCTTCTCAATATGTAGAATCTTCTTTGTTTCAACAAATGCAAGGGTTCTCTGCTCATAATATCGCACGTCTTGCGCAAAAGGTAAAGTCTGAAATGGAAAATGCACGGGATTCTATTTTAAACATTTCTAACTATGTGAGTGAATGCCAAGAAAATTATTCGAATCTAGATCGCTTTTTATCGGGTGATGCCAGCTCGGCTACGACGAGTTCCTCTGCAAATTCAGTGATTGGTGGAATGAACTTAGATTATAATCATTTAGATTTTGAAATTCCAAATGGAAAGGTAAAACTAGATTATGAGTTTCAATTTCACCCAATTGTGAGGGAAGAAAAATGTGTCTTTCCGATGATGAGTACTAAGAAGGTAACTTCGAAAGATGTAGACGATGATACGGAGGATATTTTATGAGAAAAATTAAACTGACATTTAATAGTCTTTATGCATTATCAGATACTGTAGGTGAATTCGGTAATGATTTACATATGAAAATTGTTGAAATGAACTCTATTTTGGAATCTATTGAAGCAAATAGAGATTGGGTTGGTGACGATCAAACAAAATACTATCAATTAGTGAAAGAAAAATATATGAATTCTTTAGAGCAGGTGAATCGTACCTTAGATGATTATAGTACTTTTTTAGAAAAGAGTTGTCTTTCTAAAGAAAGTTTAGAGAATGATATGATTTCTAAAGAAATTTCAATTTATTAGGAGGTTATGATGGATAGAGAAGAGATAAAAACAGCAGAACTTCAGGATAAAAAGGACCAATTATCAAAAAAATTAGTAGAAATTAAAGAGATCATGGATTCTTTAAAGTCACAATTAGATATTTTAGGAGACGAGAATAGTACCTGGTACAGCAATGCTTCTAAGAATTTTTATGATAAGTTTTCTAATGATTACCGTAAGTTTTTAGAGTTTGATGATAGTTTTCATAGTATCGTTGATTTTCTAAATCAGGTTTCTTCTGGATATACTACTTGGAATAAACAAATGTTAGAAAATATTGAAAAAATAGAAAGTACAAAGATTTCATAAGGGGGTATATAAAATGAATGAAAATTTTGAAGCATTGAATTTAACTCCTAGTATGGCAGAGGGGTTTATTTCAAGAGTATCTACAGTACAATCCAATTTATCATCTGCCCAAGGAGTGCTGAGTGCTTCTTGGAAAGGTGGATCCTTTGATCATCTTTCTTCTGCGATTGGAATGGAACAAGATAAATTGGCAGAACTCCAAGATCATTTGGTTCGCATTCGTACTTTAATTCGACTGGTGAATGAACACAATGAAAAAAGAAGGAGACGCGAAGCATTAAAACAGGAAATTTCTGCTTTATATGGAAGATTAACCTATGAAACGAAAGATGAGATTACTGGAAAAACGGAGAAGCACGAAAGACCAGAGGTTCGTGCAAGTATCAACAGGAAGGAGGCAGAGGTTGAAGAAATCAATCGTAGACTCGATCAAATTGTAGTTGAAATTGATGCAACAACTTCGATATAGTATGGATGATAAACAGGAATTACTCATTTCAGGAGTAGAAGATATTGAGGTTATTTTAAGAGAAATTTCTCTTTCTGTTCGTGAAGTATTAGAAACTGTTTCTAATGAAATGACCAAATTACAAGGGGACTCTATTCTTTTAGGAGAAGTATCTACCGGTTTACTTGCTAAATTCTCTGAGTTTCAAGAAGAATTTCCACATTTTATTAAAGAAATTGATAATTATTCAAATTTCATGATGGAAACATTAAAATCTTATCAGAAAACGGATGACGATATTGAGACAAAAGTAAAGGAAAATTTAAATGCTCAAATTGAGCAATTATCTAAGGCAGGAGTGCTAAGGAATGCTGGGATTCCGATTGCCCACACTTCCAATTTAGATGACATTGACCGTGAGGAAAATGCTGGTTTATAATAAAAAATCTTGTTTTTAGTATCAATTTGTAAATTCATGGTTAGATAAAATTTTATAGGATAAAAAAAAGACATTTCTTTCATGTCTTTTTTCTTTGGCATTAAGCACCAAGATTTCCAGAATTTTGTAAATCTGATAGGCTTGATTCCATCTGACTTTGTAATTGTTTTGCATCTGTATCTGCTTGTTGATAACTTTGTGCTACATATTGGTCTAAGAAATCAGCAAATTTTCTGATTGCTTCAATAAATTTTGGAAAGTTTGCTGCTGCTTGATCGATTTTTTCGAAGAAAGCTAGGGAAGCAGCAACTGTTCTAAATTCTTCATTTGCACAAAGAGATTCAATTCTTTGTTTTGATTTTTGTAAATCAGTTTCCATTTGAGTTGCATATTGTCTTAATAGTTGGGCATTGGATTGTGCCTCTGATATTGAATATTTTAATCCGTTTTGCATCTTTATTCTCCTTTCTAATTTGTACTTAAGTCCTGTTCAGCTCTAGCGCGACGTTCCTGCTCTCTTTCATCCATTAAATTTGCAGTTTGATCTAATGTATCTGCAATTACACCAAGTGTAGCAGATAATTTTTTAATTTCAGGAACATAAGCGTTAATTGCATCAACATAAGCGTTTGCATCCGTACCTTGCCATGCACTTTGTACTGAATTTCCAATGTTTTGTACATTGGTTGCTCCCTGATTAATATTTGTAGCGTCTACATTGCGTACATCACTTGCTACTTGACGTACAGCACTACTACTAAATGAATAATCCATTTCGTATCCTCCTTTATTATTTGATAAAATTATCTTCTATCATTAATTTCATTATATAGTATTTCTATTTTTACGGTCAATCATTTTGGTAATTCTTTACATTTGTTTACCAATTTTGTTTTCTATTCAAAATTATTTGTATAATTTAAGAGAAAAGAGAATTTTTATCTTTTTCGACAAAATTTTTAAAGTTCTTTTGGTATTCTCATGATAGGTGATTCAATATGAAATGGAATTTTATAATTTCTGTTATTTGTTCTTTGCTATTAGGATATTTATGTGCGACATTTTTATTTCAATCTCAAAATCAGTCATCTACCATGTTTCAGAATATGACGCCCATTTACTTTTTGAAATACTCGCCCTCTCTTCCGAAAACAGGGGACAACCTTCCAGTTCATATTGTAGTCAAGGAAGGTGATGGGGATGCTTATTATGTTGGGATTACAACACTAGAAGAAAATGCTAAAAAGATTCAAGAAGAATATCAAAAACAAGGAGTTGAACTTTCCATTGTCGAAAAAAAAGTGAATAGTGAAGAATTTGTGAGTGAATTATCACAATATGACATTTTATTAAAAAGTACAAAAACGAAAGAAGAGATGAATTCTGTATTATCCACAGTTTTATCTTCTTATGAAGAATTTGTATTAAATCGGTAGGAAGTGATTATTTGAAAATAAAAGATATCCCCGTGTTATATAGACCACGAGAAAGGGCAATCAATGAAGGAGTTTCTAATTTATCAACAGAAGAATTATTTGCTATTTTAATACAGAAAGGATCCAAAGGAATGTCCGCTCGTGATGTTGCGTTAGAATTAATTAAAAAGTATCCAACTTCTGGTGATATTTTGAATCTTTCTCTTCAGCAATTAACGAAAATTAAAGGAATTGGAAAAGCCAAAGCAGTGGAAATATTAAGTGCTATTGAACTTGGAAAAAGACTTTACTTAAATGAATGTTGTGAAGATAAAGTTTCTTTAAAAAACGCAGAAGATATTTATAAATATATGAAATATGTATTTTATCAGAAAAAACAGGAATACTTTTATTGTATTTACCTAAACCCACATTGTGAAGTAATTGAAAGGAGATTGTTATTTATGGGAACGATGAATCGTAGTGTTGTCCATCCTCGTGAAATTTTTAAACATGCCTATTTAAATAGTGCGACTTCTATTATTTGTGTTCATAATCATCCCAGTGGAACTGTAAAACCAAGCGTGGAAGATATTCATTTAACGGAGTCGATTGTTCGGCTGGGAAAACTAAACGCAATTCCAGTTGTAGATCACGTTATTGTAGGGGATACTTCCTACTATAGTTTTTATGAAGATGGAAAAATATTAAATTTATAGGAGAACTGTATGAGAAAGAGAAAAAAAAGTATGTTTCATAAGAATAAGAAATACGGGATATTATGGATGATTTTAGTCACTGGCTTTTTCATATTTGGTATTTTTTCTTTTTCTTTTTCATGGAGGGGCATATTTCAAGATTTTAGTGTTGCGATTGGCAAGTTTTTTACAGGACCTACTGTGAATTTAGAAAGATATGACCGTGATTTACTGGTTTCATTAAGAGAAGAAAACGCACAATTGCGAGATTTATTAGGTTATAAAGGTTCTCTTGCGAATTATGAAATGATTCCAGCGATGGTTGTTTATCGTACGTCTTCTTTTGAAGACACTTTAATCGTAGATCGTGGGAAAAAAGACGGAGTTGCGGTCAATATGGCAGTAGTGACCGAGAATGGTCTCATTGGAAAAGTAGAAGAAGTCTATTCAAAGTCTAGTTTAATTCATCTTTTGACAGATACAATGTATCCAATGAAAGTTTCTGTTTCCATTCATTCCAGTGGAGAAGAATTTCATGGTGTATTAGATGGATATGATTCTTCTTCCAATACTTTTTTAGTTACTAGTATAGAAAATGTTGAAAATTTAGAACTTGGAAGCCGCGTGATTACAAATGGACTTGGCAATGTTTTTCCTAGTGGTATCGAGGTTGGCACGGTATCAGAAGTAACAACGGATGCCTTAGGAATTTCTTTGGTAGTAAAAGTAAAAACAAATGTGAATTTTAGGCATCTTGGGTATCTTTTTATTTTAGGAAAGTAGGGAGAATATGATTTTATTTGGCGTTTTTTTAGATTGTATTTTTTCAAAAATTCTATCAGGAAACTATTTATATCCATGTTTTTCTCTTGTTTTTTCATGCTTTTCATATTTAAAAGAAAAGGATTTTGATTCTTTTCTTTTACGTGTTGGTATTCAGTGTTTTTTGGCATTTCTATTATTTAGGCAAAATTTCTTTTTCCATTATTCTTACTTTGTTTTATTTTACACAATTCTTTTTAATTTCTTTTCAAAGCGTTTTACTCGAGTAGATCTTTTTATTTCTATGTTCTTTCTTTTGATTGGTTATTATATCTATGGAGAAATTCTTTACTTTTTATTACAAAGGCCACTGATCTTTTCTAGATGGCTTCAAATTCTTTTTGCTTCTTTACTATTTAATTTAGGAGTTACATTCCTTATTTCTTTATTTTTTGGTCTAACAAAGAATAAACGTTAGTATATATTAATAAGGTGAATGATATGGATGAATATAAATCAGTAGAGAAGTATTTGAATAAGCAAAAAAAGAAGCAAGTAAACAATGGATCTAAACGGATAGAAAATCCTGTTCGTTCTATGATTCTTGGTTTTATCAATCGCACTTTAATTTCAGGAATTTTTTTATTAAGTGTACTCTGCATGATTAAAATGAATCCAGATACAAAGAAACAAGTGTATCAAACTGTTTATGGGAGTAACTTTTCTTTTGCCTCCTTTCAGAAATGGTATCAAAAAAATTTCGGAAATCTATTTCCTAAAGAAATCACTAAAAAGATAGGGAATGATCAAATGGTATTTCAAGAGTCATTCGTTTATCAAAAAAAGGAAAATATTGAAAATGGTGTCCGTGTTTCTGTTGGTCAAGGATATTTAATGCCTGCCTTAGAAAGTGGTCTCGTTGTTTTTATGGGAGAAAAAGAGGGAGTTGGAGAAACGTTAATTATTCAACAAGTCAATGGTGTTGATGCATGGTATGTAGGACTTACTCCCAAAGATTTAAAACTTTATGATTATGTGGAAAAGGGAAGTCTTTTAGGGGAAGCACGTGAGAAAACATTGGATTTATATTTTCAAAAAGAAGGAGCATTTGTAGATTATCAAGACTATATTTCATAGGATTTCTCTACATCCGTTATTTTATGTTTTTTTAATGCTTTCTGCTCTCAGTGGAAATTTTAGAAAGATGGTATTATTCACTTCTTTAATTTTAGTACATGAATTAGGACATTTTTTAACTGCTTGTTTTTTTCATTGGAAAGTTGATAAAATTGTCCTTTATCCTTATGGTGGATGTAGTTATTTTGAAGTAGATGTCAATACTTCGATTTTAGAAGAATTTTTCGTGTTGATTATGGGTCCCATTTTTCAAATTATATTTACTTGTATTCTATTTTTCTTTTTAAGAGAAAGTGATGCTTCTTTTTTACTTCTTGTTAGTCAGTTATTATTATTTTTTAACTTTCTTCCCATTTATCCACTCGATGGTGGAAAACTATTTTTATTAATAATGAGTTTTTTCTTTTCTTATTATCAATCGTTAAAAATTACCTTTTATAGTAGTTTTTTCTTTTATTTTCTTCTTTTATTTATTGCTTTTTTATTTTATCAGTCTTTATTTTGGTTGCTTTTACTATTTACTTTATTTTTCCGTCTTTGGAAGGAACAGAAGAATGGAAATTATCTATATCAAAAGTTTTTATTGGAGAGATATTTGAATTCTTACTCTTTTAGAAAGAAAAAAATAGTTACTTCGGTTTTTTCTATGAAGAAAGGATACTATCATTTATTTTTGGAGAATGGAGAATGTGTGAGGGAAGAGGAATATTTAAAAAAATATTTTCTTCTTACCTAGATTTATTTTATGGATTTGATATTGAATTTTTAAAAGAATGAAATCATTGCTTTTTTTCTTTAATTTCTCTATAATAAAAATAGAATAGATCGGGTGATGGAATGAAAAAGCTAAACGAAAAAGGGTTTGCGGTTGCAGTAATTTTGTATGCTTCGGCAACGATATTAGTTCTTGTTTTAATTTTAATTCTTTCGGTTCTATCAACAAGTAGTAGAAATACTTCTAATTTAGTAGATATGGTGAAAGAACAAGTCAGTGGTGTGACAGGGGATGCATTTCAACTTTATAACTTAATCACAAATGGTGGATTTGAAAATAACGGAATTTCTTGGTCTACCTCTACTTCTGAGATTACCAATAGTCTTACCAATCAATTGGACCCATCTATTTTTCATTCTGGGAAGCAAAGTTTAAAGGTATCTCCCAATGGATGGCAGTGGCAGAGTCTAAAAAATGTAAATACCAATGATAAAATTTATGTAGGGTCTTTTGTTTATATGGAGGAAGTAAAATCGGGAGGATTGGATATTTCTATTGTAAATCAAAAAGGTTCTTCTCTTCCTGTATTAGCGGGTGGTTATGGAATTTCCTATCGGACGGATGGATTTGAACATCGAGGAGTGATTGTCCAAGCAACTTCTACAGAATTATTTGTTCAAGTAGGTGCTTCCAATGCTTCTAATATTTCTGCTTATGTAGATGATGTGGTTGCCATTAATCTAACAAAAATTTTTGGTGAAGGTAAGGAACCATCGCTAGAGTGGTGTAATGAGAATATTAAATATTTTAATGGAGTTACTACAATTACAAATTATGATGAATCTGAATAAGAATCTCTATTTCGTATCACAATGAATACGAAAGGAGATTTTTTTTATGGCACGCCACAAAGTTGAAATCAGTGGTGTGAATACAGCGAATATGAAAGTTTTAAGTAGTGAGGAAACAGAAGCTTTATTTTTAAAAATGAAGGAAGGGGATCGGGATGCCAGAGATGCTTTAATTGAAGGAAATCTGAAATTGGTACTTAGTATTTTAAAAAGGTTTCATCATAGGGACGAAAATATGGATGACTTATTTCAAGTCGGCAGTTTTGGATTAATTAAAGCCATTGATAATTTTGACTTAAGTCATGGAGTGAAACTTTCTACCTATGCAGTTCCCATGATTCTTGGTGAAATAAAAAGATATTTGCGAGATAATAACAGTATACGAGTCAGTCGTTCGATTAAGGATCTTGCCTATAATGTCATGAAAGAAAAAGAAAAAATCACTTTAGAAAAGGGAAGAGAAGCAACCATTGATGAGATTTCAGAGGTTCTTCATGAAGATCCAATTGATATAGTAGTTGCTTTAGATTCTATGAGAAGTCCTGTGAGTATTTTTGAGCCTATTTATAGTGATGGTGGAGATACGATTTATTTATGTGATCAAATTGAAGACCAAAGGCTACGTAAAAAGGACATTGATATTAATATTGCGCTAGATGATGCGATTCAAGATTTGGAGGCTAGAGAAAAATATATCATTGATCAAAGATATATCATTGGGAAAACACAAATGGAAATTGCGAATGAATTAGGTATTAGCCAGGCACAAATTTCAAGATTAGAAAAAAATGCTATCAAAACGTTAAAAAAGGTGCTAAGATAAGTATAGGTGGTTTAGTTGAAAGCAGTAGAAGAATACACGTTAGATGAAATTAACGAAATCGAAGATTTGGAACTTAGAACTCATCTTCAAAAAATTTATCACGAAAAAAGATTAGAACTTGGGGATACTCCATTTTCAAAAAGGGTGATTCAAAGTTATCCAAACTGTTCTATTTTAGATTTAGAATCAATTCTCCGTAGTGCATATTTTGAACATACGTCTTTCTATAATTTTCCCAATAAGCAAGTGTATTTTTATCCGACGGTTCGGGAACAAAAATGTGAATGTGATACAACCTGTGCTTTTTCCGGAGGAAAGATTCAAAGGGGATGTCTTTATTATTGTTATCGTCCTTTATTGGATGTGGTGGATTCAGGAAGAACTTATGTATTAAGTAAAACATTGAAGCTTGAAACGATGTATTTTTCGGATTTACCAACAACGATACAAGAGTTTGATGTTTTTACTCAAAAGGTCGAAAATTATTGGAATTATCAGAACGAACACTTAGATTATGAATGCTTAAATTATTACTTTGGTGGTACCGTTCGTTTATTAGAATTAAAAAAGGGTAGGAGGAAAGTATGAGACATAGTTTTAAGCCTATGGGTGTTTGTTCTAGAAACATTACATTTGAAGTGAGAAATGGAAAAGTATATGATATTCAGTTTGAAGGTGGATGTCCTGGAAATTTGAAGATGATTTCCAAAATACTAGATGGATGGAAAATAGAAGATATTATTTCTATGTGTGAGGGAAATCTTTGTGGAAGTAAAAATACTTCTTGTGCAGATCAACTCGCAACAGGGTTAAAACAAGTATTAGAAGAGGAGAAGCAACTGAGTTAGGTTGTTTCCTTCTTTTTTAATGTTAAAAAACATATATTTTATTAGGTGATTTCTATGCTACTATCAGATTTACAAAGAAAAGATATTGTCAATGTAATTGATGGGAGAAATGTAGGAAATATTATTGATGTCAAAGTCGATGATGCAACAGGGATGATTGTTTCTTTGGTGATAGAACCGAATAAAAGTTTTTTTTCATTTTTAAATCGAGGAGATGATACAGAAGTCCCTTGGAAAAGTATTACGAAAATAGGAGAAGATGTGATTTTGGTAAAACTAGGATGACAGAATCCTATTGAAATTAAATAATTATTTCAAAATATATAAGGAATTCTTTTGATCTTTTAGTTTTAATTGATACTTTGGATTTTTTCTTAGATACGATTCTATTTTCGTATGGTTTTTTACGAGAAAAGTATCCAATGGATAGTGATCTAATAATTGCTGATTTTTTCCTTGTTCAATTTCGCAAACATCACATAGAATGGTATCAATATAAAGATCAGCTCTACCGTCGATAAATACTGGAATTTCTTTATAGATTAGGTAACCTCCAAGTTCATAAGAATTATAAAGTGTGTGATTTTCATTTTTTAGGTAGAAAATCATTTCTTCTGAAACAAGATTAAATTCTGGCTTTTGATAAATGGTTAAATAGAAACTAGGAATGGTAAGTAAAAGAAAGATGAAAATTGGTAGGAGTTGTACTTTTCTTTTTTCTTCTTTCCAATACCTTGGAATAATGGAGGTTGCAACAATAAAGAAGTAGGGCATAAACCTAGTGGATTTCACTCCTAAAATCATAAATAAAAATAAAAGAGTGATATCTATTACTTGATATTTTTTCTTAGAACGAAGGATAGTAATCAAAATTCCCAACATGAAAAGGGAGTAAAATATGCCATCGATCCTAGTAAGTGAAAGATGTTGCCATTCTTCAATACATTGAATCATTCCTTGATAAGTCATATTTAAGTATGGATAAAAAAGCATCTTGATTCCATGGGGATTGATACCAATACAAAAAATAGAAGTGAAAAAAGCATAGAAATATTTTCTTTGTTTTTCTTTTGCTCTTTCTTTTTTATTCTTTGTGATTGGTAGAATACTAAAAATTAAAAATGTACCATAAACAATATAGCTTAAATTGCTGCTTCCTCCGTGGAAATTACTCCAAAGTAAAGATATCAGTGGAGCCCAATAGATTTTTTTGCTTTTTTCATTTTGAAAGGTATCATAAGCAAAGTAAATCGTAAGGGCAAATAGAAAATAACTTATTAAATGAGGCCTAGGTAATGTTTTATTGGCAAATACCAGCATTCCAAGAGTAGCCCAAAGGATGGCATTTAATGGGTGTTCAGTAAATATTTTTTCATTTTGTTTCCATAGAATGATTGAAATAAGCACTAACATGAATAATACATAAAGGAAAACGCCAGGTTCTTTTCCTATACGGAAGAATTGGTAAATTAAAACTTCAAATAACCATTCGTGAGAAATCCATGGAAGATGGTTTTTCGTTCCATACCATGAAAAAATGTCGGTCAATGGAATTTTTTTATGAATACTTATATATTCTCCTACCTTGAGATGCCAGAAGAAGTCACTACCAAATGAAAATAGAAAAATACTGATTGAAATTAAGATGATAAAAATAAATAGAAGAATTTTCTTTTCTTTTTTCATGGCTCTCTTTTCCTTTCTAAATTTATTTTATCATTTTTATATTCAATAGAGAATAGTTTCTAACCTATCTATGATATACTTATAGAAATTGAGGTGTATCTATGAAAAAGGAATTACTGGCTCCTGTTGGAGATTTTGAAACATTAAAACAAGCAGTTCATCATGGAGCGGATGCTGTTTATTTAGGTGGAAAAAAGTTTGGGGCTCGGAAATTTGCTTCTAATTTTAATGAAGAGGAAATGATTCAGGCTATTTCTTATTGCCATTTATATGGAGTTAAAATTTATGTAACCGTGAATACTATGATTTATGAAGATGAATTAGAAGAAGTCATGGAATTTGTTTCTTTTTTACACCATCATTTTGTAGATGCAGTAATTGTTCAAGATTTAGGACTCATTCGTCTCCTTAGAAAGAAGTTTCCTAATTTGGAAATTCATGCGTCAACACAACTACATAATCATAATGGGGAGGGATTACGGCTTTTAGAAGAATTAGGAGTCAAAAGAGTTGTAGTAGCAAGAGAATTAAGCTTAAAGGAAATTGAATCACTGGATACAACGATGGAAATTGAATGTTTTATTCATGGGGCCCTTTGTGTATGTTATTCGGGACAATGTTTGTTTAGTAGTTTATTACTATCACGGAGTGGAAATCGAGGTGCTTGTGCAGGGATTTGTAGACTTCCTTTTCAGTTATTAGAAGATGGAAAAGAGGTTTTAACAGAAGGAAATTATTTATTAAGTCCTAGAGAATTAAATAGTATGAATCATATTTCTGAGTTGATGGAATCAAAAGTTACAAGTTTTAAGATTGAAGGAAGAATGAAAGCACCTTCGACGATTGGATTTATTGTTGCTTTATATCGGAAACTTATGGATGGATATGAGAAAAATCAGCCATACTTATTAACAGAGGAAGATCAGAAGAGTTTACTCAGTCTTTTTAATCGAGAATTTACAGATGGATTTTTATTTTCTTCCTCATTTAACAATTTAATGAATATCAAAAGCCCTAACCATATCGGATATGAAATTGGAAAAGTGGTTTCTGTATCGAATTCAAAAATTGAAATTGCTTTAAAGGATGAATTAACACAAGAAGATGGAATCCGTTTTTTAGAATCTTCTTCTGGAATGATTGTGAATTATTTGTATAATTCTTCTTTGAAATTCATCCATTCCGCTTCTAGAGGAGAACGTATTTTTGTTGATTCTAAGGTTTCAGCAAAAGTTGGAGATACAGTAATGAAGACTTTGGATACAAAACTTTTAGAAAAGTTAGAACAGTATCCGGAAAAAAAGGTTCCAATCGAAATGAAAGTAATCGCTCATTATCCAAATGCTTTTGTTTTAACTGTAACGGATTTTGATCATCAGGTCCGAAAAGAAGGGAACTTTTTATCACTTGCTACAAACAATCCTACAACAAAGGAACGAGTAATTTCACAACTCCAAAAAACAGGAAATACTCCATTTATTGTTTCTAAAATTACAGTAGAAATGGATGATCATTTGTTCTTGCCAATTTCCTCTTTAAATGAAATTCGTAGAGATGCATTAGAAGAACTTTCCTTGATACGAAGAATGGAATCTAAAAAAGAAGTGATAGAAACACATTATGAAGAGAAAATTGTTCCCAAAAAAATCACTTCTAAGATTACCTATACTGCACTTGTTCGGAATCGAGAACAATTAGATGCTTGTAGAAAAGCAGGAATTGAAGAGTTTTATACCCCAGACTTTTCTTTATATCAAGAATTTAAAAACTTGATTCCTATTTACTACCGATTAGATCGTGTCATGATGAATCATCCATCATTATCCAAGGAACGTTTATTAATTGGAGAACTCGGTTCGGTTTATTCTTATGCAACAGAAAATGAAGTAGTGAGTGATTATTACTTAAACGTAGGCAATCATTCTATGATTCAATTTCTATTAGAACATGGGGTAAAGCGAGTAACGTTATCCGTTGAATGCTCGAAAGAGCAAATAGAAACACTCCTAAAAAAACAAATTTCCTTTCCAGAGATTGAAATGATTTTATATGGACATATAGAAGCGATGATTACAAAGTATTGTCCACTGTCGTTGGTATTCAAAAAAGAACAAGGCGCTTGTAACATTTGTAGAAGTGGAAAGACTTATGCTTTCAAAGATAGAAATGGTGCCATTTATCCAATGATTCAATCGAAGGAACTGACTCATATTTTTTACCATACACCAATCAAACACGACTTAGACAACTATACCTCTATTGGAATCACGCATTTTCGCTTTGAGTTTTTAAATGAAACGAAAGATGAGATTTTATCAATTGTAAAAAAACTTATAAAGTGACTTTAGATATTTTAAAATCTGTGTTAGAATAATGATAAGGATAGGTGATTTTATGTTGAAAAAGAAACCAGAACAAACGGTAGAGAAAGTGAATCTTTTCTCTAACTATGTCAAATTATTTATACTGTTTGCAGTAACTGTTTTTGCCGTATTGTTTATTCGGAACCTGTATTTGAAAAAACAAAATTATAAGTTAAATATTCCAGTCATCAGTGAGACTATTCAGCAAGAAATTAATCGAAATGAAATCTATAATTATGTACGAGAATATCCCAATGCTTTGATTTATGTTGGCGCAGTGGGGGATTCAGATTGCCGGACATTTGAAATTGATTTTAACCAAATTATTAAGAAGAATCAATTAGAAGAAGAAGTCACTTACTTAAACTTGGAGGAAGAGAGAGGAATCAAAAAATTCTTCCAAGAATTTAATAAATTTTATGGTAGTTCACTAGAAAAATATCCGTCAATTATTGCATTTAAGGATGGAAAGGTCGCAGAGATTCTAGAAGTTCCTGTTGGTAGTCAGTATTCTAGTTCTATTGTTCAAGAATTTTTAGACCGTAATCCAGTAGAACAGGTGGAAAATCAATGATTCATGTAGTTTTATATCAACCAGAAATTCCACAGAATACAGGAAATATTATGCGTACCTGTGTCGCTACGGGCGCAAAGCTTCATTTAATTGAACCGTTGGGTTTTAAAGTTGATGATGCCCACTTAAAAAGAAGTGGTGTAAATTATATTGATAAGTTAGAATACTTTTTATACCCAGATTGGGAAGAATTTAAAAAGAAAAATCCAGGTGACTATTATTACTTTACACGCTATGGCCATAAGCCTCATACTAGTTTTGATTATAGCAATACTGAAAAGGATATCTATTTAATCTTTGGAAAAGAATCCACAGGGATTCCTAAAGAAATTTTAAAAGAAGATTTAGATCATTGTATGAGAATTCCAATGACGGCGAATGTTCGTGCATTAAACTTATCTAATTGTGTAGCCATTTGTGTTTATGAAGTATTAAGGCAGCAAGGTTATCAGACTTTGTTATTCGAAGAACCTCATAAAGGAAAAGATTATTTAGAAAGATAAAAGAGACTTCTTGTATAGTCTCTTTTTACTTGATAAAATTACTAGCCTTAAATTTTTCAATAATTCTTTTTTCGGATATATTTCCTTCAATTCGTGCGGTGGTCGTTTCCTCTTCACCATTTGTGTAAAAAATAATGGTTGGAGTTGCACTGACTCCTAATGAATCGTTTTCTTCTTGAGATAACTTCTTTAAATCAATATATTTGATTTCTACTTTATATTTCTTTGTAATTTTTTTTAATTTTGGCCGAATTCCTTGACAGGCACTACAATCATTTTTCATCACCTCTAAGACAAAGGTTTCTTTATTCTCTATTAACTTTTGATATTCTTTATAAGAAATCTCATGGATATAGTTTTTATCGCATCCAGTGCTTAAAATAATCCCAAAAACTAATAAAAATAACATAACTCCATATTTTTTCATATATTTACCTCACAATTTCTATTATCAAATTTATCACTTTAAAACTATAGTTGTCAATCTAGTTTCTACTTAATTTCTACTTAATTTTCTAGAAAGTTCTTTTTCTTTCACTTGAAATATGTTATACTGAGAAAGAATAGATAATAGGAGGGGTTACCTTGGTACTTAGAAAACCATATGCATTTTTAATTAAGCATTTTAAAAAAATTAATGTATTATTACTGCTTCTTGTTATTTTTGTTGCCTATAAAGACATTAAACTTTATGGATTTTTAAAGGATTATGTTTCTACTGCCATTTATAATAATGCATTAGATCCAATTTCTAATTATGTGGATCTTTGGGGATTTTTATCACTACTAATTATCCTGATGATTTCTTGTACTCTTGGATATCTTTTAAAATATAAAAATAAACCGTATGTATTTTATTTATATATTGCAATTTCGAATCTTTTAACACTCATTGTATTCCTTTACATGAGATATTATTTTTCACCAGGAGTATTTTCTGGTTATAGTATGGAAGCGTCCCGCAACTTAATGTATGTTACCTTAGTCACAGTTCTTCCTTATATTGTTAGTGTTTTATTATTGTTTATTCGTGCGATCGGTCTCGATTTAAAGAAATTTGGTTTTCATGAGGATAAAGATTTCCTGGAAATGGATGAATTAGACCGTGAAGAAGTAGAAGTAGAAGTTAGTTTTGATAAAGATATTATTATTCGTAAGATAAAAAATAAAATTCGATTATTTAAATATTTCTTTATGGAACACAAGTTCTCCTTATCCATCATTACCGTAGTAGTAATCGCAGTTTTAACGATTTTTATTTATAACTATGTTTATGTTGAACATAAAGTGTATGGAATGAATGAAAAATTTAGATCCAATAATTATAATTTCGTGATAGAAAACACTTATTTAACAGACAAGGATTATGCTGGAAATATGGTTTCGACTCAAGGTAAATACTATGTTATTTTAGATTTTCAAGTACAGAATTTATTGAATCAAACAAGAGATTTTGATATATCTAAGTTTCATTTATTTGTAGATGATCGCTTTTATGAACCAGATTTGAGATTTAATAATTATTTTAATGATATCGGTAGAGTTTATGAGGGTGCTAGTATTGGAAAGAAACAAACAGAAAATTATATATTAATCTATGAAATAGATCCACCTTCCAAGAATAGTAATTTCTTACTTACTTATCAGGATTTACTGACGAAAGAAAATAAAGTAATTAAAGTAAAAATTCAGGTTAGAGATCTTAGCAAGTTTGTAGATAGAGATTCTAAAACAATGAATGAAACTTTAGAAGTACCAATTAATTTAGATGAAAAGAAGAATTTTAGTATTACAGAATCTTTAGTTACAGATTCTACCACTTATACTTATGAAAAATGTTATGTACATAATTGTCCAATTTATCAAGGAACTTTGGTAGGAAAGAATGGAAATACAATTCTTCGTTTAAAAGGAGATTTTGGAGAAGATAGTGTTGAAGATTTTATTAAGTTTCTAAGTAAGTATGGAAAACTTCGATACAATATTGATGGAGTAGATAAAGAAATTTCTTTAGCCTTTATGTTAGAAAAAGGATATCGTGGTAAAATGATTTATTTATCAGTACCAGGAGAGATTAAAACTGCTACTCAGATGGAACTATTATTTACAGTTCGAACCTATCAATATACTTATAAATTAAAAGGGAAGTGAAAAAAATGAAAAGAAAACAGAAAGAAGCTACAATTAAGACTAAGAAGATCATCATAATATTAATCATTGGACTATGCTTGATAACACTTGGTGTACTGTCATGGAATTTTTTCTTCTCAAGATATTATCATTTTCATAAACAGGAAAGTATGTTTTTAGAAAGTACGAAAAGTTATTATGATACGTATCCTAGATATTTGCCTAAAAAAGGGGAAACAAGGGAGATAACTCTACAGGATTTATATGATACGAGTAAGATAGAAACTTTGTATGTACCAGGAAGCAAAAAACTTTGTGATCCAAATAGTTGGGTGCGTGTTTATCAAAACGAAAATGGTGACTATGAATATTTTGTAAATCTAGAATGTAATCGTTTCAAATCAAAAATTGATAGAAAAGGCCCTGAGATTGAACTGAATGGAGATAAAAAGTTAATTGTGGATTATGGAACTGAATATAAAGATCCAGGAGTTAAATCTGTGAAGGATGATACTGATGGAAAAATGGATGTGAAAAAAGTAGAAGTTGATACATCTAAAGTAGATACAAAATCTCCAGGATCTTACAAAGTTATTTATACCGCTTATGATAAACTGCATAATGAAACGAAAGTAACAAGAGAAGTTCAAGTCGTTGATAAACTTTATTCTTTTGTGATTAGAAATACGGATGAAACAAATTATTATAGAGGGGATGAAGTGAAGAACTTTGTTCAATTTTCTGGAATGCTTTGGAGGATTGTAAATGTCAATGAAGACAATACTGTAAAGTTAGTCTTAGCCAATTCCAGTTCTAATGTCATATTTGGAGTCAAAGAGAAATTTACAGATTCCAATGTTTATCATTGGTTAAATGACTATTTTTATCCACATTTAAAGAATTCAGAAAAATATATTGTAAAAGATGCTTCTTGGTGTAGTAACCATGCAGTTTATAGTTTGGAAGATATTCCTACGGAGTGTAATGGAGAAACATTTCAAAGCCCAGTTGGATTACTATCTACTAAAGATTTAAAATTGAGTGATGGAAATACTAGGGGATCTTATTTAAATGCAAATCAGCTTTATTGGCTGTTAGACCGAGTAAATAGTGAAATGATTAACATCGCAGATAGCACAGAAACGAAAGGTTTTACCGCATGGAGCGCTAGAACTTATGGTGCAGTTCGTCCAGTCATTACTTTAAATACTGATATTTATATTATAAGCGGTAGTGGATTATTTACTGATCCATATAAATTAAATGATTATGAATACGCCAAAGAAAATGAACAACTCAAAGACCGACTCGATGGAGAATATTTTTCTTATTCAGGGTACTTATTTAGAAAAATAGATACAGATAAAGACGGAAATGTAAAAATGATTATGTCTGGTAATATGAAAAATCCAGAAACAAGAGAGGAATTTTTAATTGGATATGCAGATTCTGTTACAGAGCGCAGGTTTGATCCAAGTACTCCTGGAAATGTTGGTTATACTTTAAATGAAGATCTTTTACTTCATTTAAGTGATAAATCGATTGTAGAACATGAGTATGAAATTCCAGAAATTGATATTGAATCGCCATTTAATCAGTGGAAGAAAACAAAGGTAAAATCTATGCTATCTCTTCCTACTAGTTATGATTTATTTTCTACTCATAATGCTTTAGGTGATGTCGATGATTCCAATTTTCTGTTGTTAGATTATAGTTCAGATAATGATATTACTTTCGTTAATACGGGAAATGGCTTTGCCTTTACTCTTAATCAAGATGTGTTTGGTGAAAATACAGTTAAAGTGGTTTTATATCTAAAAGGAAATTTAAAGGTCGCAAGTGGACGGGGAACTTATTCTAATCCATATTATATTAAATAAAAGAGGTAATGTATGAAAAAGCAAGATAAGACGCAAAGAAAATTTAGAAAAGGGGGAACAATCCTAGTAGCAGTAATTATCCTTTTAATCATCGGATTAATGATCGTGATTGGTTCTAATTCTAATGGTAAGGATTATTATTCCCCAGCATCAAAAGTAGAACAAATGAAATCTACTATTATTGAAGATAGTGAAACGATTGGATGGATCAATGTTCAAGGAACGGATATTGATTACCCTGTAGTGTATGAAACAAATTTAGTATACCAAGGACTGAAGGATTATTTATGGCTTTCCAATCGGTATATTGAAGGAAATAATAGGATTGCTATTTTTGGACATAATATTCGTAATGTTTCTAGCAAACCCCTCATTAAAGAAAAAGGACATGTACGATTTGAACAACTTTTAAGTTTTGTATATTATGATTTTGCGAAAGACAACTTATATATTCAATACAGTCATGATAATAAAGATGAACTTTATAAGATTTATGCCATTGGTTTTTATGAACAAGATGAAGATGTTGGAGATTCCTTAACTGATTCTGAAGAAATTAAGGAATATATTAAAGATGCTAAAGAGAACAGTATTTATGATTATAAAGTTAGTGTAAATGAGGATGATTTTTTAATCTCTCTAGCCACTTGTACGAGATTTTTTGGTGCAGATGGAAAGACAGCCTTTAGAATAGATGCTAGAAAGGTTCGTGTTGGTGAGAAAATTAATAAATATAGGGTTCAAAAAAGTAAAAATTATGATATGCTTAATTTAGAGTAGAGGAGTGAATTATGAAAAAAAGAATCTATTTATTATATAGTTTTTCTATCTTAGCTTTATTATTTTCTTTTTCGACAATGAATGTTAAAGCGGCAGGAATAGCAGATTATCAGTTTCCTGATTATATTAGTGTGGATAAAAAAATTTATAAAGCTAAATGGCGTAAAAAGACAGGAGATACTTATCAAAATTTAAAAGGTGCAGAAAATGTGACAGAAGAAAATCTGACTCAGCTGTCTTATGACCATATTGCACTTAGTTGTGTAAAATTTAAAGAAGGAATACAGACAAAACGGGTAGATGACTCAGTGATTGCAGAAGATGCAAGTGGAAATCGTGTTTCTGATTACTGCGAAAGTGGATACTCTGTTTCTTTTGATGCTATTTTAGAAAGTGGCGCATTAATTCAAGAAGATGGTGTTTGGAAACTAAAAGTATGCGATTATTACGCTAGGGGATTAGAATCTGTTATTGGCGATATTGTCGATGCTAAAAATATTGATATGACTGAAATTGGGGGAGGAAGATATCGTATTACATTTAAAATACTAGAACAAAATCCAGGCGTTTTTATGATTCGAAAACTAAATTACAGCACTTATCAAGCCAATGGAATGACACAATATCGATTTGATGATTCTGGAAATCTAGGTTCTTATAGAGAAGTTTATGGTTCCTCTATGGATTTGGATTTTGGAGAAGAATTCTATCTACAATTCTATATTAATGGTAACTCAGAAACTTGTAGTTCAGAGTTTGTGGCTGAATATAGAGCAGCTGCCCCTACCTTTGTTTCTAATCCAGTGATTAAATATACCTATGATGACGGAAGAAATATGTGTGATGTCTTAAAAAATGAATTTAGTACAGATCCAATTGCCAAAGGAATGGTTCCAACTTGTTATAAAAATGTGATTAATTATGGGGAGGATATTCCTAGTAGAGAAAGTATTATGCTAACAATTGCCCAAGTACAAGATATGATTCGTGGGAAAAGTAACGTTCCCAAAAACACAAGTAGTGGTAGTAACACTCGAAAATGTGAGTTTGTAAGTGGTGGAGATGGGATCAAAACGACGACTGGTGGTAATTCAGTTAATACTTATACAGCAACAATTACTAATAAATACTTAGAGTCTTCTTTGAAATATAATTATTGGAGAGTAGAGTGTAGTGAGACGATGACCGTTTCTTATGATGATCCAAAGGCAGTCAATGCTGGAGGAGGTTTTTCTTATACGACAATCATAACGCTTACTAGAACTTGTCATCCAGTACAAATCAAGGTACCTGAAAAAAAATCACTATGCCAATATACTGTAATGTGTTATGGAAAAGGTCATAATGGTATCAATTGTGCGGGACCGAATGAAGACTTTGATCAATGTATTCAAACTTGTGATGGTGGAAAGTATTCACAAAGTTGTATTGATAGTTGTTATCAAGAAGTGTATGGAAAAGAGGATGTAAAAACCGTTAGCTATACAGATACCAATAGTCTAGGATTATTATCTATTTCAAATAAACAGAAGGGAATTATTCCAATAGTCAACTATTTTGGTGAAAATGCTACTTCTTGTCCTCAAGAGTGTAGCATAAAAGGTAAAACTTTGACGGGTGAACATCATACTACTGGAATTGTTTCTAGTTGTTGTGTGGTTGATAATATTTCTGGTTGTAAAAAAGCAAACCCTGATGATCGTTGCCCAACATGCTATACGGAACATGGCGCAGGTGCTTACTTTTGTAAGGAATGTGCTAAACCAAGTATGGGGGTAAAATGTTATGAAGTATTAAAATCAACTGACGATTGTACTTCGAATGCTGAAAAGTTATATTATGAAGAGGTAAAACAAGCCAAAGATGAATATAGTAGAATCATTGCTAGTATGCAGGGCTATACAGAAAGCGATTATAAAGATGAAGAAATTCAAACTGGTGTATATGATAATTATTTAGATCAACAAGTAAACTTTGGAAAGAATCAGCAACCAATTACGAATGTTGTAGTTACAAATTCTTCTTCGGGTGATCAAACAAGAGCCCTTTCATCTGTTACTCAAGATGCAGGAAAATATTCGGTAACTCGAGACATGTTAAATTATACTTGGAAACAATATACAACAACGAGAACGCAAATCGTTCATTTAACACAATCTTATGTTTCCAATACAACAAACCAGCAATTAGGTGTAGGTACAATTTATCAAAAGAAGACAATGGATTGTGAACGTGACGATAAAAATGATAAGCTATGTTTAGAATATTATAATGGTGGATACAAGTACTATACAAATTTATTAGCACCAACTGTTAATGATTATCGGGATTGGCCATACTATAATCCTGGTAATACAGATAAAACCATTCAAAGATTTACTGCGAAAGGTGAAAAATACGAAAATATTGATGTCGATTTAAGAAATTTTGGCTCTTGGAATCAATGGAATGTTAATATTGATTGTATCTATGGTTTATATCAAAATTATGTATTAGATAAGGACGCTGATTGTGATCCTAGTAAAGATATTTGTAGTGGTGGTGTTCAATATATTTACCGTGAAATTGAACTAGAAGACAACTTCCCAAATGGGCGTGATCCAAGATGGAACTGGACGGGTACGATTGATGCTACTTCAGTCGATGGAAGAAGATTAGTGACAGGTGCCGCTAGATATAATACTGCATCCTATCGCGGATATAACATAGATCCGTTAGCATTAATTAACCATATTGAAGGAAATGGAAATACAATTTACGATGTTAGAAAAGACAGTAGTGAAGTAGATTATGAATTTGTATTGACTAGAAAGAACTTACAAAACATTCGTACTTATAATAAAAATGTTCAAGATTTTAACAGAGATAAAGAAAACAATTATTTAGATTATGATACATCTTGTTATACCAAAAGAGTTAATGGACAAAATATACAATTTTGTACCAATAATTTCTTGGATGATGATCGTTATGTCACTTATTCAAGTCCAGGATTTACAGTAGCATCTAGAAAGAAAATTGCAGAATGTAATAATGCAAAGAATCAGGAATGTTACGATGTTTCTTCAAAAAATTAAGGGATAGATATGAATAAGTAATTATTAAATGAAACAACAAAATATTTAGATAATCGTTTGGTAGAACAAGTTAGATAGGGAAAAACATTATCCCTATCTAATTCATAGTAATCTTTGCCTATGAAGTATTAAGGTAACAAAAATATCACATTACATTATTTAGAGGATGCATATTTGTGATTTAAAGGAGATGGAAAAAAGTGAAAGATATTAAAAAAATAAAAAAAATAGCTATCATTTTTGGGATGGGTCTTTTCCTAATTTTTGTTGGAATACTATCATGGCATTTTTTCTTTTCTAGATATTATCAGTTTCAAAAACAAGAAAATATGTTTTTAGAAGGTACAAAAAGTTATTATGATACATATTCTAGATATTTACCAAGAAAAGGGGAAACTAGAGAAGTCACTTTACAAGACTTATATGACGCTGGAAAAGTGGATACTTTATATGTTCCTGGAAGTAAAAAACTCTGTGATCCAGACAGTTGGGTACGTGTCTATCAAAATGAAGATGGTGACTATGAATATTTTGTGAATTTAGAGTGTGATCATTTTAAATCAAAAATTGATAGAAAAGGACCTGAAATTGAGCTGAGTGGCGATAAAAATATCATCGTAGATTATGGGGTTGAATACAAAGATCCAGGAGTAAAATCTGTTAGGGATGATACCGATGGAAAAATGGATATTAAAAAAGTAACAGTGGATACTTCCAAAGTAAATACGAATCGTCCTGGTTTATATAAAGTAACATATACTGCTTATGATAAAATTTTGAATGAAACCAAGATAGTAAGAAATGTACAAGTTGTAGACAAACTTTACTCTTTTGTTACTAGAAATACGGATGAAACCAATTATTATCGTGGCTCAGAGATTGATAACTATGTTCAATTCTCTGGAATGTTATGGAGAATTGTCAATGTCAATGCTGACAACTCGGTAAAATTGGTGTTAGCAAATGTAAGTTCCAATGTCATATTTGGAACCCAAGATAAATTTGTGGATTCTAATGTTTACCATTGGCTGAAAGATTATTTTTATCCACATTTAAAAAAATCAGAAAAATATATTGTTCAAAATGCTTCTTGGTGCAGTAATCACGCTATTTATGATATAGAATCATTACCACAGGAATGTAACAATGAAACATTTACAAGTCCTATTGGATTACTAAATGTAAAAGATTTAGTAATGTCAAGTAAAGATTTAGTAGATTCCTATTTAGTAGGAAAACAATACTATTGGTTATTAGATCGAGTAAACTCTGATAATATTGATATTGTATATTCATCAGGAATTGATGGATTTATGTCATGGAATGGAAGATCCTATAGTGCAGTTCGCCCTGTAATTAATCTAACTACAGATACTTATATTATGAGTGGCTCTGGTACAATTGATAAACCATACAAACTAAATGATTATGAGTATGCAAAAGAAAATGAACAAATTAAAGATCGCTATGATGGGGAATATTTCTCTTATTCTGGATATTTATTTAGAAAAATAGATACTGATAAAGATGGAAATGTCAAAATGATTATGGCAAACAATATGAAGAATTCAGAAACACAAGAACAGTATACTTTAGGATATAAAGATTCTGTTGCTGAATGGAAATTTGATCCTAAGGTGGTTGGAAATGTCGGACATACTTTAAACGAAGAATTAATTCTTTACCTAAATGATAAATCAGTTGTACAGCATGAGTTTGAAGTTCCTGAAATTGATCCAGATCAATATTTTGATCAATGGACCAAGACGAGGGTAAAATCAATGTTAGCATTACCAACGAGTTACGATTTATTCTCTGCCTATAATATTTTAAGTGATAGTTTAGATTTTAACTTCTTATTATTGGACTATAGCCCAACAAATGAAGTTACATTTGTAAATACTGGAAACAGTATGGCATTTACGATGGATCAGGAAATTTTAGGAGAAAATACAGTAAAAGTGGTTCTTTATCTTAAAGGTAATTTAAAAATTGCCAGTGGTAGAGGATTATATGATAACCCTTATTATATTAAATAAGGAAGAATCTGCAGATTTGAATCACTATTAGGTTTGTATATTATGACTTTAAGAAAACCCCGTATAGGAAAAAGGTAAGAAATATCAAAAAAACAAATATGGGGTTCAAAAAAATAAAAATTATGATATACTTATTTTAGAATAGAGGAGTGGAAGATGAAAAAGTATACATTATATGGAATTTTAATTTTAGTAATGGTATTTTCGGTTTCATTTGAAATAGTTGATGCAAAAACAAAGCTAGACTATTCTTTTCCTGATTATGTCAGTGTCAATAAAAAAATTTATAGGGCAAATTGGCGTAAGAAATCTGGAGATACTTACAAAAATGTTTCAGGTGCTGAAAATGTAACTGAAAATGAGCTGACAGATTTAACCTATGATAACATTGCACTTAGCTGTGTATCGTTTAAAGGAAATATTCAGGCTCAGCAAATCAGAGGAAAGTATGTGGCTGTCGATGAAAATGGAAATCGTGTCGCAGATTACTGTGAAGAGGGATATTCAGTTTCTTTTGATCAAGCATTAGGTAGTGGAAATATGGTTCAAGAAGATGGTGTTTGGAAACTACGAATGTGTGAATTCTACACCAATGGATTACAAGATGCAATTGATAGTATTGTAGATCCTGCAAATATTACGATGACACCAGTTGCAGGTGGAAAATACCAAATTACGTTTAAAGTTATGCAACAAAATCCAAATACCTTTGTTATGAGATTTTTGAATTCGGATACTTATACAGATGACAACGGAAAAATTCAATATGCATTTGATCATTCTGGAAATCCAGGTTCTTACACGACCTATACTAGTCCTTCCATTGTATTAGATGCAGGAAGAGAATTCTTTATTGAATTTTATGTTAACGGAAGTTCAGACTTTTGTTCTGAGGAGTTTGTAGCTCAATTAAAAAGTGGTGTTCCTAAGTATATTCCTAACCCTGTTTTAGACTATGCCTATGAGAATGGCACTAAGGTTTGTGATACTTTGAAGAATAAATATGGAGATGATGGAGTTGCGACTGGTATGGTACCCCATTGCTTTAGAACAACCTTAAACTATGATGAAACAATCCCATCAAGAAATGAAATTATTCAAGCAGTAGCTACGGTTGATGGAATGTTGAACGGAAAAACATCCATTTCTAAGAGTAGTAATACACCAACTCAAAAATGTAATTATTTAAGAAATGGTGGAGATGGTACAAGTACCACAACAGGAACAGAAAATGGAATTACTGCTGGAAATGTTTATAGAACAAGCGTTACAAATAAATATTTATCTTCTTCCTTAAGATATACATATTGGCGTGCAGAGTGTAGTGAGGAAATGACAGTGATGTATGATGATCCAAAAGCAGTCAATGCTGGTGGTGGATTCTCTTATACGACAATGATTACGATTACTAGAACATGTACTCCTGTACAAATAAAAACACCAAGATTAAAACCATTATGTGAATATTCTGCCGACTGTATGGGTAAAGGACATACTGGAGGGCCTGGTGCAGGACCAAATGAAGACTTTGATCAATGTATGAATACCTGTGATGGTGGAAAATATACACAATCTTGTATTGATAGTTGTTATGATACTGTTTATGGAGAAACGAAAGCAAAAACATTAAGTCTTACGGATGGAAGTGATTTAGGATTATTATCATATCAAGACAAAACGGGTGTTGTTCCTGTTATGACTGGTTCTATTCGTAAAGACTGTAGTTTACTCGGAACTACGATTAAAACACCTCGCCCTGTTTCAAGTTGTTATGTGATTGGTGGTAATGGCGGATGTAAAAAGAAAAAACATGATGATTCTTGCCCAACTTGTATAACAGAACATAATGTAGATGTTTGGTATTGTGATGGATGTAACGGAACAAGTGCTACTTCAAGCAATGGTGTACAGTGTTATGAAGTATGGGCTTCAACTTCTGATTGTTCTTTGAATCCAGAAAAAGATTATCAAGAAGAAGTAAAAACAGCAAAAGAAGAGTATGAATCTTTAATTGCTAGTATTCGTGAATATACAAATAATGATTATAAAGATGAAGAAATTCATACAGGTGTTTATGATAACTATTTAGATAAACAAGTAAACTTTGGAAAGAATCAACAACCTCTTACAGATGTGACTGTTACAAGTAGTACTTCTGGAGATCGTCAAGCGATGATAGCACAAACACTACAAAACGGAAACTATCCAGTAACTCAGGATATGTTAAGTTATACTTGGAGACAATATACAACAACTAGAACCCAAACTGTTCATTTAACACAATCCTATGTTTCTAATACAACGAATCAACAATTAGGAATCGGTACCATTTATCAAAAGAATACTATGAACTGTGAACGTGATGATAAAAATGATGACTTGTGTACTAAATATTATAATGGTGGATATAAGTACTATACAAACTTATTAGCACCGACCGTGAATGATTATCGTAATTGGCCATATTTTAATCCAAATAATGCTGATTATACAATTAAAACTTTCACTACGAAGGGAAATAAATATGAAAATATTGATGTTGATTTAAGAAATTTTGGTTCTTGGAATCAATGGGATTTAGATATTGATTGTATTTATGGTTTATACCAAAATTATATGTTAGATAAGGATCCATCTGATTGTGATCCAAATAAGGATATTTGTAGTAGTGGCGTTCAATATATTTATCGTGAAATTGAATTAGAGGATAATTTTCCAAATGAACGTGATCCAAGATGGAATTGGTCAGGTACGATTGATACGACTTCTATCGATGGTAGAAGATTAGTGACTGGTGCCGCAAGATATGGTACTGCATCTTACCGAGGATATAATGTAGATCCACTCGCATTAATTAACCATATTGAAGGAAATGGAAATACCATTTATGATGTTCAAAAAGATAGTAGTGAAGTCGATTATGAATTTGTATTAACTAGAAAGAACTTACGAAATATTCGATCTTATAATAAAAGCGTTCAAGACTTTAATAGAGATGGTTATAACAACTATGCAGATTATGATACATCTTGCTATACAAAGAGAGTGAACGGACAAGATATACAGATTTGTACGAATAATTTCTTAGATGATGATCGTTATGTTACTTATTCGACTTCTGGATATACGGTAGCATCTAGAAAGAAAATTGCAGAATGTAATAATGCAAAGAATCAGGAATGTTACGACATTTCTTCAAAAAATTAGGAGGTAGATACGAATGAGTAAAGCAATGACAATTGTTGGAATTGTAATTTTAGGAGTTCTAACATTAGCAGTGGTGAATATTATCAATCAGTATTCACAGGGAAAAGAAATGGATGAACAATTATTAAATGAAACAACAAAAGCAGCAATGATTGATGCCGTTGACCTAGGGTATTATCGAGTAAGTGGTGGACTTCTTCGATGTGATCGAGAGAAATTCCTAGAGAGCTTTATACGTAGATTTGCAGAGAGTGTAACAAGTAGTACAGACTATAAAGTTCGTATTTTAGACTTCAATGAGACACCACCAAAGGTAAGCGTTCAAATAGGAACCGGTACAGTTGCTCAAATTGCAGGAGACGATTTTGATATCGTCAATAAAATCGATGCAATCTTGGAAACAAAATATTCAGATAACCGTTTAGTAGAACAAGTTAGATAGGAGGAGAATAAAATGGGAAATATATCAGTAGCAATAAAAAAGTTTTTTACTAATAAAAATACAGTAACTGTCGTTGGTGTATTGGCAGCAATTGTAGTTTTATATGTTGGTTACAATTATCGAATCAATTCTAAAATTAATCCACAATCTGTTCCATATTCATTAAATGAATTGAATCCGAAAACAAAAATTACAAAGGACATGATTGGTACTACCGAAGTACCACCTGCTATGTTAAGGGGAGAACCTATCATGGAGGCTCGAGATATTATCAATAAATATGTTCGTTCTGATACGGTAATTCCTGCGGGAAGTTTATTCTACAAGAGTTCTGTAGTATCACTCAGTGAATTACCAGATAGTATTATCTATGAATATCCAGAAGACTATGTATTAGTTAATATGGCAGTAAATACGACAAATACTTATGGTAATAAGATTTATCCAAGAAATTACATTGATATTTATCTAAAAATTGTAAAAGAAGATGTTGTAGAAGGTGCAGTTACCAATGAAACAACAGATAAAATTATGATTGGTAAACTTCTAGAAAATGTACAAGTTATCGATGTATTAGATTCAGCAGGAGACTCTGTATTTGAAAACGTTGAAGAGAAGAGAACACCAGCACAGATTATCTTTGCTGTTCCAGAGGAATATCATATTTTACTTAGAAAAACTATGTATTTGAGAACTTATGAGGCAACACTGATTCCAGTACCTACGGCAGAATCTTTAAAGAAAAATCCTGGAGAAGTAGCTATTTCTAATACAGAGCTTAGAGACTTTATCAATGAGATTACTGTTTGGACGGATGATAATGGTGGTGCGCCATCTGGAGGAGGAAATCTTTCAAATACATAATATTAATTTAGAAATAGACTGATCCTAGTCTATTTCTACTTATTGTATAAGGAGGAAATCATGAAAGACAATTTATTTGAACAATTGGATTTCGGTGCCTTTCAAGAGTACATTGATAATGATGATATTACAGATATTTCTTATACGAATAATGGACAGCTTTGGATTCGTTCTTTAACTCAAGGCTCTAAACGTGTAGAAAATGGAAATATTAATAATTCAGTGGTTGAAAAGCTAGCATTTCAATGTTCCAATGTAATGGGTGTTTCATTTAATAATGCAAATCCATTCTTGGATGCTGAGAGCCCTGAACTCCGTATGAACTTTGTACATGACTCAATTGCGACGAATGGAATTGCGCTAGTTATACGTAAAACCCCAGCAAAGATTCGTTTGAAAGAGGAAACTCTTTTGGATGAGGACTATGTTACAAAAGACATCCATGACTTCTTGATTAAGTGTGTTCATGGTCATTGTAATATTATCGTTTGTGGAGAAACTGGTTCAGGTAAAACAGAGTTCGTTAAGTATTTGGCATCTCATACAGTTGAAAGTGAAAAGTTAATTACAATTGAGGATACCTTGGAACTTCACTTAGATAAGATTTATCCACATCGTGATATTGTGGCAATGAAAACAAATAATATTGCATCTTATTCCGACGTACTTGTTACTTGTATGAGGCAGAATCCAAAATGGATTCTACTATCCGAAGTTCGTAGTGCAGAAGCTGTAAGTGCAGTTCGTAACTCAATTTCATCTGGACATAATATTTTATCAACCATCCACTCAGACAAGGCAAATGCAATCCCTCATCGTATGTATTCTTTGATGGAAACAGATTTGGATGTAGATCAGTTTTTAAATACGATTTATCGTTATGTACAATTGGGAGTTCATATTAAGGCATATTATAGTCCTAAATATAAGAAATTCCATCGTGAGATCGATGAAATTACAGAATTTTATATCGATGAAGATAATAAACCTATTTATAATATTATCTATCAAAAGACTATGAGTGGAAAAATCGTCAAGAAGAATCCAAGTCAACATTTATTGGATTATTTGGCAGCTCAAAACATAGATATTGGAGATACAACATTTGATAGTGAAGATTCTGGTGGCTTATCTTTAGAAGATGTCGTTGGTGAGAAGAGTGAAGAAGAAGTCTTAAAAGAACAAAAGGCAAAGGAAGAGGCTAGAAAACAAACTGAAGCCGAAACTGAAGAATTAGAACCAGAAGCAATTGTAGATCCTTCTACAAAACAAGCAGCAGTAGATACATTGGAGGAAGAAAAAAAATCAGTAGTACAAACGAGCACCCAAACACCAGCAACTACGCAGGTTGCACCTAAGGAAACACCGGTGCAGGGGACAACAGTTACAACTTCACCGACTCCAAGTCAGAGTGCTGGACAAGCTGCAACACAGGCTACAAATACGACTCCTTCAACTACGACTATGACAACTGTACAACCTGTGACAGTAGCACCTGCCTCTAGCTCTCAGGCTCCTGTAACGCCAGCTCCTATTGCTTCGACTGTAACTACAGTGACTACTCAAACAACTACTCCAGTCCAAGCAGCTCCAACTACACAGCAACCTACAACCCCAGTTCAAGCTACAGCGAGTGGGGTAACGGCTACAAACAATCAAATTCCAATCGTTAGTTTCGATGGAACGAACACGAATCCCCCTAGTGGGAATGTATCATAAGGTGGTGATGTTATGGAATTAATTTTCATTTTAGGAATTGCACTTTTTGTAATGTTATATAGATCCTATCAAGGACAAAACGTAAATAAGTTTTTAACTGAACATGCTGGGACAATCTATGATAAATTTGCACCTTATTCTTTTAAAGTAGTTCGTGAAAAGACAAAAGAATTGGGACAAGAGTATACAATCAAACAATATACAATTCAGATTGTAACATTTGCAGCTTTTGCAGCAGTGATTTCTTACATGTATTTTTATAATATCGTTGTTTCTATCATCTATATTTGTTTAGCTGTTTCCGTAATTCCATATCTTGCGTATTTACGTTGTAAAAGAGTTTATAGTGAATTTATTTTTGAACAAGTTCAAATTTATACAACGAACACCATTATGGAATTTGCAACCACTCAAAGTTTTGTTAAAGCACTAGAGGGTGTTGCAAGTTCTGGTGTTTTAGAAGAACCACTTCTAGGAGATGTCAACATGATGATTTCTCTTGCTTATCAAAACGGTTCTATTGATGAATCTATTGAATTTATGAGTGCAAAATATCCTTATTATATTGTAAAAAATATGCATCAGTTATTTTTACAGATTACCAAAGAGGGTGCAAAAGATTCTGGTGAATCTTTAGAAAATATGCAGTTAGATATCGATATGCTAGTAGAAAGCGTATATCGTGATCGAATGGATCGTGCCAATTTCCATAAAGGGTTTATCAAATATGGTGTTATGCTCTATCTAATGGTTATGTTGGTTCAGTATCTATTGGGTAGAGAAACCTACATTGCAATTTTAGGAAATCCACTCATGTTATTGATACTTCATGCAGTTTTATTATTTAATAGTTATTTTCTCCTACGTGGTGAAAAATATTATAACGAGAATGTAGGTGCAGAGTAATGGAAGTAATTATTTGTGGAGCACTTATCATGTTTGTATTGTTCTATAACAATACCATTGATGGAAATAAATTTTTCCAAGATAATGATACATTGTTCAAAGGGATGAAAGAAGATGATTTTGAATTCTTAGTTGCAGCAAAATACGGAGATAAGGTAGATCCTAATGTCTTATATAATAAACGTTTAAAAACAGCATTTATTTGTATGGTGGCTTTTCTATTTATCTTTTTAACAGAGTTAAATACAATTAATATTGTATTATCTTTGGTGATTGGATTTATTGTATTTAAGTCTGATTATAATAAGTTAAAAAGCTATTATAAAAAACACTTACATGATATTGATGTCATGTTACCATACTATTTAAAAGGCTTAGAGATTTTGATTCAGCATTATACAGTACCAGTTGCTCTGGCAAAGTCAATCGATGAAGCACCTGAAATTTTTAGACCAGGACTTCGTGATTTGATTTCTAAAATCGATGCAGGTGATTCATCCATTCAACCTTATATGGATTTTGCAAATGAATATCCAGTTAGGGATTCTATGAGAATGATGCGTCTATTGTATCGTTTAGGTCTTGGTTCTCAGGAAAGAAAGCAAGAAAGATTATTAATGTTTTCAAGAACTGTTTCCAATTTACAAGCAAAGGCTAGGGAACAAAAATATAAAGAAAGACTTCATTATATGGAAAGTCAAACTATGATTATGTTAGTTGCTACAGGTGGTGGCGTTATGGTTTTGATTTTAATTTCTATGATTTATATGTTTACCAATATGTAGTATAGAATTTTAAGTTTTACGTATGACTATAGGTAGATTTCTATTTACAACTTGACAGTTATTTTATGTAAAATCTATATCGAAACAAAAAAACTATGATATAATCAATAATAAGGAGGGTAGAGAGTATGAAAGAAGCGACAGGTGAATTAAACATGACAGTAGTAACAATTATTGCCATTGGTGCAATTATAGCATTCTTCTGGTTTATGTGGCCTCAAATTAAAAATACAGTTACAGATCAGTGGGATAATATTAGTACAGACTGTAAAGCAAATCCTGAAGATTGCGCACAAGGATAGTATAAGAATAGAGTGGTGATAGCATGAGAGATGCAATTGGTGGAGTATTTTCACTTCAAATTATTGTAATATTTATGTTAATTGTAAATGGATATTTGGCATTTACTGTAAATTATACAAAAGCATTTCGTGTAAAGAATCAAATTATCCAAATTATTGAACAGCATGAAGGATTTACAGAGGATGCAAAGGAAAAAATTGATGAATTTATGCGGAAATCTAATTATGAACTGAATGATGGTTATTTAAGATGGTGTGCCAATAATAATTGGAGTACTTATTCATCTTCTACCAATGGTGGATTCTGTTATAAGCACTCTAAAGTAGATATTTCTGGTGGGAACGCCAACAAGAAAAATTATCAGGGGTCTTATTACTCAATTCAAACTTTTGTAAATATTGATATTCCAATTATCAACAAACTATTACCATTTACAGCAGGTTTGTTTAGGGTTGGTGGCGAAACTTCTATGATTTTCTCATCTGGTAATAACAGCGAGATTACGGATCAAGAAGGAAGTAGCGGAATTATTGATGTTTCTTAATGAAAAGGTGATGTAGATGAATGTAATTATATCGAATGAAAGACAAGCAGAACTTGCAAGTTTAGATATTGAAGTAATTAAGTCTATCAATGGAACATTTGAAGCAGATGAACTGATTCAAATGTTTTCCAATTTCTTTTTTGGAAGAATGATTTTAGATTTAACAGCGCTTAAGAATTATCGTGATATTCGTAATTTGCAGAAGTTTTCAATGTCTTTAGATGTGGAAAAAATTATTGTATTATTGCCAGATACTCCTGAATGTTTGGCTCCTCAATTTCTATCACGATTAATTTCGATGGGAATTTATAATTTCACAACGAATTTGGATGGGGTGAATTACCTATTACAAAATCCAAATACGTACCGTGATGTTGCACATCTTCATCAAATTGATGATGGTGATGGTACTGGCGGAGGAGTTGCACCGATTGTTGCACCAGTAGGTGATAATGATGGAACGACACTTGTTAGTAATATCGTAAGTGGTGGTTCTTATATTCTAGGAATCAAAAACTTAACGGATCATGCTGGTTCTACAATGTTAACATATTTGTTAAAGCAAGAATTAGTGCGTTTAGGTAGAAGTGTTGTTGCTATGGAAGTAGGAAGGAAAGATTTTCTTTATATTAATGATAAAGAACTAGTTTCTACTACGAAAGATGGATTAGCAGCTGAACTTTTAAAGTATCGAAATGCTTCTGTTGTTTTAGTTGATTTGAATGATGGAGATACGAATCTCTGTTCAGATGTAATTTATTTAGTAGAACCATCTTCTATGAAATTAAATAAAATGATGAGAAGAGATAGTAAGGTTTTTGAAAAATTGAAGGGAAAGAAAATTGTTCTTGCACGAAGCTTACTTACCTTACAAGATATTACGGAATTTGAGTATGAAGCAAAAACTAAAATTTTCTTTAACTTACCACCAATGGATGAACGACAAGATAATTCTAGTGTACTACAAGACCTATTAAATCGATTAGGAATCAGTACGTATACTGGATAATGTAAATATGCG
>DLAC01000036.1 GCA_002493865.1 Caryophanales bacterium UBA7057
TCGTAAAAAACCGAAACTCAAAAAGTAAAACTGTTTTACTTTTTACTTTTTTATGTTAGAATAGAAAACAATTTAAGGAGTGATAGAAATGGAATCAAATACATTAGGGGCATTTGTAGTAAAAAGAAGAAATATAGTATTACCAAAATTAAAATACGGCGAAAGATATTATGATCGTACATTTTGGGATTCTATTGGTAGAAATATTGTTCATAAAGAAATATTAATCGAAGCAAAAGAGGAAACTGTGCAAGGATACAATCTATATGGTACAGAAATTCCAGTGATTTTTTCTTATCCTAGTCGTTTTGAACATAACGATCCTATAATGGAAGTTTGTATAGGTGTTAGAACAGAACAAGAGGAAATTACAAAAGTCATGAGGGAAATTGCTCCAAATGGTGATTTTCGTTATAAAGGAAAATATATTACTGATGAAGAAGTAATCGCGTGGCTAGAAAATGAAGATAACATAGAATCTATGCAACGAGTAAGAGAATGGGTTTATATCTATGGAAAAGCATGTGAAGCAGCGAAAGAAGTTAGGCATCAAAGATTTGAAGATATATCAAGAGAAATAACTATCAGAAATTTAAGACAATTAGAAAAAGAAGCAGAAGAAGCTCAAAAAGTCAAAAAAATGGTAGACAGAAGTAGTGAATTAGTTTCTAGATATGCTAAATTTTAAAAAACGGTAGATGAAAGAAATGAAAGTAAAATTATTTTGCTTGTTTCTTTTTATATTAGAATAAAAAACAATTTAAGGAGTGATAGAAATGGAATCAAATACATTAAGAGCCTTTGTAGTAAAAAGAAGAAAAGTGTTATTACCAAATCTAACGGGAAGATATGAGGGCGATGTCGGTTGGTATTCGGCTAAAAGACATATGAATAAAGAAATATTAATCGAAGCAAAAGAGGAAACCCCTAACGGATACTGTTTATATGGCACAGAAGTCCCTATTGTTTTTTGTTACCCATATTGGTGTGAAATGACAGAACCAATTAAAAAAACATGCATAGGAGTGGAAACAAGACAATGGGAAATTTCAAGGAGTATGCAGAAAAGTAATTCGAATGGGCTATTTCATTATAATGGTAAGTATATTACAGATGAAGACGTAATTGCATGGTTAGAAAATGAGAAGAATATAGAATCTATGAAAAGATTAAAAGAGTGGGCAATTCAATATGGAGAGAGGTGTAAAAAGGTACTAGAAGCGATTGAACAGCGAAGTATAGAAACTGCAAGGACACAACGATATAGTCGTCGAGCACAAGAAGCAGAAGAAGCACAAAAAGTCAAAAAACTGCTTGCTAGAAGAGACGAATTAGTTTCTAAATATCAATAACTAAAAATTATTACTTTCTAGATTTTGATCCTTGAATTATTTTATGCAGAATAACGGTTTACAAAAAATTGAAAAGGCGGGTGTTTTAGTGGATGGAGAATAAATTAGAGGCATTCATCGTAAAAAGAAACAAAATATTATTACCAGCCATAGATGTAGTCAGTTACAACTGGATAGATACATATTGGGTTGGAGCAAAAAGGAAATATATAGGTCCCGAAATACTAATTGAACCTTATGAATACAAAAGAGATGGCTATCGACTTTATGGAACAGAAATCCCAATCATTTTTAGTCATAAAAAATCTTTAGAAATAACAGAGCCAGTAAGATTTATATGTATTGGTGTTGAAACTAAACAATGGGATGTATCTTTAACTATGAAAAAGGAAGATCCTAACTGTAAAAGAAATTTTGAATATTCTGGGGAACACATTATAAATGAACAAATTATAAAATGGTTAGAACAAGAAAAAAATATAGAATCTATGCGGATAGTAAGAGAATGGGCTATAGAGTATGGACGACAATTACGAATGTATAAAGAATGTGAACAATTTGTAGATGTTCGTATGGAACTCAATCGCCGTGAAAAAGAAATTAAAGATGATATCCGCAGAAAAAATCCAAACCCTTTATTTGAAAAGAATAATGAATTAATTAAAAGATACCAATAATAATTTATAGAAATGATCATTGTCTAAAAAGGAGGATATCATGGCATATATCTATAGAACAAGTTATCTTGCGGATTTCACAAGAAATTCGCAAGTGAAAGAATTACATTTTTATCAAGAAAAAATCCAAGAACCCAAGAAAAAAAGCGGTCTCATGAGAAGCGACCCATCTTCTATTAAAGGTATGATTGAAAAATCTGAACCATTTGATTTTGAGGGATACCAGTTAGAAGAATGTTGGGCAACAGCCACAAATGAATTTACGGAATTATTAGAACAATTACCAGAAGTAATCGACAATGAGATTATAAAGCGTAGATTACAAAACACATATAAATATGCAGAAAAGAAAGAAGTAAATCCAAATGATTGCTTTCAGTACCTAAAAAGAGTACCTTCCTCTCAGTCAGATTCATCTAATACAGAACGTGTATTGATTCAAATCCGTACTCCTTTTGCTAAATCTTATATACCAGTTACAATTGTAGCACAAGGAGCTATTTTATTAGGTGTAAATCACTTTTTTGTAACAAATCAAAGCAGAGTCGATGCTATCTATAATAGAAGTGAACAAGAACTAATTCTACAAGACAGTAACCGGCTAGAATGTGTATCAGAAAAAGATCAATATAATTGTCGTTATTACATAGACCAATATAATTGCCATCATTACTTACCAGAATCTATGGGGCATGTTAAAAAATTAGAATTTAATTAATGAAATATGTTCAAGAAATAAATCGGGAAAAAATGAAAAAATCATTTACATTCCCGCTTTTTTTTGATATAGTACTAACGAGTATTTAATACTCCTTGCCAAGAAATTGGCCGTATGTCCAGAAGGAGGTGTAAACAATGAGAAAATATGAATTAATGTTTATCGTAAAGCCTGATTTAGAAGAGACTGCAATTAAAGCAGTAGCAGACAATATGAAAGAGGTTGTTACTTCTAATGGTGGAAAAATTCTTGAGGCAAAAGAAATGGGACAAAAAGATCTAGCTTATGAAATTAAAAAGTATAAGACTGGATATTATTTCCTATTCATAATCGAAACTGAGAATTTAGAGACTACAAAAGAATTTGAGCGTATATCTCGAATTAATGAAAACATCATTCGTCATATCGTAGTAAGAGTAGAAGATTAAGAGAGGAAATTAGTATGAATAAAGTATTTCTAATCGGAAGATTAACAAGAGACCCAGAATTAAGATATACAAGTAGTAACATTCCTACTGCATCATTTAGTATTGCAGTAAACAGAAATTTCACAAATCAAAATGGAGAACGTGAGGCAGATTTTATTAACATCGTTGTATGGAGAAAACAAGCAGAAAATATTAAAAACTATTTAACGAAGGGAAGTCAAGTCGCAATTGATGGACGTATTCAAACAAGAACTTATGATGCACAAGATGGATCTAAGAGATATGTTACAGAAGTAGTTGCTGACAATGTTCAATTCTTAGATAGTAAAGGAAGTAATGGAAATATGGGTGGAGGTCAATCAATGTCTAATCCAACTCCATATGACTTTGAACAGCCATCTCCTGCTTCAGCACCAAATACGACAGATGTTTCTTCTGATCCTTTTGCCGATTTTGGTTCTTCAATTGAAATTAGTGATGATGAATTACCATTCTAAGGAAGGAGAGATAAATTATGGCAGAATTTTATAGAAAAAAGAAAAAAGTATGCTACATGTGTACAGGAAAAGAAATCGACTATAAAGATGTAGAAACTTTAAAGAAATATATTAATGATAAAGGGAAAATTTTACCAAGAAGAATTACAGGTGCATGTGCAAAACACCAAAGACATATCGCACAACAAATCAAACGCGCTCGTGCAATTGGATTAATTCCTTATACAAAGTAGAGATAAGCAGAAATGTTTATCTTTTTTTGACAAAGAAACAATTTGTGGTTATCTATGATTATTACCAATTTTCAGGAGTAAGGGACATGAAATGCAATGATGATACAATGAGATGCCCAGATGGAATTCTTGTATATCAAAAGAAATGTTCATAATAAATATAGACAATATGATATGAAAGTTTCAATGAACGATGAATATATCTGAAAAAAACGTTTTATCGAATGAAGTAGTCCTATAGAAAAATAAGAAAAATCTTTATGAGCAGATGAGTGACAAACACTCATTTTTATAGTACAATAATAACTAGATTAGAAAGGAGCATTATGAGTATTTTAGAAAGAGCAAAAGAACTAAGAAAAGTAATCAAAAACCACGAAGTTGTGTTTATTGTTGGTCATAAAGATTTAGATTTAGATGCGATTGGTAGTGCTTTAGGAATGTGTTATATCGTTGAAAAGTTTAAAAGAGAAGCCTATATTATTATTGATGATGAAACCTTTGAACCAGCCGTAGAAAAAATCATCGATCAAACACAAAAAAGTAGATTTATCAAAAGCAGTAATCTTTTCAAAAAAAAGAAAAACAAAAATCTGTTAGTGGTAGTAGATACCAATAAAGAAAAACTATTACAAAATAGTGATTTAGTCAATGAATTTGAAGATATTATCGTCATTGATCATCATCAGCCCAATTCTTCCAGCATTCAAAAGGGAATGATTCTAATTGATACAGAATCGTCCAGTGCTTGTGAATTAATTACAGAACTCATTTATTATTATGGAATTCATTTAGAGCCTGAGATTGCAACAACCATATTAGGTGGAATCGTCCTAGATACAAACAACTTTGTTGTAAAGACGCAAGCAAAAACATATTTTGCAGCCTATCACTTAACCTCGTTTGGGGCAGACCCCAGAAAAGTGCAATATTACTTGAAACAGGATATTAAAGATTATATAATAAGGCAAAAAGTAATTATTGACGTTGAAATTATCAATGACAAATTTGCAGTGACTATGGGAGACGAATCTATTAAATATAAAAGAGAAGAACTCGCTAAAGTTGCGGATACACTCCTTCAATTTAATGGAATTACAGCATCCTTCGTCATTGGGAAAATTACAGAGGGTACGATTGGGATTAGTGCACGAAGTGAAGGAAAAACAGATGTTGGAGAAATCCTAGAACAACTAGGTGGTGGTGGTGGTCCGCAAGAGGCTGCTACACAAATCCAAGGAAAAAATATGAATTCTATTAAAAAACAATTATTAGAAATATTAAAATAAGGGGGAGATACCTTTGAAAGTTATATTTATTAAAGATTTAAAAAAGCAAGGAAAAAAAGGGGAAATTAAGGAAGTAAAAGATGGATATGCACAAAATTATCTAATTAAAAATGGGTATGCTGTTCAAATGAATGAAAAAAATTTAGGAACTTTAGCCAAAGAACAGAAAGAAGCAAAAGAAGAAGATTCAAAAAATCGCGAAGAGGCAACCATCTTAAAAGAAAAATTAGAAAAAGAAGAATTTTTATTCAAGGTAAAAACAGGGGAAGGAGACCGTGTATTTGGAAGTGTAAGTCCAAAACAACTGAAGGATGAGCTTCACAAGAAAGGTTATAAAATAGAAAAAAGACAAATTGAAATGATAAGTAATCTAGCAAGTTTAGGATATCATAATGTAAATATTATCTTATATAAAAATATAAAAGCGACCATTCAGGTACATTTAGTAAAATAATATAAGTAGAAGGAAGTGATAATACCATGGCAGTAAAGACCATTCCCAATGATTTAATTGCAGAGCAATCTGTACTAGGAGCGATGTTTCTATCGAAATTGGCAATTGAAAAAGCATCTGAAGTACTGACTAAGAAAAGTTTTTATGATGAAAAAAATGGTATTATTTTTCAAGCAATCATCGACTTACACGAAAAAAAGATACCTATTGATTTGACAACAGTTACAACAGAATTGAATCAGTCAAAAAAACTAAATGAAGTTGGAAATGTAGAATATTTAACGGAAGTAATTAACACGGTACCAACGGCATCCAATGTGGATTTCTATATCAAATCTGTAGAAGATAATTATTTATTAAGAAATGTGATTGATACATCAACAGAGATTGCAACACTGGCCTATGAAAATGAAGGAGAAGTTTCTGATGTATTAGATCAGGTAGAACAAAAAGTAGTTAAGATTTTAAGAAATCGTCGTTCGGGTGAATTTCAATCTATCCAAGAAGTTTTAACCAATGTGCAGAAAAATCTAGAAAAACTTTCAGAAACAAAGGGAAAAATTACAGGAATCCCAACAGGATGGGCAGAATTAGACCGTATGACCTCTGGGCTTCATGAAAATCAGTTGATTATCCTCGCAGCACGTCCAGCGATGGGAAAAACTGCTTTTGCCCTAAACCTTGCTACTAATGTTGCGACAAAGACCGATAAAACAGTTGCTATCTTCTCTCTAGAAATGGGTGCAGAGCAACTTGCCAATCGTATTCTTTCATCTCTAGGGCAAATTGAGGGTACCAAATTAACCAGTGGAAATTTACTCAACAATGATTGGAAGAGAATCACAGAAGCAAGAAGTCAATTAAATAATGCCAAAATTTATATTTCAGATGATGTTGGAATTACCGTTGGGGATGTCAAATCCAAATGTCGTAGATTATCAACCAGTGAAGATGGACTTGATTTAGTAATTATCGACCACTTACAGCTTTTAACGATGGGTGGGAATTATGGAAATAATCGTCAGGCAGAAATTACGGACATTTCTAGAAACCTAAAGAAAATGGCAATGGAATTAAATATTCCAGTTGTAGTTTTGTCGCAGTTATCCCGTGGTGTAGAAAATCGTGAAGAGAAACGACCAAAAATGAGTGACTTAAGAGATTCTGGATCAATTGAGCAGGATGCCGATATTGTTGCATTACTTTACCGAGATGACTATTATCAGACACCAAAGGATAGCCAAGCAGAAGCTCCTGATCCAAGTTTAAGCGAGCTAATCATTGGAAAACATAGAAATGGTCCTAATGGAAAAATTGATTTATTATTTAGAAAAAATACAAGTACATTCTTAAGTTTAGCGCACGATAACGAAGGAGGAAATAATGGGTAAAAAAACATGGATATTATCTTTGGTAGCAGGTATAGTATCCGCTATCATGATTTATGTAGGTTCTAATCCAAATGCACTACCTGCGAAGGTCTTAGGAATTTTAGAAAAACCATCCGAGCCACAACAACTTTATCATGTCTATCTAGGTGGAAAATCATTAGGATTGATCGAATCGAAAGCAGATCTAGAAAAGTATATTGATGAAAAACAAGGAACAATTAAGAAAAAATATAATGTAAATAAAGTCTACATCCCAAATGGATTAGATATTATTCAAGAAATTACATACAATGATAAAACTTATACAACTGAAGAAATTTATCAGAAAATTCAAGAACAAGAAGGTGGAAGTTCCTTTACTATTGATGGATATCAAATCAAAATCGCAGGGTATGAGAAATCGACAGAAGATGGTGGAACCGCCATTGAGGAAGATAAAATCATTTATGTATTAGATAAAGAAGTATTCACAAATTCTGTGGAAAAAACAATTAAATCTTTTATTCCAGAAGAAGAATATGACAATTTCTTAAATGAAACACAAAAAGAAATCGATGGAACAGGAAAACTAGTGGAAGACTTATACATTAAAAATAATATTACAATTACGAAGACAAGAATTCCCGCAGACTCTAAAATTTATTTAACTGAAGAAGAACTTTGTAAATACTTATTGTTTGGTACAACCGAAGAACAGGCAACTTATACAGTACAAGCAGGAGATACCATAACCGATATTGCCTTCAATAATAAATTATCTCCCGATGAATTTTTAATTGCAAATACCTCTTATAAGACATCACAAGACTTACTATATCCAGGACAAGTTGTAACTCTAGGAATTATTCAACCACAGTTTGATACTGTTGAAGAAACTCACGTAGTATCCAAGAAAACCAAAGAAAGAGAAACTGTATATCAAGATGATAATAGTAGATATGCAGGAGAAGAAACAACCATCCAAGAAGGAAGCGATGGAGAAAGTTTAGTGACTGAGAAAATTCAATTAATAAATGGTGAAATTACATCAACGGTACCAGTCAGTGAAGAGGTAACTATTCAACCAGTCGATCGAATTATTGCACGTGGTACGAAACAAAAACATATTGGAGGAAGTATCTCTTCTGGTGTAGAGGTTCCTGTTGGAATCGGTAGTTGGGTATGGCCTACCAATGCACCATATACGATTACTAGCGAATTCTCTTATCGTTGGGGTAAACTTCACAAAGCAATTGATATTACAAGTACCGGATATGGTGCTCCAATTAAAGCCGCTAATAATGGAGTAGTAACCACTTCGGCATATAATAGTATGAATGGAAATTACATTGTGATTAAACATTCGAATGGATATTTTACTGAGTATGCCCATCTAGCAGAACGTTATGTAAAACAAGGCGATGTCGTTTATGCCAATGACGTAATCGGAGCGATGGGAAGAACAGGATTTGCTCAAGGAGTTCACCTACATTTTGGATTATGGTCTGGACCTGCCTATACAGGAACCCCATTGAATCCAAGGAGCCTTTACCGATGAAAATCAAAGTATTGGCAAGTGGATCCAAGGGAAACTGTACCTATGTCGAAACAGAAAATCTAAAGCTTTTAATTGATGTTGGTGTTACATATTCATACCTTACAAATGAATTAGAAAAAATATCCGTTTTACCAAGCGAACTTTCTGGGATTCTAATTACCCATTCTCATAGTGACCATATTAAAGGACTCCAAACTTTGGTAAAAAGGACCAATCTTCCTGTCTATATTACAGAGGGAATGAAAAAAGATTTATCTGAAAGAATTCCAGAATCCAATTTTAGAATTTTATCTTCAGAAAATCAGTTAGAGGATTTAATCGTTGAATGCATTCCTACTTCTCATGATGTGGAGTCGGTTGGATATTTAATTCATGAAGGGGATGTATCCTTAGTATACATTACAGATACTGGGTATATTAATCGAAAATATTTAAGTAACCTAGCCAATCGGGACATCTACATTATAGAAAGCAATCATGATGAAAAAATGTTGATGGATGGACCCTATCCGTACATATTAAAACAAAGAATTCTCAGTGATAAGGGACATTTGTCCAATATGGCGGTAGCATCTTACTTAGCGAAGTTAGTGGGAGACAAAACAAAGTGTATTATTTTGGCTCATCTAAGTGAAAATAATAATACGGAAGATCTAGCCTATCAAACAACGAAAGATATGCTAGTAGAACATAATTTGGATCGAGATATTTTAATTGCGAAACCTTATGAATCATTAGAAATGATTGAGGTGTAAGTATGATAAAAATTCTTTGCGTTGGAAAATTAAAAGAGAAATATTGGCAGGATGCCTGTCAAGAATATCTAAAACGTCTAACAAAATATGCACAAGTAGAACTAATAGAAGTCATGGATGAGAAAACAGATGATGAAAAGCAAGCACTTCAAAAAGAAAAAGAACGATTAGAAAAACATATGAATCCGAAAGACTACATCATTACTTTGGAAATTGAAGGGGAATCATTATCTTCTCTAGAACTTTCGAAAAAACTTGAAAAAATCAGAATAGAGAACCCTAACATTACCTTTATTATTGGTGGTTCTCATGGAATTCATGCAGATATAAAAAGGCAAGCAACTGCACATTTATCTTTTTCCAAATTGACATTTCCTCATCAATTGTTTCGTGTACTTCTTTTAGAACAACTTTATCGTAGTTTTAAAATTCAAAATAATGAAAAATATCACAAATAGTGGTATTTTTTCTTTTGGTTAAAAAGTATTAGTAAACAATTTGTCAACCTTACAACAAATGATTGACACACTGTTAACAAATCTAATCTGTTTTAAAAATCTTCCTATAATAATCGTAAAAAAGAAAAGGAATATTATATGGAAGTATTTAGAAGAAGATTAAAAGAAGCAAGAGAAATTAGAGAAGTTAGTCAAAAGGAAGTTGGAAAGGCAATTGGTGTTTCAAGAAGTGCCGTATGTTATTATGAATCTGGAAGAAGTTTACCAGATATGGAACAGATTGAAAAGATTGCTGAATTCTTACAAGTCGATATTTTCTGGTTATTAGGAAAAGAATATACAGGTTTAATTCATCGAGAAGGAAATCGGATCATGAACTTATCAGAAGAAGACTCTAAAATTATTCGTGCGATTCATGCAAATCCTGATTTATTTAAATACCTTTTGGATGCTCCAGAAGAAAGGATTGCCAAAATTTCAAGATTAATTAGAAAACAAGATTAGACAAAATAATTAAAAAGCGATGGTTATACTACAATAGGTGATGTTATGCTTAAAATAATAACAAGTTTCCTATGGAGTATTGCCATTGTTTTTTTATTAGGAGGAGGGATTTACTTTAGTATCAAATTGAAGTTTCCCCAGTTAAAGATATCTTCTCTTTTTAAAGGATTTCACAAAGATAGTAAGAGTAGTGTTTCTCCTTTTCGAAGTCTTACGATGTCTCTTGCTGCCAGAATCGGAGTAGGATCTCTCGCAGGAGTTGCCTTAGCAATTTATACAGGAGGACCAGGAACTATTTTTTGGATTTGGGTTGCAGGGATTATTACATCAGTGAATGCCTTTTGTGAAAGTTATATGGGTGCGAAATATCAAGAAAAAGATGGGGATGCATACAAGGGTGGTCCCTCATATTATATAAAACACGGTCTTAAAAATAAAAAGCTGGCAAGTCTTTATGCCATTCTAATCATCATTTCTTATATTGTTGGGTTTATGACAATTCAAGCCAATACAATTACAACCTCAATTCATAGTACCTATGGTTTTTCACCAATTGTAATTGGAATTGTGCTTGCTTTCATTTCTGGAATTTCCATTATGAGAGGGCTAGATGAAATTGCCAATATTACAAGTAAATTAGTGCCTTTAATGGGAATTGGATACATTTTATTAAGTGGTAGTATTATTCTAATGAATCTAAATAAAATTGGAGTCGTTCTGATGGAAATTATCATGGATGCATTTTCGATGAAAGCAATTCGTGGAGGAATATTAACAACCTTTGTAATTGGAATGCAACGAGGAGTATTCTCAACAGAAGCAGGACTTGGAACCGGTGCGATTGCTTCTTCCTGTTCTCATACAAATCATAAAGTAAATCTCGGACTCATTCAAGTGTTAGGAATCTATTTTACGGTTTTTGTCGTATGTACTTCGACTGCCCTTTTAATCTTAACTTCAGACTATACCATGTTAAGCTTTGAAAATATGAATGGAATTGAACTCACGCAATATGCTTTAAACTATCATCTCGGTCGCTCAGGAATCATTGTCCTGATAGTATCTGTAGTATCCTTAGCGTATTCAACCATTGTTGCAGGATATTATTATGGAGAAAGTAATCTCAAATACCTTATAAAAAATGCATCCAAAACACAAATAAATATACTAAAAATAGTAACTGTAATTCTATTAGTGATTGGAAGTATTATGAATGCCACCATTCTTTGGAATATTGTAGATATCCTAGTTGCCATTTTAGCAATTATTAATATGTACGCTTTAATGAAACTTAGAAAAGAAATAATTGTTGATTATGAAAAGAATAAGTAGTATAATAAACCGCAAGAAATGGGGGATTGTATGATTATTTTTCCAAAAGATTTATTAGATTCCAGTGATATTCAAGATGAGAGAAAATCTGGAAAAGAAAGGCTAAAACTATTAGAGAACCTCTTGCGAAAGTTAGGAAATTTTGATTCAAAGAAAGATATTACAATTATCGATGATGAATATCTAGGTAATTATGATCACATTTTTGAAGTGAAAGATCTAAATGAAACCAGTTTCAAATTCTATAACTTTGGACTAGATTATGGAAAAAGTCATGGACGATATAGCAAAAATTTCTACCTTATGATGCAAAGAAAAAATAGCCGTCTAATCTTTCTATATGACTTTTATAGTACGAAAACATATGAACCAGAATTAGAAGTAATCGAAGTTAGCACTCAATTATCCGAGAATAGAGTTCTAAGACTAAGAAACAATCATGGGCATTTTGACTATTTAATTGTGGAAGAGAATAAAAAGAAATATGTACTTTCTTTAAAGAGTGAGGCTCAAGAAAGCCTTCTAAGCAATTTAGAAAAAATGATAGAATATGTAAAACGAATAGAGACTTTAAATTTAGAAGAACTATTAAAACTAACAAAAATACTTGAAATCAAAAAAAGCCTTTTATCCGCTAGCATTTCTGTAGATGACGACGTAAAAGCCTCTATCGACTTTCGGAATGAAGAAGTTACTGCCTATGAAATCATAGATCCTACTAAAAAAATCAATACCAGAATTAAAGATACAACTACAAGAAAAGTTGAAAGAACAGTTCAAGGTCTAGAAGAAAAGATAATAACAGAAGAGACTATAACAGAGAACAATCAAAAAATACAATCTGATTTAAAGAGATTGTTAAAGCAATTATAAAATGTTACACTATCATTAGTAGTAGAGGTGGATTATGATAGGAAATGATTGGGATCAAATATTAGAAAGTGAAATGAATAAAGACTATTTTAAAAACTTAATTCAAGTGATTGAAAAAGAGTATCAAGAAAAGACAATTTATCCAAAAAAGACAGAAATATTTAAAGCATTTCGAAATACCTCTTATCAAGATACGAAAGTAGTAATTTTAGGACAAGATCCATATCATGGAGAAAATCAAGCAGAGGGACTTTCCTTTTCCGTAAAAAAAGGAATTACCAAGCCACCATCATTACAAAATATCTTTAAAGAACTAAATGATGATTTAGGATGCAAAATCCCAAAAAATGGAAGTCTCGTTCCATGGACGAAAGAGGGAGTTCTTTTACTAAATACAGTTCTAACAGTAGTGGCAAATCACCCCGCTTCTCATAAAGACTTAGGCTGGGAAAAGTTTACGGATCACGTAATTGAAAAATTAAATGAAAAAGAAACGCCCATTGTCTTTATTTTATGGGGAAGTTTTGCAAGAAATAAAAAGAGTCTCATTACCAATCCAATTCACTGTATTATAGAGTCTGCCCATCCTTCTCCTTTTTCAGCCTATCATGGATTCTTTGGTAGTCAACCATTTTCTAAAGCCAATCACTTTTTAGAAAGTAGGGGAATTCCAATAGTTCATTGGGAAATTGAAGAAACCGAGGAAAAAATAAAAACTCCTATTTAAAATTTAAAAAAAGAGTGTTACAATAACATTATAGGAGGGTTTATGGAACAAAAAAGAATGTTAGGCGAAAAGCCAATGAGAGTACTGCAATGCTATTTTATGTTTTATGGTGAGGTACCAACTTATAAAAGTCAAAAAGACTATGGAGATTTTTATATAAAGGTACAGGCAATGATGTCATTTTTAGATGCCTTTGGATATAGTTTGCTTTATACATCTGAAGGAGAGGAACCAAAAAGATGGTATACTCCAAGTCATCATTTAATTGTTAGTAATCTTCAAGTTTCTCCGGAAATAGATCCATTGATTCATGCATTTAATCAAGAATTAGAAGGAAAAACAAAAGAGGAAATTCAAGAATATTATCAAGAAAGTTTAGAAAGAAAGACCTATTATGATCCAGAAATTACAGCAAGAATTGGGGAATTAGTAAAAGAATTTGCATCTAGTAGAAACCGTGATATTGTTGATGTTCTAAGAGATTTAACTACTCCAAAAAGTTTCAAAGATAGAGTAGAATTTAAAGAATATGGAGCCGATTTACAAGATTTAATGGAGTATGCGAAGGATGCCTTTGAACCAATCACAATTATTACAAAGGAATATTCCATGGAAGATCCAAGATATTTAGAATTCCTAAGAAAATATCTAACACCAGCAGAACCAAACAAAGAAAAAAGAAAAGAATATTAAAACACTTCATTTGAGAAGTGCTTTATTTTTTTTTGTTCTTTTTTAAAATTTCAAATACTTCTTCTCGTTCTTCAGAATAGAATTCCTTTCTTTTATACTTAAAGAGAGAACCGACAATATTAGATGGAAAACATTGTACTAACCGATTATAAGAAATAATTGTACGATTATAAAACTTTTTGGCTGCTATTAAATCATTATCCACATTCGTTAAATCATAATTAATATTAATAAGACTTTCTACATTTCCAAGTTTACTATCCAAATCCATAATTCCCTTATATTCCGCAATGGCTTTATCAAGTTCTTCATTTAGCTCAAAATTATTTACTTTCTTATTTTTCAGTTTAATTACATTAATTAAAATTTGATCATCCTTATATTTTGGATTTGCTTCTTCAATTACCTTAATAACGCGTTCTAATAAAACAAGTTTTTTTTGTAATAAAATATCAATATTATTTTCTGCTTCGCTAATTCGAATTCTAGCAACTTGGAATTTATTATAAAAAGTAATCTCTAAAATTAAAATAATAGAAACTAGAACGATTATACCAACAATTATATAAATCATGAAACCACCTATCTATCTTAATCTCATTCTATCATGATTTTATCATTACGAAAAGAGTTTTAAAAGAAAAATTCCCTAAACAGGGAACTTAATCTTATATATTTGGCTCTTCTTCAAAGATTGCATAGTTAATATAAACAAGCCAAAGCAGAATGACTCGATTCTGGTCATCTCTTAATAATAAATAATCTCGACCATCTTCTAAGATTGTTCCTGTGAAGACTTTATCTCTCCATTCCACAGAATCGGGATAAGAGAAATAAACACTGACCTTTTTTCCAATATTCCTTCGAAATACACCTTCTGCATATTCTGGATTTGTAACGGGATTTGAAGAAATCCCTTGATTGATAGGAGTTTGTTGTGTTGTAGTAAAATTTGTATAAGGGGGATATGTACTTTGACTTGGAATATAGCTTGGAGACATGGCGCTAAAACCTTGATTCATAAATTCACCTTCCTAATGGAATATATGAAATAGGAAAATACTCTATGATAATAAATTTAATTGAATTCTAATAACTCATCAAAAACTGTATCTGTACTAGAAGGTTCGGTTCCTTTCACATAATACATAATTTTCTTCTGTGTGTCTGTTTCAATTGCGGGTTTTCCAGTAATGGGGTTTACTAGGACTCCCACGACATTATTTGGTTGTTCATACCAAGTATCTTCTTTTCCCTCTAAATAATTCTCCATGGCTTCGACCCAAATATTTCTAGAATACTTATAATCGCTCGTCGAAATTGGCGTACTATCATCATATCCAATCCAAACAGCGGTACAAATATCTGGATTATATCCAATAGACCAATGATCGGTGTCTGTGGTACCACTTTTTAACGCTAGTTTATGTTTAATCTTAGGTGCGATTCCAATGGCAGTTGGATAATTATAATCAATAAATGCAGAGTCATAGGTAGAAGTTAATAGATTACTTAAAATAAAGGTAAGACTTCGATTCAAAATGACTTCTTTTTGTTCTTTTCTTTCATAGAGAACATTTCCTTTCAAATCCTCAATTTTAGAAATTAAGTATCCTTCTACCTTATATCCTTCATTGGCGAATGCAGAGTAAGCAGCAGCCATTTCCTTAATACTAATTTCTGCAGTTCCTAGAGGGAGGGAAGGAATTTCTTCTAACTTAGAAGTGATTCCTAATCGTTTTGAAATATTAACAAGAGCATCTTCTCCAAGAAACATATGGGTTTTAACAGCATAAATATTATCGGAATATGCAATTGCAGTCGCTAGAGAAATTGGTTTATTTCCGTATTGATTTCCATAGTTTTGGGGAGAATAATTTTGATTATTCGCAAAAGTAAACGTCGTTTCTTCACTTGTAAATGTCGTAGAAGAAGTAAATCCATTTTCTAAGGCAGCATAATATAAAAATGGTTTCATCGTAGACCCAACTTGTCTGACAGACTGAACGGCGCGATTGTATTGACTTTTATTATAATCTCTTCCACCGACTAGAGCGATAATCTTACCAGTAGAGGGTTCCATCATAACGGATGAAACCTGTAAATTCTTATCCGTCGTTAAATTATTTTTGATACTATTTTCAAGAATGGATTGTGCATTCATATCCAAATTTGTATAAATCCGAATTCCTCCCGTTTCTAGATATGAAGAGGGAATTTCATTAATTTCTTTGAGTTCTCTCATAACGGCATCTTGATAATACATAATGTTTGCAACATTGACATCACTTTTTTCCCCAACAAAAACAAGTTCTTCTGCCTTTGCACTCTCGTATTCCTCATTAGTAATGACCTTATTTTTCTTTAGATTATTTAAAATATTTAATTGCCTAGACCGGGCGAGTTCTGGGTTTACAATGGGAGAATAATAAGAAGGACTCTTTGGAATACCCGCAAGCATGGCGGACTCTGCGAGATCTAAATCTTTCGCTGATTTATCAAAATAAAACCGAGCGGCATTTTCAATTCCATACATTCCATGACCGTAATTGATGGTGTTTAAGTATCCTTCTAAAATTTCATCCTTACTATAATGTACTTCTAATTGCATGGTTAACCACATTTCATTAATCTTTCGTTCCCAGGTTTTATCAAAATCTAAAAACAAATTTTTTGCATACTGTTGAGAAATCGTAGAAGCCCCTTGACTCTTAGAGCGAGAAGTAATATTGACATACATTGCTTTTAAGATTCTTAATAAATCAAAACCATGATGTTTATAGAAGTGTTTATCTTCTGTCTGAATCGTCGTTTTGATTAAATAGGGGGAAATATCTTCTAGATTCACCCATTCTTGACTTCCACTTCCTTGGAAAAAAAGTTCTCCGCTTTTATCATACATTAAAAAAGCATTGGCACTCTTAATTTCTAATTTTGGAGATGATTTAATATAAAAATAGACGCCTCCGATACTTAGAACAATAAAAGCAAGGAAGCAACAACAAATTTTAGCAAATAGTTTAAGTTTTCTAAATTTTTTCATATTCAGTCTCCAATCTAATGTTAGTATGAAAAAATAAAAAAGAAATATGTATCTAAAAGACAAAAAATGTGGTATGATACTACCGCAAAGGAGTGCTGTAAACATGAAAAAAGAGGTAGAAGAGCGAAATTACTATCTTGGACTTTTTAATACCAACGAGCCAACGATAGACAATTGTATTAAAAAATATAAAATAGACCTCCAAAATCCAATTACAATCGCAAGAAGAAAGAATCAAGAATTAGAAGCAGTTTTCTCTAAATGTGGAAAATCTTATTATGCTGGAACAGTCATCGGTCCTATGTTAGTGGATCATGTACTGAAATCTACCGCAAAAAGTATTGAAGATTTGGCACCCGTGATTGATTTTGAAAATCATATCATGTGTTTTTCTTGCCGTCTTCCTTTCAAAAATCCCCATTTAGATGCCTATCAAAAATCTTTAAGAAAAATAGAAGAAATAGGAATTAATGAAAACCTTTCAACTATGATTGGGAATGCGTTTACTTCTTTAGAATTTTTAGGGAATCTGCCAGTACTTGCGAAAGAACTGGTGGAATTATCATCTCCTGATTTCGCAAATCAGATACTACAGAAAGCTTATAAAATCATTGAAAGTAAAGAGTCAAGTCTTCCTCCAAAAGCAACTCAAAAAGTAGTCAAACGCTAAAATAGTAGGAAAAAGTTATAAACTATGTTATAATGGGTCTGATTTCTAAAGGAAGTGATATCATGAATCAAGTAGAAGTAACACTCACAATGAAGGAACAGGAGGAACTGAAATCTGTTTTTCCAGGTGAATATAACGAAAAAGAAGAAACACTAGTGATTCATGACTCTAAAAATAAGGTAACGATGGAGATGGATTTCAAAAAAAAGAAATTAACCCGTGAAACCAAAGAGTTTCTATTGACCATTCCGTTTTTAAAGGGAAAAGAAACGAAATTAACGATTGAGTTATTAGATACGAAACAAATCTTAGAGTTAAGCATTTTAACAGAAATCTATGAATATAAAGAAAGAAAACTTCGAGTAAAATATAAAATGATAGAATCCAATGAGTGGATAGAATACCAAATTGAATTTTAGGGGTGAAAAGATGAGTACAATTCAAAACGTAGAAAAGGATATTACAAAAGTAGTCAAAGATTTAGGATACGAGATAGACAAAGTAAATTTAGTACCAAGCGGAAGAAGAGAACTCGGAGAATTTCAAATCAATGATGCTTTTTCTCTTGCCAAAGCAAACCATACAAATCCAAGAGAGATTGCAGAAAAAATCGTCGCAGAACTGAAAAAAGACGCACGATTTGAAAATTTAAATATCGCAGGTGCAGGGTTTATTAACTTAAGTTTTTCAGAATCCTTTTACTTAGAATTTTTAAAGGAAATTCAAAAAGATATTAAAAATAATATAGACTTGGAACCAACAAAGAAAATTATCATAGATTATGGTGGAGCGAATGTCGCTAAGATTCTTCATGTAGGACATTTGCGTTCTGCAAATATTGGGGAAGCATTAAAAAGACTTACCAGGTTACTTGGAATGGAAGTCATAGGAGATGTTCATTTAGGAGACTCTGGACTACAAGCAGGAATGGTCGTTTCAGAAATGATGGAAAGGTACCCAGACTTACCATGTTTTAAAGAGAATTATCAAGGAGAATCTTTCCTACTTCCGATTACAAGTGAAGATTTATCTGAGATTTATCCAGAAGCAAGTAAAAAAGCCAAAGAAGACGAAAATAAAATGAAACTGGCCCAAGAGATTACTTATCAAATACAAAAGGGACATCTAGGATACTGTACACTTTGGAATCAAGTGAAGGAGCTATCATTAATAGAAATTAAAAAAATCTATAGTGATTTAAATACCACATTTGAACTTTGGGAAGGGGAATTAGATAGCTTTCAATATATTCCTGGAATGTTAGAATATTTAAAGGACAAAAATTTACTAGAAATTAGTGAAGGTGCAACTATTATGGACATCAAGAAAGAAACAGATAAAAAGGAAATGCCACCAATTATTTTAGTAACAAGCAATGGTGCCAGTGTTTATGCAACTACCGATTTAGCAACGATTGTAGGAAGAATGAAACGCTTTTCTCCGGATGAAATTTGGTATCTCGCAGACAATCGTCAGGAATTACATTTTGAGCAAGTATTTAGGGCATCTAAAAAATCAAATATCACCACTGATGAGACAAAACTAGAGTTTATTGGATTTGGAACCATGAATGGGCCTGATGGAAAACCATTTAAAACAAGAGATGGGGGAGTCATGACCCTAAGAGATTTAATCAATTTAGTAAATGAAGAAACTAGAAAACGACTAAATCCAATGATTACGGACGAAGAAGAACAAAAAGAAATTTCCAAAATGATTGCCATAGCTGCTTTAAAATATGCAGACTTTCTTCCATTTCGTACAACGGATTATATCTTTGAACCTAGTAAATTCGCAGATTTAGAAGGAAAAACAGGGCCATATCTTCTATATTCAACGATTCGTATGAAATCCTTACTAAAAAAAGCCAAAAATGAGGGTTATGAGACCTATGAAATCAAAAAGTTAAAAAATGAAACTGATAAAGAAGTGTTAGAATCTCTACTGACTATGCCAAAAGTCTTAAAAAAAGCCTATGATACAAAATCATTAAATGACATAGCAGAATTTTTATATAAAATTACAAGTACGTATAATAAATTTTATTCAGAGAATCATATACTAACAAGTAAAGATGAAGAATTAAAAACATCTTGGTTAGCACTTACAGATAGTGTTTATAAAACAAATTTACTATTATTAGATATTTTAGGAATTGAGGTTCCTGAAAAAATGTAACAAAATAGGTTGCGTTTTTCCTAAAATAATGATATAAGTTTAGATGATAATTTTTAATCAAATTATCGATAATTTATTTTGATAAATGAGGAGGATTATAATGAGCCTTAAGAAGTTAAAAAAAGAAGACTTAGAGCTATTATCAAATAAAGACATTACCAATTTAATATTAGAAGAAAAAGGAGCACAAAATACTGCGGATTTATTCAAAGAAATTATTAAATTGTTAGAATTACCTAGTTCTGTATTTGATCAGAAAATAGGGGATTATTATACTTCGCTTACTACAGATAAAAGATTTATCCTTTTAGAGAATGGAACTTGGGATTTAAGGAGTAGACATACCTCTGATAAATTAATAAAAATCGTCGATGAAGAAGAGGAAGAAGAAATAGAAGAAACAAAAGAGGAAGTAGATGAAGATACGATCAACTATGATAATATCGACTCTGATGATGATATAGATGACACCAATGATGATTTGAAAGATTTAGTAGTATTAGATGAAGATGAACTAGAGTTAGAGCAGTAATTCTAGTTCTTTTTCGAGAAAGGAAAGTTTGAATGATAAAAGAAAACAAATGTGGAGTCAATCATGAGGAGTGTCTTCATGAATATATTGTATGCCTAGGGAAAAATCCAGAAACGAAAGAAAACTATAATTATTGTTTGATATGTGGTTCAAAAGTAGAGGGACCTTTTTTTGGTGCTTTTTGCGTGGATGCTACACTTTATTTGGAAGAATACTCTTTAGAGACAGAACTTGGAAGAAGTCAAAAATTAATGGCACTAAGAAAACAACTGGCTGAGTTAATGTTAGAGAATGAAGCTCCTTCCCCTGCCTTTGTCATTGATGAATTTAGAGATACGGTAGAGTTTAAAAGAAATCAACTGTATCAAGTAAGAGGAAAAGTTTGTTAAAAAGAATCTGAGAGTAAAAAATATAATTTTCTTAAAATAAGAAAGTATGATATAATAAAAAAACTCGAGGTGATCGTATGGATATTGAAAGTTTAAAATGTAGTCATGAACTTTTTGAAAGAAGATTAAAATTAGAAGAAGAATTTAAACTATTAGAAAAAGATAGAGCAGAGTTTCAAAAAAATTGTCGTCATGTAAGAATCTCTTTTGGATTTGAATCTCCCTCTGCAAAGTTGCCACTACAAAAATGTCTATTTTGTGAGATGGAAGATGTCGATGATTCTTATCCATTCATTAATGCATCTACGTATCAAAGAAGACTCCATTCTACGTTTGGTTTTTCTAAAAGAGTAGAAAGAGGATTTCATAACTTTCAAAAGCTTTGTATTGAAGCCTTAGAAGAAAATCCATTTTTAGAAGAAGAAGACTTGATTGAACGAATAGAAATGGAAATTAGAAGAGATGAGGAAATTAACGAGAAAGATGATCGAATCCATAACAAACTATACCACTTATAAAAGGAGTTGAGACTGATGATTGAAAGATTAAATGCCATTGAAGGAAGATATCATGAAATAGAAAATGAACTTTCTAATCCTGAAGTTTATAGTAATATGAATAAGATGAAAACACTATCTAAAGAAAAATCTGATTTAGAAGAAACGGTTTTATGTTATCAGGAGTATAAAAAAGTATTAGAGGGTATTAAAGACGATAAAGAATTAGTCAAAGACCCAGAGATGGCAGAGATAGCAAAAGAAGAATTAGAAAGTTTAGAAATCAGAAAAAGTGAATTAGAGGGACGATTAGAAATTCTTTTAATTCCAAAAGATCCAAATGATGGAAAAAATGTAATTGTTGAAATTCGTGGAGCGGCCGGTGGAGACGAAGCCAATATCTTTGCGGGGGACCTTTATCGGATGTATACGAGATATGCAGAAAAACAAGGATTTAAAATTGAATTAATCGATGCAGAAGAAGGAGAAGCAGGCGGATTTTCTCAAATTGAATTCATGGTCAAAGGAGATAATGTCTATTCTAAACTTAAATATGAAAGTGGTTCCCATAGAGTACAAAGAGTTCCTGAAACGGAGTCACAAGGAAGAATTCAAACTTCGACTGCTACCGTTTTAGTAATGCCAGAAGCAGAAGATGTAAATATTGAAATCAATCCATCCGACTTAAGAATTGATATCTATCGTTCGAGCGGATGTGGAGGACAAGGAGTAAATACCACGGATAGTGCCGTTCGAATTACGCATTTACCAACCAATACCGTAGTGACTTGTCAAAATGAAAGAAGTCAGATTCAAAACAAAGAACAAGCAATGAAAGTATTACGTGCGCGTCTTTACGAACAAGAACTTCAGAAGAAAGAAGAAGCCCTAGGAAGTGAACGCCGTATGAAAATTGGTACTGGGGATCGTGCAGAAAAAATCCGTACCTATAACTATCCACAAAATAGGGTCACTGACCATAGAATTGGTTATACGACAAACAATCTAGATCGTATTATGAATGGAGCAATTGATGAAGTCATCGAAGCTTTAATCACAGAAGATCAAAAAAGAAAATTAGCAGGGACTGAGGAAGAATAAAACAAAAGTTTTATTCTTTTATCCTTTCGATAAGAGGTAATTATGAGAGTAGAAGATTTAATTGTATATGGAAAAAGTAAAGTACATTCAGAGCATGCCAAAATGTTACTAGCAGCCTTATTAAATGTAAATTCATTAGAACTATTAAATTACTTAGATCAAGAAGTACCAGAAGAAATAGAAAAAAAATTCAAAGAGAAGTTAGCAGAACTCGTAAAAAATCGCCCAATTCAATATGTGATTGGAAACGTAAATTTCTATGGAGAGGAATTCTTAGTCAACGAATCGACGTTAATCCCAAGATTTGAAACAGAAGAACTCGTAGAAAACACAATAATGTATTTAGATGAATTCTTTGAAGATAAAAATTTAAAAGTAATAGATTTAGGAACAGGGACAGGTTGTATTGGACTTACCCTAAAAAAACTCATTCCAAGTCTTGATATGACACTAGTAGATATCAGTGACAATGCCCTAGAAATGGCAAGACAAAATCAAGAAAAAAAGGGATTAGATGTAACAATCATTAAAAGTAACTTTCTAGAACAAGTCTCTGGTCCCTTTGATATCATCATTAGTAATCCGCCATACATCAAAGAGGGGGAGGAAATTGAATCGATTGTCAAAGAAAACGAACCATCTCTCGCACTATATGGTGGAAAAGATGGATTAGATTGTTATCGAACCATTCTCAATCAATGTAAAAGTAAATTGAATCCAAAATTCATGATTGCCTTTGAAATTGGATGCAATCAAAGAGAAGAATTACTAAAACTAATTCATCAAGAATTAGGGAATGTCAAAGTCATTTGTAAGAAAGATTTAAGTAATCGTGATCGTATGATATTTATTTTTTCTTAAATAAAGTGAATAAAATTAAAAAAAGGAATCCACTATGTTATAGAAAGGTGGATTTTCTTATGAAAAAAATAATACCAATTCTTAGTATTTTAATGCTTTTATCTTTCGGGGGTAAAAAAGAAGAACAAATAATCATTCCAAAAGAGGCAATCCGTTTTCGAGTGATTGCAAATAGTGATAGCAAAGAAGATCAACAAGTAAAAATGAATGTGAAAAAGGGAATTCAGAAAGAATTATATGAATCCGTAAAAGATGCAAAAACAATTATGGAAGCGAGAAATATTACTCAAGAAAAACTAGGAGATTATCAAGTATTAGTTCAAAGTCTTCTAAAAGAACAAAATCAAAAAGATACAAAGGTAGATATCAATTATGGACAAAATTATTTCCCAGAAAAAGAATACCAAGGAGTCATCTACCCAGAAGGATACTATGAGTCCTTAGTAATTACTTTAGGAAATGGTCTTGGAAAAAATTGGTGGTGTGTGTTATTCCCTCCGCTTTGTTCTTTAGAAGCAGAAAGTAAAGAGCAGGCATCTGAAGTAGAATACAAGTTTTTTATCAAAGATTTAATAGATAAATATTTAAAATAAAAGTGACAAAATTTCTTCTATCAATTATAATAAAAGCAGTGAGGGGGAATTTTATGACAAGAATGAATATGCATATCCATTCAGAATACTCTTGGGATTCAAAAATGAAACTAAAGGATATTGCCAAAATCTTAGTAGAGCATGGAATTCGATATGCCGCAATTACAGATCATGTAGAGTTTGATCGTGAAGATATAATGTTTGTACGAAGAAAATTTTCACAAAGAGATCATGAAATGAATGAGATAAATAAGCAGTATGAAGGCAGATTAAAATTATTAAAAGGAGTAGAAATATCAGAACCAGATTTGTATCCAGAACAAGTAAAAACCTTAATTGATGTCTTTGACTTTGATTTCGTCATGGGAAGTATTCATGATATACCAAATTTAAAAACTTCAAAAAATAGAAAATATGTAACTTACCTCTACTATCAAAGAATGTTAAAAATGATAGAGGCTGGGAATATTGATGTCGTAGGACATTTAGATTACATTAATAAATATTATCACGGGGATTATTCAGATTTTAATCAAGTAACAGAGGTACTGCATGCGATTAAGGAGCATGACCAAATAATAGAAGTCAATACTTCTGCAGAAAGAAGGGCAGGCCTAAACTTATTCCCTAGTATGGATAAAATTTGTCGTTATAAACTAGTTTCAGATTATGTAACGATTGGAACAGATGCCCATCGAGAAAATGAACTTGTAGATAATTTAGAGTCCGCAGAATACCTATCGGAGAAAATCGGATTACAACCTGTGATTTTCGAAAAAAGAAAGAAAATTGTGTTATAGGAAGTAGGGGAAACAAGAAAATGATAAAGGCCGATATGCATGTACATTCTAAATATTCGCATGAATCTAATATGGAGTTAGAACAAATCACAGAACTTTTTTTAGAAAAAGGAATTCACTACGTAGGAATTGCAGATAGTGTAGACTTGGAACGTGAAAATATAGAAGATGTGATTGAAAGATTTCAAATTAGAAATGCTAAAATTGATCAGTTAAATGAAAAGTATGAAGGAAAAATTACCTTACTAAAGTCTGCTGAAATTGGGGAACCTTACCTATATCAGGAAGAAATAAAAAGGTTAGATGAATTAGATTTTGATTATACAGTAGGAGTAATTCGTCCATTTAGTGGTGGAGATAAAGTAAAATTAACAACCGGAGAAAGGACCACGAAAGAATACTATCAAAAGATTTTAAAAATGATCGAAGCAGGTAACGTAGATGTAATTCGTCATTTAGATTTGATTGATGCGTACTTTGGAAAAGACTATAGTGCACTAAAACAAATATCAGAAGTAATGCATGCATTAAACGATTCCCATCAATCTTTAGAAATTAGTCCTTTTATCAGGAAGAAAACGATAGAATTCTATCCTTCTATTCAAAAATTATGCTTCTATCGATTAAAATGTGAAGATGCAAGAGTGATCATTGGAAGTGATACACACCGTCCAGAAGAACTTCCAAAAAACTTGGATGATATAGAATATGCTTGTACAGAAATTGGTCTTGTTCCAGGAATATATCAAAAAAGAAAATTTGAAAGAATTTAAACCTCTTACATATCCTTAAGTAGGAGGCTTTTTTATGTCATTAGGAATTCTATTTTTAATTGCAGTAGGTCTTAGTATGGATGCCTTTTCTTTGGCTTTAATTTATGGTACCTTGAATATGGAAACAAAGTATCATAATTTAATGAGTATTTTTGTTGGACTTTTCCATTTTTTTATGCCACTTTTTGGATACTTTGTTGGTAAAGTAATCTTTTCCTTTTTACCAATTTCTCCAGAGATTGTTGCAGGGGTTATTTTTATTGCTTTATCGGTTGAAATGCTTCTATCCTTAAAAAAAGAAGAACAATTAAAGCTATTAGAGAACACAGTATCCATTTGTCTTTTTGCATTCACCGTTAGTATTGATAGTTTTAGTATTGGAATTGGACTAGGAAACTTAACAGAAAATATTGTACTAGCAGCAATTATATTTTCTTTGACGAGTGCAATATTTACGTATCTTGGAGTGAAACTTGGAGACATTCTCGTAAAAAAGTTTGGTAATATCGCAACACTCCTCGGAAGTATGATTTTATTTATGTTAGGACTTCATTATATTTTTTAACGATTTTACACAGAAAAAGGTAAAAATTCACACGATTTTACTTACTTTCTATAGTAAATATGGTATATTAAAAATGAAAAGAGATAAGTTCTAAGAAAGAGGGATAAAATGTTAGGTAACAGTAAGGAAATACTTTTAGATGCGAAGAGAAATCATTATGCAGTTCCTCATTTTAATATCAATAATCTAGAATGGACTAAGTATATTTTAGAAGAGATGGAAATGCTTCAAAAACCTTTGATTTTAGGAGTGAGTGAAGGCGCCATTCAATATATGGGTGGATTTCAGGTAGTTAGTAACTTAGTAAAAGGATTGATAGAAGATTTAAATATTACGATTCGCGTTTCTTTGCACTTAGATCATGGGACAAGCTTTGAAACTTGCAAAAAGGCGATTGATTCTGGCTTTACTTCAGTGATGATTGATGCTTCGAAAAAGCCCCTCAAGGAAAATATTGAAATTACAAAGCAAGTAGTAGAATATGCGCACTCTAAAGGTGTAACCGTAGAAGCAGAAGTGGGGCATATTGGTGGGAGTGAGGACGGGATTCCATCTTCTTCGACCAATGCACGATTAGATGAATGTATTCGATTGATTGAAGAAACAGGAATTGATTCCTTAGCGCCCGCTCTTGGAAGTGTTCATGGATTGTATCATGGAGAACCAAACTTAGATTTTGAAACCATGAAAGAAATATCGGAGCATGTTGATATTCCTCTCGTATTACATGGAGGGACAGGCATTCCAGATGATCAAATTAAAAAAGCCATTTCCTGTGGAATCAATAAGATCAATATCAATACAGAACTTCAAATTGCTTGGTATCAGGAAGTAAAAAAATTTATAGAAAAAAACAATAGCTATGATCCTAGAAAAGTAATTGGTAGTGGAGAAAAAGCAATCAAAGAAAAAGTTAGGGAAAAAACAGAAATGTTTATGAACCGATAGAAAAAAGAAAAATACAATATAATAGAAGAACATACTGGAGGTATTTATGAAAGTATTAGAAATAAATGGAGGAAAAACACTAGAAGGAACAATTCGAATTAGTGGTTCTAAAAATTCATCGGTTGCATTAATACCAGCAGCCATTCTAGCAGATAGCGAAGTAACCATCTGTAATGTACCGGAAATTACAGATACGGATGCTTTAACAGAAATTTTAAATTACTTAGGGGCAAATGTAAAAAGGGCAAGTGAAAGTATTGTCATTGATCCAAGCACCATTGTAAATAAAGAAATTCCAGAAGAAATGTCGAGTAAGTTACGTGCATCTTACTACTTTATGTCAGTTCTTTTAGCAAAATTTGGACATGTAGAAATGCATTTTCCAGGAGGATGTTCCATTGGAGCAAGACCGATTGATCAAACCTTAAAAGGATTTAAAGCATTAGGTGCCACCATTTCTGAAGAAGAAGACCGCTATATCATTGACGCTGACAAATTAACAGGTGCCCATGTTTATTTAGATATGCCAAGTGTTGGTGCTACGATTAATACGATGCTAGTTGCCGTAAAAGCCCATGGGAAAACAATTATCGAAAATGCCGCAAAAGAACCAGAAATTGTAAATGTAGCGACCTTTTTAAACAACATGGGAGCAAAAATTACAGGAGCAGGAACCAGTGAGATTAAAATTACAGGGGTAGAAAAACTAGAAGGATGTTATACAGAAGTAATTCCTGATAGAATTGAAACGGGTACTTATATCATCGCAGGAGCTCTGATGGGAAATCATTTAAAAATTGACAATATCATCCCCGAACACGTAGAAATGCTCATTTTAAAAATGCAAGAAATGGGAGTGGATATAGAGGTTGGCCCAGACTTTGTAATTGTATCAAAAACAGAATCTTTACATCCTGTAAAAATAAAAACACAAGGATATCCTGGATTTGCAACCGATCTTCAACAACCTGTAACGGTGTTACTGACACAATGTGAAGGGGATTCTATTCTAGAAGAAACAGTTTATGAAAACCGTTTTAAAAATGTTCCATACTTAAATCAAATGGGTGCCAATATTGAAGTCTTTGAAAAGAAAATCAAAATTCATGGATTAACCCCTTTACAAGGAGAAAAAGTAGAAGCCACCGATTTAAGAGCGGGGGCCTGTCTCGTATTAGCTGGTCTTATTGCAGATGGAATTACTACTATTTCAAACATCGGGCCAGTACTAAGAGGATATGAACACCTAGTAGAAAAGCTAACAGATGTTGGTGCAAGTATTTCCTTAAAAGAAGTCTAAAAAATAAAATTAAGAATAAACTAAGAATAGAGAAATCTATTCTTTTTTTGGAGGTATGGATGAAAAAGCATTATAAACTTCTTTTTATGGTACTTATTTTAGTTTTTGTATTTAGTATCTATCACTTATTTCCAAAACAAAAACTAAATTATATTGCACTAGGAGATTCTGTTGCAGAAGGGAGAAACCCCTATGGAGAAACAGGGTTCAGCTATGCAGATTTTTTTTACGAAAGGTTAAATCAGGAAGGAAAAATCAAAGACTATAAAAAAGAGTATAGTCATAGTGGTTATACAACAACGGATGTAATCAATGACATCATTCGAAGTGGAGATATTAAAAGAGATTTAAGAGAATCTGATTTAGTAACGATATCTATTGGTGCGAATGACTTTTTGGACTCTCTAGACTTAAAAAATGTGAATTTAGATAATATAGATTTATATAAGAAAAATATGAAATCCATATTCCCCAATATTGATCAATGTATCAAGGAAGTTAGAAAATATGCGAAGAATAAAATCTATATCATCGGTTATTATAATCCACTCCCATTTTTATACAATTTAGGAAGTGAGAAAATAGATGCATTGTTTCATTCTGTAGATCAAGCCTATCAAACGATTGCAGATAAATATGACTGCGTTTATATTTCCAATTATGAATTATTTAAAGAGCACCCAGAATACTTACCTAACCCAATGGATATTCATCCAAATTTAAAGGGGTATGAAGCTATGGCTGATGCGCTTTATGAAGAATATCAACGTCAAAAGGCGAAAAAGTATTGAAAAAGTTTAAAAAGTTTGTTACAATAGTCTCGCATTTAATTACTATGTCCCAAAGAGGTCATGGCGAAGAAAAGGCTCTATTATCCCTAGAATCTAGGAGGAAAGGAGAATTTTATATGAAAAAAGGAATTCATCCAGAAATGAAAGAAGCAACAATTACTTGTGCTTGTGGTGAAACTTTTAAGGCAATGTCTACAAAAGATGAAATCAATGTTGAAGTTTGTTCAAAATGTCATCCATTTTATACTGGAAAACAAACAAGAGCATCTAAGACTGGACGTGTAGAAAGATTCAACCAGAAATTTGGATTCAATCAAGAAGATAAAGCTGCATAGGCTTTATTTTTTCTTTTCAATTGATACAAAATTTAATTCTATGATATAATAAAAAACATTAGTTGGATGGCTGATGAAATATAATAGAGAAAAGAGGATCGATATATGAGTATGACAAATGATGATATGATAAAAGAAATATGTGAACATTTGAATTTAATGTTATCCTTTGCAGAAAAAGCAGGAATTGTGATTGATGAAATGCCTAATTATTCTGTAAAGAGAGACGAGTTATCTTTCTCCACTACAAAAATTGGGGTAAAAGAAGAGAATGACGAATATTATGAAAATATATGTATCAGCCTAGATAAAGCAATCGACCGAGTAAGGGTAACAAAGGAAACGTCTTTTAGTTACAATTTTGTACTTTCTGAAGAAACCCCAGATTGTCAAGATTATCTTACTACATGCCATCAGGAAATCACAGAGTTTCTGGTAAGAGGTGGAAAATTAGAAGTAACAACGGCATCGATTACTCAAACAATCTATGAAAACACGATTTTCTCTGGGACAGAGAGTGTTGTTCATTTTGAATCTATTGCTGATTTTAAAAAGTTAGAAAAACAGAACAAGTTACCTGTAAATCATAGTGAAATCCTAATGAATACAAAGAGTTATTCTATACCTGAAGGTTATCGCATAACAGATGGAGTAGGACCAATAGAAACTAGTCCTAAGGTCATGGAAAAAACAACTCAACCTTAAATATCATCGGATAATCATTGAAAGATAAGAGAATTGAATGAAGAAAAAATTTAATTCTCTTTTGTTTTTTTGAAAAATGAGTATACAAAAACCTCTAAAGATTTCTAGAGGTTTCCATAAAATAAATAAAAGCAATAATATAACTTATTTACTATTAGAATATAATTGATGTACTTCCATCGCACAGGTATCGATAAAAGATAACATAGTATCAAGTGGAATTAGAATATTTGGATTCTCTATAGGGTCACTATTTTTAAGATTTTCACACTTGATTTTTAATTGTTCGAGCATACTTTTTAGATCTTGTTTATTAATTTCTTCAATTGGGCAATTCTCTACATTATAATTACTCATTTTTTCGATATGTTGTAAATTTAAAAATGGAGTAAATAGAATATCATGAATTTCATAAGTTGAGTACAAATTTTTTGTATACCATGCAATTGCTTCTTTAAATGATAAATCATGGGCAGTTTTAGCAGTTTCTTTGATAGTAGAAGCATGTGTATTTAATAATTCAGTAATGATTTCTCTAAACCATTTTTTATCAGTATAAAGATGAAGCAGGTATCCTTCAACAAATGGATTGTCCAATTGATTTCCATACTTCTCTAAAAAAGAGTCATAATCTAAAACATCCCCCTCTAAGTCAAAATTCCCATGATTCAATAATGCCATTCTTGGTGATGATCCAAAGTGAGATTTTTCACGTTCTTCAAATCCCTTTCCCTGACTATTCGGTGCATCCACAGCAATTGTACCAACAAGAAATGAAATTAAATCATCTTCATTAAAATTTTTATATTTTTCAATAAATTTTTCTCCAATTAAATAGTGAGTTAAAATGGCAGCCATATACCTTACCTCCGTAAAATTATTATAGCACAAATGGAATGAAAGTGGAAAGTGATAAAGACAGAGTAGGATTCCTAATAAAATTTTATAAAATATTTAAAATATGTTATACTAACTAAAGTAAAAGAGGTGGATCAAATGAAAATAGGAATTGCGAGTGATCATGGTGGATATCAATTAAAAACAAAACTTGTGAATTACTTAAAAAAGAAGGGTCATGAAGTCGTAGATGTTGGAACTTTTTCAACAGAATCTGTGGATTATCCAGATTTTGCATTTGAGTTATCAACCAAAGTTGTGGAAAAAGAAGTAGAATATGGAGTTGCTATTTGTAGTAGTGGGATTGGAATTTCTATCGCATGTAATAAGGTAAAAGGCATTCGTTGTGCAAAAGCAGATAGTGTGAGAGATGCCAAGTATTCAAGACTGGATAACGACGCCAATATTTTAGCGCTTAGCGGAAGAATGCCAAGATACAAAGCTTTAGATATTTTAGATGCATTCCTTTCTACTGAACATAAAGAAGTAGAAAGACACGATCGAAGAATTAAAAAAATTACAGACTATGAAGAGGAGCACTATCGATGAATGGAAAGTTTTTCTTATATATATTAGTAGGAATCATTGTTATATGGTCTTTAGACAGTATTCAAATTAATAAAATATTTAAAAAAAATCATGTATTACAAGCGCGTGTATTTTATTTTCTCTTAGCGATTGCTTTAATAGAATTAGTAACATCCTTTTTCTATGAATTATATATCGCTGCAAAATTTCTTTAAAAAAATGTATAATTCCTTTGTAACTGACTCAAACTCTTAATGAGGTGAGAAAAGTGAAAAGGAAATTATATTTAAAACCATTTGTAATACCAGTTGTGTATACTCTTTTAGTAATTGGATTATTAGCGAGTATGTTTATTTCCCTAAAGACATCAGGGACTACGGAAGATGTTACCTATGTATCAGGAACGATCTTGGATGAAAATGTACCAGTAGTAGGTACGAGTAAACAAGAAGCGGTGGTAGGAAAGCCTTACAATCAAGAATCAATTACGATTGGGCGAGACTATTATGATTTCAATGGATCAGAAGAAGAACAAAAGAAATCTATTGTCTATCATGAAGGAATTTATCTTCAAAATACTGGAGTCGATTATATTTGGGGAGAAGTATTTGATGTAATCAGTATTCTAGATGGAGAAGTTACAGACGTAAAAGAAGAAGAACTTCTTGGAAAAAGTGTAACAGTAAAACATAACAACAATACAATAAGTGTTTACCAGAGCTTGAGTGAAGTATCCGTAAAGAAAGGGGATAAAGTCACACAAGGACAGGTACTAGGAAAAAGCGGAACTTGTACCTTAGGATCTGATCTTGGAAATCATCTACATTTTGAATTAACTATTGGAGGACAACTTGTAGATCCTGAAAATTATTATGGAAAAAAAGAATCAGAACTAAATTAGAACTATTCATAAACCTATCTAGTAAAAATATAATTTACTAGAAAGAAGGTTATGAATGAAAAAGGAATTAGTGGAACGTGTGAATGCATGTGCTGATTATGTGATAGAGACAAAGTGTACCATTCGAGAAGCTGCAAAGAAATTTCATGTAAGTAAAAGTACAGTACATAAAGATCTTCAAAAACGTTTAGCAGAAATTAATCCTAAAAAATATGAAAAAATCAGTGAAATATTTCAATCACATATTGAAGTTCGCCATATCCGTGGCGGGCAGTCTACAAAAGAAAAGTATTTAAATAAAAAAGAAACATAAAAGAAATGGATGTGAATATCTTGAGGGACATTGGAATAGATTTAGGAACAACAAACGTATTAATTTATGTCAAAGGAAAAGGCGTTGTATTAAATGAACCGAGTGTTGTAAGTATTGATAGTAACACTAAAAAAGTATTAGCAGTCGGAAAAGAAGCCAAAGAAATGTTAGGAAGAACTCCTGGAAAAGTGAAAGCCGTTCGTCCAATGAAAGATGGAGTCATTGCCGATTTTGAAATGACTGAGGAAATGTTAAATTCATTTATTAAAAAAGCATTAGGTAGAAAGGGGTTATCACATCCAAGAATTTTAATCTGTTGTCCTTCGAATATTACCGGTGTAGAGAAAAATGCCATTCGAGAAATTGCAGAAAGAACAGGAGCCAAACGTGTTATCTTAGAAGAGGAACCGAAAGTGGCAGCTGTAGGAGCGGGTGTCGATATAGCGAAACCATCTGGAAGTATGGTCATTGATATTGGAGGAGGAACTACCGACATTGCTGTCTTATCTTTGGGTGGAATTGTAACAAGTGATTCCATTAAAATTGCCGGAAATACCTTTGATGAAGATATTATCAATTTTATTAAAGAAAAATATAAAGTAGTAATTGGAGAATCTACTGCAGAAGAAATAAAAACATCGATTGGCTCTGTAGTGAAAGAAAAAGAGAAGAAAGAGCTTGAGGTCACTGGAAGAGGAATTACATCAGGATTACCTGAAACAGTAGTGATTAGCTCTAACGATGTAGAAGAGGCCTTAAGGGAAGATGTTAAGAAAATTATATTAGTAGCCAAATCTGTATTAGAAAAAACACCTCCAGAATTATCAGCAGATATTGCCGATAAAGGAATTGTTTTAACAGGTGGGGGAGCTTTAATTCGTGGACTGGTAAGTAAGTTTAAAGAAGAACTGAAAGTCCCAGTATTTATTTCTGACAATCCATTAACCAATGTGGTAGAGGGAACTGGAATCCTTCTAGACCATCTATATTTAATAGAGGATTAAAGGTAACAGTAAGTTATCTTTTTTTGGTGTTATAAAAAAGCATGTTATAATAGAACAAATTTTATAATAGGGAAGTAAGAAGTATGGTAGAAGA
>DLAC01000033.1 GCA_002493865.1 Caryophanales bacterium UBA7057
ACCAAATTTTACCGGAACTCAAACTTCATATTTAGATATTTATATCCTATTTTTCTTTACTTCTTATTACTATTCTATTGATAACGACTCTTTAAAATGTCAAATAATTTTTTATGTTCTTCTGTATAAGGAACATAATCTGGATCATTGTTTTCTAGTATAGATTTTAAATACTCATAATAAACATATTTGATATCTGTTAATTCCTCCACTTGAAGTTTTGTATGGTCTATATCTAAATTTAAGTTTAGTAAATAGACATCATCAATTACTCTTAAATAGGAATCTTTATAGGGTTGTTCTCTTTTTACTGTAAATAAGTATTCTAAGTCTTCACGTTTTGCGTCGATATCTAATTCTTCCTTTAATTCTCGAATTCCTGATTCTATACTATCTTCATTTGACAAAACATGTCCTGCGGAAGAAATAGCCCATAAATTGGCAAATGTCTTTTTTAAAGGATTCCTTCTTTGCATTAATATTTCATGTTGGTCATTGATAATCCAAATATGAACGGAACGATGCCAATATCCTTTTTGATAGATTTCTGCTTTTGTAGCAGATTTTCCAGTTTTTGTACCATCCTCATTTAAAATATCAATTAATTCATTCATTACATCACTCATGTTTCCACCCATAATTATAATACCATAGGTTCTGTCTTTCTATTAGTCAAATTGTGTTAAATTGACATTTTTTGTCGTATTATAAAACTATAATTTACAAAAGACTCCTAGAATTTTAATAACAACTGACAATTGATATCGGAAGGCATCTGTTTTGAAAATTCTTCTCCTAAACGAGAATCTCCTACAATGGTTCCATAATGAATAGGGATTACAACCTTTGGATGTATTTCTTTTGTAAGCGTTGCTGCTTCTTGCACATCCATTGTAAATTTTCCTCCAATTGGAATAAATAAATAGTCACAGGAAATATCTTTCATGAAATCTAGAGCATCGGTATCTCCCATAATATAGTATTTTTGATTTTCAATCGTCAGGAGATATCCTACCCACTGATACTCTTGTAGGTGGTATTCTTTATTTAGATTATATGCGGGAACTGTTTGAACTTCAATCCCAAGTACACCAAATGTTTCATTTGGCTTTGTTAAAATTAAATTTTCTTTCGAAAAATAAGAAGAAAGTTTTCCATAAGAATCCCCTACAGTTACAATCACAGTATCTTCCTTTTTACACTTTAAAATATCTTCAATACTAAGATGATCCCAATGCGAATGTGTAATTAGAATTATATCAGCATCATGCGATTCCTCTTTTAGATGAAGTGGATCCACGTAAATAATTTTTTCTAGTTCTAGTCGAATACTTGCCTGTTCATTGATAGTAATCATAATTCCCCTCCCTTTATTTTTTATGCTTCCTATCTAATAAATAATAATAAACAGATAATATACTTTTTCCCAAAGCCCTTGTCCCCTTTAGTAATGCTCTTTCTATACCAGAAGCATGTTGATAAGTGGTTTGAAAATAGTATTGGCTTTCCTTTTGTACCTTATATTTCTTTAACTTATTTAAATTTTTATCAATTGTTACAGAATGGTTATGAATAATTAAAATATGGTTTGAAACAATACAAGATAAGCCTATCTGCTGAAGACGTTTTGATAATATATTTTCTTCATAATATAAAAATGTATTTTCATCTAAAAAATCAATTTTTTCTAAAGTCTCTGACGAAATACAAAAGAAGCAACCTGAAATGACATCTACCTGAGAAGTTTCTTTTTGATAATAATCTTCTTTATATTTGATGCATTTTTTTCTGATAAAACGATGAATATAGGGCAAGTTCATAAGTGCATCCAAACACGGAGATGGATTTTTCCATCCACGATTTAAGGTTTCGTGCTCTAGGATCGTTGGTCCAACCATACCTACCTTCTTATCTTTTAAAAGAGAGAGAAGTTCCTTAATATCTTCTTCTTTTGAAATCATCACATCTGGATTTGAAATGATTAAATTACAAGTTCCTAGTTCCTTAATTAAATATTTGCTTCCATAATTAATCGCATAGGCATAGCCTTTATTTTCTTTCACTTCTAGTATTTTTAGATTCGGTACTTTTAGTTTTTTTAACTGTTTGAGAGAGTCATCCGTTGAATGATTATCCACAACTACAATTTTGTCTAAAATTTGATATGACTGAATATTATTAATTAATTCTTTTGTTGAACTATAATCATTATAGTTTACAATTATCATTCCATTTTTCATAAGTATCCCTCTAATTCATTTTCTACTTCCCTAGCTTCGTTAACGTATCTCTATTATATAATCTCTTTCTTATTTTTGCTAGTGGGAAAAAGTTTACCTATTCTTATCATTTGATTTAATTTGCCTCTGAAATATTTTTAATTTCTTCAATCGATAAGCCAGTAATCTTAGAAATTAGGGAAGTATCTAATTTTTCTTTTAACATAGATCTTGCAATCTCTATATTTCGTGATTTTCTTCCTTCCTCTAGACCTTCTTCTTTCCCTTTTTCTTCAGCATGATATAATTCTGTGTTTCTT
>DLAC01000013.1:0-16283 GCA_002493865.1 Caryophanales bacterium UBA7057
CTGCCAACATATTTTCACTATATTGATAAGATACTTCCCGTGCTAATTTTACAGGATAAGGATGAATATTTAACTGCTTTCCTATTTGTTGATCGGAATATCCATCTTGAACTAAAATTTTTACTTGATAAATCAAACGAATCTTATTTGCAAGTTTGCTTAAAATACTACTTGCTTGTTCTCCTTGTAATAATAAATCCTGATACATTAAAAAGGAATCCTTTTTCTTTCCGTTTAAAATAGAGTCTACCAAAGAGTAAATATTATCTTCCATACTACGCATGACTACTTCTTGAATATCAGAAATTGTAATTTCCTTCGACTCTATTTTATAAATTTTTAACTTCTCAATTTCTTTTAAAATTCTTTCTTGTTGATTCCCGCAATAAGAAATTAAGAAATTGACTGTTTTTGTATCTACATGATAATCTTCTAATTCCTCTTTAATCAAAGAATGAATATCCATTTCTTGATCTAGAACCGTCGCATGTTCCATCAGTGTTGTTACAATTTTCTTCCGTTTATCGATACTATCAGCAATGAGGATTAAAATATTTTCTGGACTCGGATTTAAAATATACTTTTCGAAAGCTTGAATGTTATGAGTCACTTCACTTTTGGTAGTTTCTTTGGAAAGAAAACTCGCAGAAGAAGCAATCACACCCTTCTGATTCGATAGAAAATTATAAGTATCTAAATCCTCAATGACCTTCTCAATAGGAGTTTCCGTCAAATCATAACGAATTCTTTCTATTTCCTTAAAAGGCGAAAGAATCTTCTCAATGTGCCTTTCAATTGTTACTTTATTGGAAGAAATAATTACATAAATGGAATTCATGAAAGTTGTTCCTTTACCTTATCAAAAATTTCTTCAATATATTTTGTGGTCTTACCGCCACCTTGTGCGAAAGTTTTACTTCCTCCACCATTGCCATCAGAAAGTGTACTGGCCATTTTTACAATTTCTCCTGCGTTTAAATCGATATTGCTTCTTGCAATAAAATTAACATTTTCTCCCTTACAATTAGCGAATAAAATAAATCCTTCTCCCATTTTATTTAAAAGATCATCAATAATATTTTTAAGGACTGTGCTGTCTTGATTTTTTAACTTCATGAGTAACACCTTAACTCCATGGATTTCTTCGATGTTCTTCTCATAGATAGAAGTGTCTTTTAAGGCTTGTGCTTGTTTTTCTTGTTGATATTTTTTCTCTAATTCTTTCACTTCTGTTTGTGTATATTCTAATTCATTTCTTTCAGAAATCAAATCTCCGTAACTCATTGGCTCTTTGTTATCAATTTGAATATCAAAGTCAAGGATAATTCCTTCTTTCTTCGCTTTACTAATAATATTTCTAGCCTTCATGAGTAACTTAATTTTTTCATCATTATATGGCTTAATTACTTCCATCAATCTATCTTCAATTTTATCATTCGTAACTGCCTCAATACGATAAACATTGCTTCCTTTAGATTCTACATTATAAATTGCGATTTTTTGAATCTCAGATGTATTTTTAATATGAGTACCACCACATAATTCTTTAGAATCCCCAATGGTAACTACACGTACTTGATCTTTATATTTTTCACCAAATAATGCCATAGCTCCTGTTTGTTTTGCCTCTTCTAATGACATAATCTCGGTTTTAGAATCCATTTCTTTTTGAATATATTCATTTAAGAAATTCTCTGTTTCAATAATTTTATCATCTAATAATTTTCCGGTATAAGTAAAGTCAAATCGCAAAGAATCTTCATCCACTTTACTTCCCGCCTGACGAATCGTATTACTTACTATTTTTTGAAGGGCATATTGAAGCAGGTGAACACTCGAATGATTCACTTCAATTGCATGGCGTTTTGCTTCATCTACGTTTTCTTTTAATGTGTCTCCTAATTGCATTTTTCCATCTAAAATTTTAATTTTATGAAGGTTCTGCCCATTAGGGGCTTTGACTACACCTAAAACCCGTGCCTTGACATTACCACTCGTTAACATCCCTGTATCACTGACTTGACCTCCACTTTCTGCATAAAAGCAAGTCTTATCAAGAATGACAAATCCCTCTTTCTCTAATGCATCTACCTGTTTTTCTTTTTGGAAGAGTCCAATGACTTTCCCTTTGGAAGTATAGGTGTTATATAAGAATTCGCTTGGTATATCAAAAGATAATAATGCCTGATTTTGGATATTCATATTCGCTTCTTGTTTTCTAGAAGATTTGGCAAGTTCTTTTTGCTCTTTCATACATTGATCAAACTCTTCACGAGAAGTGGTGAATCCCTTTTCTTCTAGATATTCTAAAGTTAATTCATAAGGAAACCCATAAGTATCATAGAGTTTAAACACCTCAATCCCAGAAATTGTTTGATTCTCTGATTTTTCCATCAGTTCTAATAGTCTTCTCTCTCCAGAAGCTAAAGTTTTGTGAAATAATTGTTCTTCTTCATAGACTAAAGTTTCTACATTTCCCTGTGTCTTTTTAAGTTCAGGATAAGATTCTTCCATAATTTGAATCACTGTATGTACTAACTTATACATAAACGGTTCATTTAATCCTAACTTTTTCCCCATTCGAACACTTCGTCTTAATAATCGTCGTAAAACGTATCCGCGGCCTACATTTTCAAAAATAGCCCCATCCGAAAGTGCGACCGTAATGGTTCTGATATGGTCGGCAATAATTTTAAAAGAAGACTCTCCGTTATATAAAACTCCACTTAATTCTTCTATCTTTTTAATCAGTGGAACGAATAAATCCGTATCAAAATTAGAATCTACGCCTTGAAAAACACAAGCCCAACGCTCGAGCCCTGCACCAGTATCAATATTTTTACTAGGTAATTCTTTATACTCCTCACGTGGCACTCCCGTTTTAGAATTAAATTGACTAAATACATTATTCCAAATTTCTACATAACGATCTTGATCTTCATCTCTTTGAAATTTTTGTAGAGCATCTTTCTTTGGATCATACTTCTCACCACGGTCAAAAAATATTTCGGAGTCCGGTCCGCATGGTCCTTCCCCAATTTCCCAGAAATTCCCATCTAATTTTACAATATGGTCGGGCATAACTCCTAGACTTAGCCATTTTTCATAGGCGGTAGTATCCTGGGTATAAACCGTAAAATAAAGTTTATCTTTAGGAATTGCAAACCATTCTTTTCCGGTTAGAAGTTCGAAGGCAAATTCAATTGCTTCCTCTTTAAAATAATCACCAATAGAAAAGTTTCCCATCATTTCGAAGAATGTTTGATGTCTTGCCGTTAATCCGACATTTTCAATATCGTTGGTTCTGATGCACTTTTGAATATTGACAATTCGGCGATTTTCTGGAACTTCGCTTCCATCAAAATATTTCTTAAGTGGTGTTACCCCTGCATTAATCCATAGCAAACTTTTATCATCTTGTGGAATTAAAGGCGCACTCATTACTTTTTTATGTCCTTTACTTTCGAAAAATTGATACCACATATTTCTAATTTCTGTACTACTCATTTTCTTCATTCTTCTCTACCTCACTCACTATTTTTTTAATATCTAGTTCTAACTTAGAAATCGTTTCATTGATTACTTCATAATCAAATCCTTGATAACCATCTAAAGCAACTTCTGTATAATGAACTTGTTCTGACCCTGTCAGCTCGCTTTTGTAATTGGCCCGTTCAATATGGATACTAACAGCTCCCGGAAATCTTTCTTTTAGGGTTTCTATTTCTAATGGAAGTCGAACATCAGTAACTAAAAACACATCATAAAATGATTCTAATATTTTAATATTTTCAGTTAATCGGTCGATGAAATAAAGGGGCATTCCTAATTTCTCCCGAATTAATTCTGTACCCATTTTCTGAAGACGTTCTCTAGGTTTGGTTTCTTCTCGTCCATCCCAACCAAAATAATCATGTAATAACCATTTTAATGGTCGCATCAGTTGAATCACACATACTTTTTTTCCTAAAGATTCGTATTCTTTAGAAATTAGTTCACTCAATGTACCTTTTCCATTTCTAGCACGTCCACTAATCAAATATAGTCGCATAAATCTTCTCCTTTTATGTAAATTAAAAGACCTAAACAGGAGCGAATCTATTTCGCGGTACCATCCTCATTAGATCTTTTCTTTGATAACGGACTTCTATCCGGACTTCCTCACTCCAAAGTAGCTTCCTATCAAGTTCTTTGTTAAGTTTCACCAACCCTTAACTCTCTCTAAAAGAATCCATGATAGTACTCCTCTTCTTCCTCGTTTTTATTTCATTTTTAACTACCTTTAAAAACTACAATAAGTATATCAAAAGAAGTAAAAAGTTTCAAGTATTGAACCCTAATTTTTCAAGGATTCTTTCTAATTTGTAATTCTTTCCTTTAATGAAAATTTTTCATCAAAGAAGATGGCAATGGTCTTAACGATAGAAATGACTGGAGTCGCTAAAATCATTCCGACGATTCCAAAGAAACTACCAAAGACTAATAAACCAATCATAATCGTTACAGGATGTAGTTTCATAGTTTTACCCATTACTAATGGTTGTAAGAAATAACTTTCCAAAACCTGGGCAATTACAACAGCAATTAAAGAACAAATCCCTGTCATCGGATCCATAGAGAATCCAACGAGTACAGCAGGCACCCCACCAATATATGGACCAACATATGGAATGATATTTGTAACTGCACAAAATAATCCAAAAACCATTGGTGCTTTTAATCCCGCAATTCCTAAGGCAATGGATTGAAAAGCAAATAAGATAAACATAATTCTTAATGTTCCCGCAACATAACTACGCAAATTATTATTTAACTGATTCACTAAATCTATTGTATCTTCACGATATTTTTTAGGAACAATATTAAATAAGTGACCCTTAACATTTCCGAAATCAAATAACATATAGAAACCAACCAATAAGCCAATTAAGAAGTTTAACCCACCTTGTAAAATACTGCTAAGAATGGCCATTAATTGTGCGGGAAGTCCTACAGTAAAAGAATTTCCAATTTTATTAATTGAATCATAGAATTTCTCTTGAATATCTAAAAAGTCATTTCCCGTAGATTTACTAAGGCTATCAAAGAGTCCATCTACCCAATCTTTCATTTCGTTAAAGAATGCAGGTGCAGATGTAATTAAATCATTTAACTGATCCCCTACCATTGGAATCATAATATATAAAAGAAGGGCAATAAAAGCAATAAATACTACATAAACAAAGACAACTCCGAGTGGCCGGTTAACTTTTCTCTTTTCTAGAGATTTTACGATTGGATCAAATAACCAAGCAATGACAATTCCAATAAAGAATGGAGAAATAATTTTTAGAAGCTTACCAATGATTGGAAAAACCTTTAACTCCACCACTAATTTTAAGCTGACATAAGTTAGTAAAACAATGGCTAGAAATAAGGTAATTTTTAACAGGGTCACACCTATGCGGATTCCCTCATTGATTTTTTTGTAATCTAATCCATCATCTTTCTTTTTCATAAACATACTCTTCACCCACTTGTTCTTTCTTATTATATCATAGTTTATTCCATTTAGAATAGAAAAGAGAAAGAATTTCAGATAATTCTAATATAAAATGAAGTAATTGGTTCATTCTCCCAAAGAAAAAAGAGATTACTCTCTTTTCTTACATCATATTTTCAATACTTTTTTCTACATCTTTTTTCATTTTCTTCATGCCCTTTTTCATGTCGTTTTTCATATCATATGCATCTTCAGGACAACATTTTTTATAAATGCACCAAGCACCATATCCTGTTAAAGCAAGTCCAAGAACAACTCCTCCGATGACACTTCCCTTTTTCAATTTTCTCACCTCTTTATTAAAAATATGATCAGTATATTAGCTATACTACATTTATTATGAAATGAATTCATTATTTTTATACATTAATATTTTCGATGATTCTAGATTTTAAACTCGTTTGTCTGATATCTGTATTATTATTTTTAATGGCAAGTTCTAAAGCATCGATTTCTCCGATTAAATATAACTTTTTTTTGCATCGAGTAACTGCTGTATAGACGAGTTTTCGGTAAAGCATCTTTCCATATCCTTTGACGATTGGAAGAACGACTGTATCAAATTCACTTCCCTGGCTTTTATGAATACTAATTGCATAAGCATGTTTAAATTTATTAAAATTAGCACTCGTATATCGAACCAAATTTCCATCAAAATCAATAACAATTTCTTTTTTTGTACCATTTTCAATCGATTCTATGTATCCGATATCACCATTAAAGACATTTTCATCTGGCATATTTGTAAGTTGTATCACTTTATCTTTTTCCCTAAATAATACACTATTAATGATGATTTCTTTTTTTGATTTTGATTTTGGATTAAATACTTCTTGAAGACTTGTATTTAATAAATCAATTCCATTTATGGTTTTATACATAGGTGCTAGAACCTGAAATGACTGTAACTTCTTTTTATAAAGAGAAGAAACCTCAATAATTTCTTGCTTCAAACGATTGCTTGCAACAGGAATAAATGTTAAATCTTCTTGTCGATTAAAGATACTTGTATCTAGACGATCTTCGTTAATCTGATAAGCAAGAGAAATAATGTTGGAATTTTCTTTTTGGCGATATAATTCTTGTAAAGAAACAACATTAATTTTTTCACTTTCAATCATATCTTTTAGTAGTTGACCCGTCCCAACACTCGGTAATTGATTATAATCTCCGACTAAAATAATTTTTGTATCATACCTGATTCCTTTTAATAAGTGATCAAATAACAATGTATCCACCATACTAAACTCATCGATAATTACCATTTTTACATCACTTTTGCAAAACTCATTAATTGCAAATTTATTATTTTCTTTATTCCATTTTAAGAATCGATGAATCGTCACTGCCGGTAATAAAGTAAACTCACTGATTCTTTTACTCGCACGTCCAGTAGGTGCCAAAAGAGCAATTTCTTCTACTAAACTTTGATGAGATAATCGATTCATATTTTTGTATAATTCGCAAATTGCTTGTATAATCGTTGTTTTCCCAGTTCCAGGTCCACCAGTTACAATCAATAAATTTTTAGTAAATGAATTGCGAATGGCTTCTAATTGTTGTTCATTATAATGACATTGGAAAGTAGTGCCAACTTCCTCTAAGTATTTTTCCAACTTTTTATCATAATTATCCTGTTTTCTCATTAGATACCCACATCTACTAGCGATATTCATTTCTGCTTCATAGAGTTCTTTTAAATAATAGTTTTCATCCTTTTCTACCACTTTCACTTCACGAATTAATCGTTCTAAAGCAGAATTAAAATCATTTTGGCCGATAGAGTTTCCAAGAGAACGGACACAATAGACGAATACCTCTTCTTTTTTTAGATAACTATGTCCATACAAATTACATACTTCCTGCATTGCATAGAGAATAGATGCCATAATTCTTCGTTCATCATCTCTTTTAGATCCTTCCTGCTTTAAAAAAATTGCATCTACCTTTTTAAAAGTAATTTCTTCAATATCTTCCATCAATTGATAAATATTGTTTTCTAATACCTCCGTTGTTTTCATTTTATATTTATTATAAATAATCAAACTATCTTTGGTAGTAAATCCAAGGTCATTTAATTGTAATACTGTTTGATAACTAGACTCATACTCAACTAAGGTATTATGTAAAGTTGTAATTTGTTTTTTAGTAACGGATGGTACAAGTAAAAGATTATTTGGATTTTCTAAAATGATATTTAAAGTATCTTTTCCCAAGCAGTCAACAATATTTTGCGCAGTTTTATCTCCAATCCCTTTAAATAAACCACTACTTAAAAATTCAACAATAGAATCCTTTTCTTCCGGTAGTACACGTTCATAACTTTCTACTTGAAACTGTTCTCCATATCGTTCATGTTCTACTAATTTTCCATAAAAAATATAGGTATCCTCTTCCGTCAATTCATGAAAATATCCTGTAAAAGTAAGTGTATGGTTGATATAAAACTCTAAGTCTTCTCCCTCTACTTCCTTCACTTTAAATAAGCCTACAATATAGCCTTTTTCTGTTTGATAAATTGCTCTTTTAAAATTTCCTTTAATGTAATTTGCCATACTCACTCCCCCAGTTTTTAAGAAAGAAAAACACCTTAGAATTTCTAAAGTGTCAAAATTGTGATACTAGAAATTATGCTTCTAAGTTTTTTTGTATCAAAAGGTGTAATGCATAGTCAACTTCATCCTTATCATCTAATCCCACTAAAATAGTTTCTGCTTCATTTTTTACTTGTTTTCTAACACACAAGTCTTCAGAATCTTTAATATTTGTCAAATAAATATAGGTTCCCTTATCATCAGGAATGGTATCAATGACTGCATAAGTTTCATTATTTTCTAATTGTTTGATACTATTATTAATCATGCAACTTTACTCCTCTCTGGATAAGTGCTTTCTGCTTGTTGTGATACACTTTCTTCCCCTATAACTTCGTCTTCATCAAAAATACTCTCTGGTTTTAATGGTGGGCTAGAAATTCCAACTGGTGCTGGGCTTACTTCTTTCGGCTCACCCAATGAAATTGGAGTGGTTAGTTCAAGACTTGGAATACTTTGATTTTTAGAATCCGAAAAAGATACTTCTCCCATTCCCAGTTGATTTTTTAATGCTGGAAGAATTGCTGTTCTTGTTTCTTCAACAAATTTTGCCAAGGTAGGATTTTTTCCAACATACATTTCTCCTGAAACAGTCTGATTCATCGTTCCATTTTGAACGCTATTTTGATAGACTCTTTCCATATTGAAAGAAGGCTTTTCTTCAACATCTCCATTATTAATTTTTTGAATTTTACTTTCTAATTGATTCACTAGTTCTTGAATCTTAGATAAATCATGAGGGGTTGTGACTGCATCGCTTGATTGAAAAGAATTATTTTCTACTCCTACAGGTGTAACCACTTCATTTTGTTCACTGATTCCATTTTGATTATTCATACTATCACCTTATTATCATTATAGAAGAACTCACCTCATTTGTCAACAAATTCTACTTTATTGTCCGAGGAATCTCTTCTAAATTCACCCATTTGTTACAAGGGTTTCTTGTTTCTTTTCACTCTCACATGACACAGTTCCCAAACAGTATGGATACTGAATTTCAGAAAGGCTTACTAAAATCTTTTCTTCTTGCTCGAACGTTCCTGGAACTTTTACTAATAAGAAGTTACTTGTATGACCGATACTATAAGAAGAATCAGACCTCTCAATTAAGACTTCCATTTTTCTTCCTAAGAATTTTTCCATATAGTTTTTTTCCAAAGTGTTAGATAAATCTGTTAATTTTTTCACTCTTTCTTTTTTGATTGTTTCAGCTACTTGATTTGGAAAATGTGCTGCTGCCGTACCATTTCTCTTAGAGTAAGGAAATACATGTATTTTGGAAAAACCAATTTCCTGACAAAACTGATAACTCTCTTGAAACATTTCCTCTGTTTCTCCAGGGAAACCGACAATCACATCCGTAGAAATAGAAATATCTGGACGAATCTTCCTAATTGTTTCGATTTTCTTTAAATATTCTTCCTTCGTATATTTACGATTCATCGCCTTCATAATCTCACGACTTCCCGACTGCAGTGGAATATGCAAGTGATTAGCAATGATTGGATTTTTTAAAAGTTCTAGTACGCTGTCATTCAGTTCTGTTTCTTCAATCGATGAAATACGCAAACGATAAAGATTTGGAATTTCTAATATTTCTTTTAAAAGAGACGCAAAATCAGTTCCTAAATCTACTCCATAATTTCCCGTATGAATGCCAGTTAGTACAATTTCTTGATATCCATGATTTACCAAAGAAGTGATTTCTCGTAACACGAGTTCTGGTTTCTTACTTCTACATTTTCCACGAACAAATGGAATAATACAGTAAGTACAAAAGTTCTCGCAGCCATCCTGAATTTTCACAAAGGCTCTAGTCTTATTTCCAAAAGAATGAATCTCCATATCTTCAAATTCGGTTCCTAAATCATCATAAAGATTTTTGATTTGCTTTTTCGTTTTAAAATACTCTTCTATGAGGGAAACGATTTTACTTTTATCTCTATTTCCAATTAAAATATCTACGCCTTCCATCTCCGCTTTTTTGTTTGCCTCAATAAAGCATCCCATCGCTACAATACAAGCATCCGGGTTTCTTCTCATTGCTTGGTGAATCATTTTTCTACTTTTTGCGTCTGAGGTGTTTGTAACCGAACAAGTATTGATGATATAGATATCACACACTTCTGTAAAAGGCAAAATCTCATACCCGTTTTCTTTCAATAAATCTACTACATATTCACTCTCATAGGCATTCACCTTACAACCTAATGTATAAATTCCAACTTTCATTATTTCACCTCAAAACTTGTTTTATTATATCATAGCTCACTTAGCTTTTCATCTAGAATCGAATATAAATAAATACGTGTCTTCTTCTTAGTAACCGATTCAATATAAGTTTGATATCCTTTTAATTGTTTTTGATACTGATCATCTGTAATTTTCTTTAATTTATAATCAATAATATCAATATGATCTGAATAAACAAGCATTAAATCAATCACACCATGTAGTTCTTTTCCTTCGCGATTCTCTATAAATTCATATTCTTTATAGATGGTAGCGTCCTTTCTCTTTGAAAGAATTGGTAAATCTAAAAGTTTCTTTATTTTGTTTGCGACCCAAGAATCAATATTAGAAAAATCGGGTTGATTAAAGTCTAAATACTCTAACGCACGATGAATTTCTTTTCCCAGTGTAATATTCTTTTGCCCACTTTTACTCAGTAATTCATGAATATTCTTTGAAAATTTTTCTTTTTCTTGTTCTTCTTCTACTATTTGAATCTCAGACACAGAAATTCTTTCTGCTGTAGGTTCTATAATTTCTTTTAAATTTTTACTATTTCTCTTTTTATAATCCTGAGACATAGGAATCCTACTTAAATCTATTTCTTTGATATAGTCTGTCAGTTGCTCATAAATACTTTTTAAAAAGTCCAAGAAAGAGCGATACTTTAATCTAAAATGATCTTCGACTACCCCATCTTCTAGATGATTATCTTCTTCATTCAAATCCGCAACAAATATCATTTTTTCCTTACATCTTGTAACAGCCACATAAAATAGCCGAATCTTCTCACTAATTTCATCCCGATAATATTTATCTTTTAGTAATGTCTTATAAATGGTATCTCCATAGCCTTCTTTAAAATATGGTGTAATGATTCCATACGTATTATCAAATAAAATCTTTTCTTTTAATTCTTTTACATTGAAACTAGAAGACAATCCTGGAAAATAACAAATCGGATATTCAAGACCTTTCGATTTATGAATCGTCATAATTTGAACACTATTTGTAGATTCACTATTCATAGGAATCTTTATCTCTTCTTTATGATCAATCATCTGTTTTAAAAATGATGAGAATTCTTCCAGTGTATATCCAATATTTTTTAAATTAGAAGCCATCTGAATGATATATTCTAGATTATTCGTCGATAATTCAATATTTCCTACTCGTATTAATTTTGTGTAAAAGCCAAACTCTTCAATTAACTGAATTAAAATATTTTCAATATCTAATGTATGAATCTTGGAAAAAAGTGGTTCTAGATGATGATATATTTCTGTATCTTGGTATGTCTTTTCCTTTAAAATATCAAAAAGTTCCTGATCACTCATACAAAATAAGTAACTTCTTCCAATACTCAAAAAAGAATACCTGAAAACATCATCAAATTCTTTCTTAGATCCTTTTAATAATAACACAATCAGATGATGAACCAAATAAATTTCCATCTGATCCATGATATTTTCATCTCTTAATACAGTCAGAGGAATTTTCTCATATTCAAAAATCTTCTTATACAATGGAAAGTCTCTACTTTTATCTAACAAAATCACAAAATCTTGATAACGAATGTCTCGTAGTACTTTATTTTTGCTATCAAATATTTGATAGTGATTACGTATTTTTTCTTTAATATCATGAGCAATGATAAAGATTTCTGTCTCTTCTTTCGTATAGTCACTTTCTTTTGAATATGTATAATTATAAAATTCCATTTGGTAAGGTTGATTCGTCTTTCCCTCATTTTGATAAGATTCATTTCCAAAAACCATTTGATGACTAGAAGCATACTCTGCTCCGCCAAACTCATCATCCATAATGAGATTAAAAATATGATTAATATCTTCTAATACTTCACTTCGACTACGAAAATTTTTTACCAAATCAATTTTATATCCACCAATATCCTTGGAATAAGAATCATATTTATTTTTAAAAATATACGGATTCGCATTTCGGAAACGATAGATGGATTGTTTAATATCTCCCACCATATACACATTATCATTTTCAATCAGTCGAATAAATTCTTCTTGTAAATCACTTGTATCCTGATATTCATCAATCATGATTTCTTCAAACGAATCTTTAATTTCCTTTCGAATATCTTCATGATCTAAAACCAATTGAATGACTAGTTTACTAATATCTACAAATTCAAAAGCATCATGTTCATACTTGTATTTTAAAATTTTCTGGTCCAACATGCGAATAATTTCTATCATGATTTCGATATAATCTTTGGTAGAAAGAATCGTTTCTAAAATGTCTTTAGAGTCTTCATAGATACATTTTTCACTAAGAGAATCTACTAAATCCTTAATTCTTTTTTTACTTTCCTTGACTGTATCGGATGACTGATTAGGAAGTCTTGGTGGATTCCAATCATCCATTGCTTGCCTCAGTTCATCATAGGTTGTACTTTCTAATAGTGGTCTTAATGTACTTAAGAATTGATCGTAAAAGTCTCCATCCACTTCTTGCCGAATGATATCTAATTCTTTATAAATGGTATCCAACTCACGTTTTAAAAGTCTTTCAAATTCTTTGACGCCTTCTTCCAATTGCTTATCTTCAAATCTTTTTAAATAATTATTTAGATACTCTTCCTTATCATATTTCATATCTAATTTTTCATTCACTTTTAATATCGATTTCTTTAATTCTTGATCATCTTTCATACAAAAGTCACGAATCAAATGATCAAATTTAGAATTTCCACTATGATATAGTTCTTCAAAAATTTCATTTAAATATTGTTCCTTTGTCAGTGACATAATATTTTCATCAATAATACTTACTTGGCTTGAAATATTTAAAACAGAATGATACTTTTTAACAATAGATAATGCGAAAGAATCAAAAGTAGTAATATAGGCTTTCTCTATTTTTTCTAACTGATCCGTAAGACCTGCTTCTTTCAATTTCTCGCGAATTCGAATCATCATTTCATAAGCTGCAGCTTTGGTGAATGTTAGAATTAAGAGTTTATCTATATCGACTCCACCTTTTACTTTCCGAAGGGCTCTTTCTGAAAGTACCGCTGTTTTCCCACTACCTGCTCCTGCACTTACAATGATGTTCTTTCCTTCTTTATCAATTGCTTCCTGTTGTTCCTTCGTCCAATTCGGCATCTTCTTCACCTCCTAGAAAGTCTAATTTTTTATATTCTTTGAAAGAAACAATATCTTCTTCTCTTCGAAAACAGATATCTTGAAACTTACAATACTGACATCCAATTAAATCTTTTCCGATTCTTTTTGGATTAATTTTAAAATCTGCGTTTCGAATCATACCATCTGCTTCTTTAATTTTTTCTTCTACAATATTTTCTAATTTCTCAAACTTTTCTTGATTGAGTACTTTAGAATATGCATAAAATCCATTTTTTGTTTTTCGCAAATTTCGAATGACAGAACTATTTTCATAAGAATCATCAAATTTTTCTAATAATTCTTCCTCATCGATAGCAAATCCTTCTAGTTTTAAACTATTTTCTCGTTCCGCTTTATAATCTTTCTTTCGCTGTCTCTTAATTTCTTTATTAATCATTCTTTGAAGAAATATCCCTACAACTTTTGGAGAAGAAAATTTTTTACTGTGATTTACTAAATATAAATAAACTGGAAGTTGCATACCAATTCCATAAATTACATGATTCAAATTGGTAGGAAGTTGTCCCGTTTTATAATCAATGATGGCTAAATACGTATGTCCTCCTTCTTCCAAATACATAATTTTATCTACGATTCCCTTAAAGGATGTTTCAAAAAGTTCATCTTTAGAAATGGGAAGAACAAATACCTCCTCATGGAGTTCCTTTTGAAACGTAGTATGCTCCTTTTGCTTTTTTAGTATTTCGATATCAAAAAAGAGTTCGTCTCTCAATTTATTTAAAAGAAATTTTTCGCAATCTGAAAATTCATAGCTTTCTACTTCGTTTCTAAATGTCTCATCAAAGTCAAAGTTAGGCTCTAATGAATGTTCTAAGACACCATGAAAAACATTTCCAATATTCGTAGAAAAGGTACTTTCAAATGGGTCAATTTTTAAAATATTCGATAAGTAATAGCGAAAACTACATTTATAAAAATTATTAATATGAGAATAAGATAAAGTTAATTTTTGATTTAAGTATTTCGATAGTTCTTCTTTCGAAATTCCAGTAAATTGATTCCGATAGGTCATATATGGAACTTGAGAATATGTGTAATAAAGCTGATTTAAATTTCTAGCGATGATTCCATATTTATTTAACTGATCCAAATACCTAGCAAGTAACACTTGATTATAAAGATTTGAATCTAAGTAACTGGAAGACATTTCTTTTTTTGCTAAATTTAACTCTTCAATCAATAAAGACGGATTATATGGATTAAAAGCACTTTTCTTTTTATAAGTAATCGTTAAATGAGACGTACCAGAAAGGATTCTTTTCCATGTATCCTTCTCTACTTTATTTTGTTCATCACTTGTAAAAAGACCTAGTTCTGTCTTTTCACTATCTGATAAGAAGTCCTCATTCTTATAAACTTTTGGAACATTTTCTTGATTAAATCCTAATAAAAAGGAATAATCATCCTCTTCAATCTGTTCTAAGTTCACGCATTCAATACAATTTTTTAAATGATTTCTTGGAAATGTCACTTTTTTAAAATCATTTTCAATGAGTTCTTTTAATTCAAAGGGAGTACCTGTATGCCATGTATATTCATTCAATACATGAATGATATCATCAATTTCTATCGTATTTGAAAACTCGTTTTTTAGTCTTTCTACTAATTTTTCTAACGATTCCTCTTCTTCTAAGTATTTTAAAGTAGTCTTACCAAGAAAGGTTTCAAAAATTTTACTTTCTTCTTCGATATCAATTGGAATATGTAAAAGCTTAAAAATTCTTCGAATTGGATTTCGATATTCTGGAAATAAGGAAAGAATTTTAATTTTTTCTAAAGGAATTCCCTCCTTGATTTTATGAAGAATTTCGCCACCCACAAATCCAATTTCCTCTTCAATATCAGAAAATTGATAAACTGTTTGCATTTCCTTTTTTTCTAATTTTGATTCCATAATCTTGGCATTGAATTGACGAAATAAGTCTTGATAAAAAGGAGCCAATTGGTACCCATATACAACCACTTTGACCGTTTCTAAATAAGAATGGAAATAAGGGTTTCTTTCTAACAAGTGATTCTTTTCTAAATCCTCTAATATTTCTTTTAAATGATTTAGTTTCTTGCTTTGATAACTAGGGCGAACTAAAAATGGAAGATATTTTGCTACTTCTTCTATAATGGATATCTTTTGTTTTTCTCGCTTCAAGAGATAAAAATAAGCTTCTTTCTTTACACGAAAAAAATAGTTTTCCAAAAATTCTTCCATAGTCATAAATTTCACTGGAACTATTTTTCCTTTTTTAGAAAACTTAGTCAATAATTGATTCTTAAATGGAACCGTTGTAATCAAAAGCGTAGGCTCTATAATGTTATCCAAATCATCCATAATTATCACCTACTTACATTATACCAAAAAAATGCTTTCGGTTAAGAAAACATTTTGAAATATTATTAAATTTGCTCTATCTTTAAGAAATTAGTATGAGATTCTGTAGGAAATCCTCCAATAATCACAACCATATCACCTTTCTTTAAATTTAAGACCTCTTTCGCTGCTTCAATCCCTGCATCTACAATTTCATCTGTTGTATGATATACAGGAACAATCTTTGTATAAATTCCCCATTTTAATGCTAAAGTATGGGCAACTTTTTCATCCGTTACAGTCGCAACAATTGGCGCATTTGGTCTTAAGGAAGAAATATCTAGTGCCGTAATTCCTGTTAATGTCGATACAACTACTCCTCGGATCTCCAAACTGGTAGTTGCTTTTACCACACACTCTGCAAT
>DLAC01000013.1:16659-22417 GCA_002493865.1 Caryophanales bacterium UBA7057
GGATAATTTCCAATCGTCGTTTCATCACTCGTCATAATGGCATCGCATCCTGCTAAAACAGCATTGGCTACATCAGTTACTTCTGCATTGGTCGGACGAATATTTGTCTTCATACTATACATCATTTGAGTAGCCATAATGACACCAGTTCCACTCGCATGGCATGCATCAATCATCATTTGTTGATATAGTGGTAAATTTTCTACTCCAGTTTCAATTCCTAAATCACCACGTGCTACCATAATATAATCAGATGCTTCTACAATTTCTTCCAAATTATCCATGGCATATTGTGTTTCCACCTTAGAAATAATCGGCATATTAGGTTTTCCATATTTCTTACATAATTCTCGAACTTCTCTAATATTTTCAGCACTATTTACAAAAGAAATTGCTAAATAATCGCCATCCATATCACAAGCATATTGAATGTCTTCTTTATCCTTTTCTGAAACATATGGAACTTCTAACTTAATTCCTGGAATACATACTCCACGCCGACTCTTAATCGTTCCAGAATTTTCAATTCTACATGTAATTCCATCAGTTTCTTTAGAAACTACAACCAATTTATAAAATCCATCATCAATTAAAATGGTAGAACCTACTTCTACTGGTTTTAAAACTCCCTTATAATTTAAAGAAATTCTTTCGCTGTTTCCGACTACATCTTCTTCGACAATTCGAATTGTTTTTCCAGCAACCAGTTCAATCTTATCGTTTTCAAATTCGCAAGTTCTTAAATCTGGTCCTTTCGTATCATAAAGAATTGCAATGTTTGCGCCTAATTCTTTTCGAGCTTTCTCTACTAAACTTTCATCTAATTTTCTTTCTTCCATAGTCGCATGAGAAAAATTAATTCTCGCAACATTCATCCCTGCTTCTACTAATCCCTTAAAGTTTTCCCAATTTTGTGTATTTGGACCAATACTACAAATAATTTTAGTTTTTTTCATATACATACTCCCTTTCAAACACGGTTTCCATCGTATCATAAAATTCTATCTTTGACAACCGCCTAAATCCATATTTATTTTGTTTTTTGACATTTTGGACAATAGTAAGTTCCTCTTCCTCCTACTTGGATTTTTAAAATATTTGCTCCACAATTTGGACAGGGCTCTCCTTTTTTACCATGAACCTTTAATTGTTGTTGAAAGAGTCCATGAACTCCTTCTTCTGATGTATAGCTTCGAATCGTTGTTCCCCCAGCATCAATTGCTTCGTTTAATACTTCTCTGGTATATAAAATAATATCACTCCGATTCTTTTTCGTTAATCGATTCGCAGAACGTAAAGGAGAAATGTGTGATCGATATAAAATCTCATCGGCATAAATATTTCCAATTCCTGTAATAATAGATTGATCTAATAACACACTTTTAATCGGAAGGGACTTCTTTTTATAATATTCTTTTAAATAGGAATCTGTTAACTCTGAATCCCAAAATTCTAATCCAAGTTCGGAAAAAGGTTTATGATCTGGAGCTTCTTTTTTAGAAATCAATACCATCTTTCCAAATTTACGAACATCATGATATCGAAGCTCTTCCCCATGATCTAAAGTAAAAATGACATGTTCATGCTTTTCTCTTATATCTTTACTTGTACGATAAAAGAACTTACCTTCCATCCGAAGATGTACTAGTAAGTAATCATTTTCTAAATCAAAGACAATCCACTTGCCTCTCGTTGTGATATCTATAATTTTTTTATTTTTAATTTTTTCTTTAAATTCTTCTACAGTCGGATACGAAACGATATTGTCATGGAAGATCTCTACACTTTTAAATTCCCGTCCAACTAAATGATTTTTTAGTTTCCGCGCGACTGTCATTACCTCTGGTTTTTCTGGCATACCGCTAACACTCCTTATTTTTATATATGATAAACTTTCTCACCATTTTCTGTAGGACTTTTTATCTGCCCAATTTCTGTCTGTCCTGTTGTATCTTCATCTGTATCTCTATATTTTTCTTGGGTTGCTACTTGTTCCCAAAATGCTTTTTCTTTCTCTAAAAAAGCTACCTTTTCTTCCGTTGTCATTTCTCTGAATGACTCTTGATGATTCGTTAAATGTTCTTTCTTTTTTTCTTCTATATCTTTTGGAATTTGTGATAATTGTTCATACTTTTCTAGTTCTTTTTTTACTTCTTCTTCAGACACACTGAGATCAAAGTCAGGGTATTTTCTGGAAAAAGATTTAAGAAGAATTCGAGGAATTCCTGAAAGAAAAAATTTATATACAGAAAAAACGATAGCACCGATGGTAGTACCTAAACCTGCTATTGCCACTCCAGTCATCATAAGTGCATGTCTAACTGCTTCGCTTACAGTAACAGTTACAAGATTACTGATAGGTTCTATAATCAGTACAGTTCCTGTCATTCCGAGTCCAAAAAATACAAAAACAGCAATTGTAATTCCAGTTATATACAAATATAAACGATTTTCTGACATGCTACCATTCTTAGCATCTAAAAATTCTTGATACATATCATAATTTTCTTCATTGATTTCTATTTTTTCCATAAATATCCCCTACTTCTTTATCTATGATAAACTTTCCCACCATTTTCTGTAGGACTTTTTACCTGACCAATTTCTGTCTGTCCTGTTGTATCTTCATCAGTATCTCTATATTTTTCTTCGATTGCTACTTGTTCCCAAAATACTTTTTCTTCTTTTAGAAAGGCTAGCATTTCTTCTGCCGTTGATTCCTGAAATTTATCTGAATAATTAGATAAATGTTCTTCTCTCTTTTCTTCAATATCCGTTGAAACTTTAGATAAATGTTCTTCTTCCTTTTTCTCAATATCTTGTGTAGTTTTAGATAATTGATTATATTTGTTTAATTCCTTTTTTATTTCTTCTGTCTTAACTTTAATGTCTACATTTGGGTGTTTTTTATGAAATATGTTCGTACGAATATGACAAATAATCTTGGGAAGAGAAAATAATGTACACGCTACTGTCATACCATAACATGCAATAACACCAGTATGTATTATTCTTTCTTCTATGGAGAAAAGAGTTCCAAGTTTATCACCAAATGTTAAAGCAAGATGTGTTACTGGAATCATGCCTAAAACAACAGTAATCATCATTAGCATCGTGCCAAGAATTTGTCCTATATAAACTAATTCTGCATACTTTGAGTCTATTCTACTATTCCTAATTTGTAATAATTTTTGATATAATTCATAATTTTCTTCATTGATTTCTAACTTTTCCATATTCATTCCTCTTTTTCCTTTTTTCCCCATATTATATAACAAAAAGAATATTCTGGCAAGGAGATTTCTACCTATTTATCGATACTCGCTTGTAATTCCAAAGTAATCTTCTAAAGTAATCCAAGAACCATTGTTATATAGTTTGGTAGCAAGTTCGACACCAACATATCTAAAATGCCATGGTTCATACATATAACCAGTAACTGCTTCTCCATCCTTAGGATATCTTAAGATAAATCCATAGTGATAACTATTATCTTTGAGCCATTTTCCTTCTGCCGTATTTTCAAAAGATTGAGAAAGACTATTAATATCAATGGCAAGTCCTGTTTGGTGTTCTGAATGTCCTGGGCGTGCAGAATATCTATCGGCTGCCACCTTTCCATCCCTAGCAACATAATTATTATAAATATTATTCTGATGTGAGTAAGAACGGAACCCACTAATAATTGATAAATTTAATCCATTACTTGCAGCAGCATCCCTCATTTGATTAAATGCTTGCTGTGTCTCCCCGGTTAAACCAGATCCGTAGTTAGATGGCAAACTATACGTCTTATTGGCAATTAATACCCCATCAATATAAGTGACACCATTCACGGTCTTTCCTTGAAATCCTTTCGTAGTTGTGAAACTTGCATTAGATTTTGAAGAATTAGGATTAGAGGTATTTACAACCGGTTTCTTGTTTACGGTTAAAGTAAATTCTTCTTCCGATTTATTATTACTACTATCACTCGCAACATATTTTAAATGATAGGTTCCTTCTTTGTTAAAATCATAGTCTCCCTCAACTGTAGCTTGAATTTCTTCCATAGAGTTATCACTAACCTTTACATCCTTTAACAAATCAATTTCACTTTCTTCTGTAGTACTTAATTCTTTTGGGTATTCCATCGTTGGAGCTGTCGTATCGATAATCATCACTTTGAAAGTTTTTTCACGCTTTTCTTTTTCTACCTCATACCGGATAGTTACTTTCTGTTCTCCAAGTGTACTGGTATCAATCGTTTCATCCTTACTTAAAATCTTTACCCGATCATCTTTATGATCTACCAAGGACAATAATTTTACTTCTGTATGAATCTCAAACTTTAAATCGTTCTTTAAATAGACCGTTGCCTTTTTGATTTCTTCCTTTAATTTTTGTTCTTTTTGTATCATCAGAACTCCACCTATGACTCCTCCGATTACTAAAATACCAGTTACTATCCCTAAAGATATTTTTTTATTTACTTTTACTTTTCCAAATTTCATATTTTCAACTCTCCATATTTCCCATTATATGTAAGTATTTTACGAATTACTAAGATTTTAAATAAAATTTATTTTGCTTCATACCAATCATTTCCGGTTTCAATATCAACTACTAATGGAACATTTAATTGATACGTATTTTCCATAATTCTCTTTACAATTTCTGTCACTGTCTCTTGTTCTTCTAACAATACATTAAATACAAGTTCATCGTGCACCTGAATTAGCATCTTACTCTTTAATTTCTTTTCTTCAAATTCCTTAAAAATTTCAATCATTGCTTTCTTTAAAATATCTGCACTGCTTCCTTGAATTGGCGTATTTAAAGCAATTCTTTCTCCTTGACTCCGAACTAAATAATTCTTACTTTTTAATTCTTCCATGGTTCGTTTCCGATTCATGACTGTTTTTACATATCCATCCGCATAAGCCTTTTTTACAGTTTCATCCATATATTTTTTAATTTCTGGATATGTATCTAAATAACCATCAATAAATGCCCTCGCACTCATAATATCAATTCCCAAATCTTCAGAAAGACCAAAACTACTAATTCCATAAAGGATTCCAAAATTGACAGCCTTCGCCGTTCTTCTCATATCTTTGGTAACTTCTTCTAGTGAAACATGAAAGATATCAGAAGCAGTTTTGGCATGAATATCTTTGTTTTCTTGAAATGCCTTTATCAGGTTATCAACATTCGCTAAAGACGCAAAAATACGAAGTTCAATTTGAGAATAGTCACTAGATAAAATAATACTATTTTTTTCTGGAATAAAGGCTTTTCGGATGAGTCTTCCTTCTTCTGTTCGAATTGGAATGTTTTGTAGGTTTGGAGAAATACTAGAAAGTCTTCCAGTTCTCGTTAAGGTTTGATTAAAGATCGTATGAATCTTTCCATCTTCTAATACCTCGGCAAGTAATCCCGTAATATAGGTTGCTTTTAATTTCGTCAACATTCGATAATCTAATATTTTCCCAACAATTGGATAATCAGGAGCCAATTTATCTAAAATATCTTTACTTGTAGAATAGCTACCATTTTTAACTTTTTTAGGATATGGAATTTGTAATTTTTCAAATAGAATAATTCCTAGTTGTTTTGGAGAAGCAATATTAAATGTTTCTTTTGAAATTTCAAAAATCTCTTTTTCTAAGGAAGCAATTCTTCCATCTAAATCCTCTCCCATTTTCTCTAAATAAGTACAATCTACTTGGACTCCTGTTTGTTCCATATCTCTAAGTACATTAACGAGTGGCATTTC